>JBFYWB010000050.1:0-42648 GCA_041299015.1 Deltaproteobacteria bacterium
CATTCCCAGTTGTCTTCTTCCTCGTTTCCCAGGGCGGCGCCGATTCCGCCCTGGGCGGCTCCGGAATGGGAGCGGGTGGCAAAAACCTTGCTCAAAACGGCGACCCTGGTGCCTTCACCCAACTCGATGGCTGCCCGCAGGCCGGACAATCCGGCGCCCACGATGACGACGTCATACTGATGTTTCATTGTCGACTCCCTGTTGAAAATCCGATGAGTGGTTGAATTGACCGTATGTGCGGAGAGAAAGTCTGTCGCTGCGACGGAAAAAAAGGTGCGCTGAAGCCGCCCCGTGCGGATCAAATTAGAGAAAGCCTATGGCCTTGTAAAGTTTTTTTTGGGGGAGTGTCCGAACGGCCCTTCGGGACGGGGGCACCGGAGCAGCTGTTTGGGTCGGGGTGGGGATCTTCGGCGTCGGTGTCACCCGATTGAATGTCGTGATATTCCGGGTTGAGCGACGGTCCTGCGCGTGCGGCGGACAGGGTCATCGGCCCAACCGGCTATCCGGTGCCGGGCCGCCTGTTGGTGGGGTCGCCTTCCGCAACCATCGCCTGCATCACATTTCTTTCCATCGGTCCGGGCAGGATGCCCTTCAGGGTCGCCTGGAGAACCAATTCGTTGCGTTGATTCGTGTAGACGGCCTTGCCGCGGGCGCGGCCGCGCTCGTCGATTTCCTCGATGGTGAAGGTGCAGGTAATGGTGTCGTCGATGAAAACGGGCTGGATAAAGTGGAAATTCATGCCGGAAGCCAGCCAGCCGATCTGTCCGCCGATTTCGGTGATCATTCCAGCCACCAGGAGGCCATGGCAGATCACCGCGCTCAGTTTCTTGGCGCAAGCGAATCTAGCGTCGAAGTGAACCGGGTTGAAGTCCCGGGAGATGTTTGCAAAACGCTCGACGTCCAGGGTGGTGAAAGTGCGGGTGACGCTGAAGGCGTCGCCGACCGCCAACCCCTGGATGGCGCGGTGGCGAAATCTGGACATGACGGGGCCTTGCCTGCGGTTCATGGGGTTTCGTTTGCCGCGAACACCTTCAAGGCGGCGTCTGCGAGCAGCTTTCTTTTCACTTGCGGTGGAAAAATTTTGGCGATCCGGTTGTTTTCAATGTCAAAATGGTTGATAAAAAGCCTGCGCAGCGGTGTTCCGTAAACATTGACGACAACGATGGTCTGATCGGTGGGGTTGCCGATCCGGTGGATACCCCCATCGAGCGGCAGGGTGGTATCAATCCGTCCTGGTGTGAAGGTCATCCGTTGGGTCTCCTCGATGAGGGCGTAACCGCTTTTTCGGCCGTCGTCTTTCCTGCGGTATTTGACGATTTCCATTTTTCCAGAAGCATTGCCCAGAACACCCCATGAACTGTGGTCGTGAATAAACGTGACCTCTTTCGGCCCATAAAGATACATCCGAACGGAAAAGCGGCGCCTGGCATCCATGTACAGGAGCCATTCGTTGTCGAAAAGCATTCGCCCGCTGCGCTCGGGACCGCCGGTGTGCCGTTTGATTTCACGCAGGAAGGCGGTAATCAGCGGCCGGCTCTCCAAAAGATCCGGTAGCCTCCGGCGAACATAGGCGATTTTTGATGCATCGTCGTCCAGTTTGCCGAGCGGATCGGACCATCCGGCGCAAAGGTCATGCAAATCCGCGCGGCTTAGGAGAGACAGCGTCATCTGAGGGCACCTCGACGGCAGGACCGGACGACGTCCGCCCGTTTTCGCCAGACTAAACCAATGGTTCCCGGCCGTCAAGCCGGCCATCGGTTGAGGCGGCAGAAGATTTCTTCTCGGCGGAAGCGATTTTTCGATGCAGGCCGCCGGTGCGCCCCTTGCGGTAATCGGCTTTCAGGGTCAGGTACACGCGGTCACAATCGGATGCCAGATTTTTGAAGCACCTGTCGACGACCGCCATGACGGCCGGCCATTGGCCCTCGATGCAGGTGGCCATGGGGGTCAGCACGTAGGGCAATCCGCTTTCCCGGATGATGTCAAGGGCCCGGGCCACATAAGGGCTGACACTCACGCCCTTGTCGGTGGGAAAGATCGACAGCTCGATGATGACACTCATGCCGCTACCTCCTTATTTGACCCGTCGGTCAACAAGATCCGCTCGTTTCCGGTAGAAAGGGGTTTGGGGCAAATGACCTTGGGCTCATCTGCGCTGACGACGCAGGGCAGCAGGATATGAAATGTGGTGCCGCTGCCCGGACGGCTGTCGACCTCGACGACCCCTTTCAGGGCTTGGATGATCCCGTGCACCACCGAAAGTCCCAGGCCAGTGCATTCCCCCTTTGCTTTGGTCGTAAAATAGGGGTCGAAAATGCGTGTCAGAACATCCGGTTCGATGTCGGGGCCCGTGTCGCCGACCGTCAGGCAGACGTGCGTTCCCGCCCGCAGCCCCGGATGTTTTTTGACTTGAGCGGCGTCGACCTCGATGTTCGTCAGGCTCACTTCCAGGATACCGGCGGCGTCTTTCATGGCTTGGGCGGCATTGGTGCACAGGTTCATCAGGACCTGCTGGATCATCGTGGGGGTGCACAGCACACTGGCTATTTCGGCCGATATACGGGTGTGGATCTCGATGGTCGACGGCAAAGAGGCGCGTAGGAATTTAAAAACTTCCTTGAGGAGCGGTGCGATATCGATCGGCTTGAGTTCCTGCTCCGTTTTTCGGCTGAAGGTCAGGATTTGTTTGATGAAGTCCTTGGCCCGGTTGCCGGCCTTGATGACCTCGGTCACTTCCTGGCGTCCGGGACTTCGAATGGAAACCAATATAAAAGTAATCAATAATAATTGCAAGAAGTTGTTGTCGGGGCCACATTTATAAGATCTTGATTAAAATACAAATTTTTATTAAAATACTCGATACGGTCTGTTTTGGATCAAGATCCCGGCTTCAATTTCGGGGGGAATGGTTGCCTCGCTAAAAGGGAACTCACCGATATAAGAGGAAATTTCAGCCCTGTCCGGTCGCTGCGCGTTAAAAGTGGCCTGGAGACCAGCCGGGCGGCGGTTTGACAGGGGCACGCGTCTGCCGCTGCTGCGCAATCTAAAGACCGTCAAGCCGGCTCAAGCGGTTGGCAACATGTTATCGACGAGGATAAAAATGACAGCTGCTGCCGACATACTGATTGTCGATGACGAACCCGTCGTCTGTGAAACCCTGCAAGGCCTGCTCGACTTCCAAGGGCACCGGGTGACAACCTGCAACAGCGGTGCGGAGGCCCTGAACCACATCCGTCGGAAACCTTTCGACCTGGTCTTTTTGGACATCCGACTACCTGATCTGGACGGGTTTCAGATTCTGGCCGGTATCCGCAAGGAGGCGGCGGGTATCCTCGTCATCATGATTACCGGCGATGCCACCATCGAAACGGCGGTTGAGGCGCTCAAGAGCGGAGCATACGGTTACCTCGGCAAGCCGATCCGGATCGAGGAACTGACCAAGACGGTCAAGAACGCGCTCGATCACCGCGAACTCGATCAGGCCCGTCGTCAATCGGAAGCCGCTCTGCGGGACAGCGAGGAGCGTTTCCGGGCCCTGGTCGAAAATTCGCTGATCGGTATCTGCATCATCCAGAACAACACCATCATTTACCAGAATCCGGAACAGAAAAAATTGTACCGGTCCTTTGCCGGTGTTTCGCCGGAGACGCTGATTCATTTTATCCACCCGGATGATGTTGAAAAGGTCACCAGATGCTATCACGCGCTTACTGCGGGAAAACAGAAATCGGTAGAAACCAATTTTCGGATCTATCCCTCGGGAAGCGAAAAGAAAGGCTCCGATGTCCGTTGGCTGCAGTGCCGCGCCAGCCTTTTTCAGTACCGCGGCACCGATGCCATTCTGATCAACCTGATGGACATTACCCGTGCCCAGGAGCTCGAACATTTCCTGCGCGTAAAAAGCAAGATGATTTCCCTGGGACGTGTTGCGGCCGGCATCGCCCACGAGATCAGAAATCCGCTGACCGGCATCAACTCCTACCTGTTTACGCTCGAGGATATGCTGAAAGCCGAGGAACTCGATGCCGAAACGGTCAAGCTGATGAAAAGGATCGTCGACCAAGTGCAGGGGGCTTCCAACAAGATCGAATCGGTCATCAAGCGGGTCCTCGATTTTTCGAGACCCGGTCTCCCGGCCATGTCGCTGCTCAGCATGAACCGCCCCATGCAGGAGGCGATCAACCTGTCGGCTGTCAGCCTGCGCAAAAAGGGGATCGATGTCGACATTGACCTGGATCCCGATTTACCGATGAGTTACGGGGATCCGCATTTGATCGAACAGGTGGTCCTGAACCTGATCGACAATGCCATGAAGTCCATGGAGAAAAAGAATTCTGAAAAACGGTTGACCCTCCGGTCGTACGCGGAAAACAATAACATCTGCCTGAGCGTTTCGGATACGGGGACCGGGGTTCCCATCGGCATCCGCGAAAAGATCTTCGACCCGTTTTTCACGACCGAGACCGACGGTTCAGGCATCGGGCTGGCCATCTCGCTGCGGATCATCAATGATCACCGCGGCGCCATTACGGTCGAGAGCAATCAATCGGGCGGGGCCCGGTTCACCATCGAACTGCCCATAGAGAAGAGGATCCAAACCCAATGACGCCCTATACGGTCTACGTGGTGGATGACGAAGAGGTGGCCCGGGAAGGTGTGGTCCTGGCATTGAAAAAGCTTTATCGGATCAAGGGGTTTTCCAGCGCCGAGGACACCATCGAAGCGGTGCTGAACACCCCGCCGGATCTGGTTCTCTTGGACATCGGCCTGCCCGGCATGAGCGGAATCGATGCGCTCGTCAAAATAAAAGGCCTCTATCCGGAGATTATCGTGATCATGATCACCGCCTATGAAGATGTTCAAACCGTGGTTTCCGCAATGAAACAGGGTGCCTACGACTACGTGGTCAAACCGCTGCAGATGAACACCCTCATGGTGACCGTGCGCAACGCTCTGGAGACGATCAAGTTGCGCAAAGAAATCCAACTCCTGCATGAAAAATATCTCAAGGAGAACCTGCCGGGATTTATCGGCGAGAGCGATGCCATTCAAGACGTCATGGAAGTGGTGACCAAGGTCGCCAAGAGTCCCGACACATCGATCGTGATCCTCGGCGAAACCGGCACGGGAAAGGAGCTGATCGCCAAGGCCATTCACTACCGCAGCCCCAATTTCGAAGGTCCGATGATCAGCGTCAACTGTGCGGCCATACCCAAGGACTTGATCGAGAGTGAACTCTTCGGTTACGAAAAGGGGGCTTTCAGCGGGGCCGACAAATCGGGCAAGGAAGGTTTGGTGGAAAAAGCGGCCGAAGGCACCCTTTTTCTGGACGAAGTGGCGGACCTGAGCATGGAGGCGCAGGCCAAACTGCTGCGGTTTCTCGAAGAGGGCGAATACTATCGGGTGGGCGGCACCAAGAAGCGGATGGCCCAGACCCGAATCGTCGCCGCCACGAACAAGAACCTGGAGGAGATGGTCGCTGCGGGGACTTTCCGGCAGGACCTGTACCACCGCCTCGCGGTCATCAAAATTGCGATCCCCTCCCTCAACCAGCGCCGCGAAGATATCGTGCCGATTGCCAAACACTACCTGGTCGAATTCGCGGTGAAGTTCGGCAAGACGTTCACCGGGATCAGTTCCGAGGCGGAACAGGCATTAAAGAACTTAAAATGGACCGGCAACGTGCGTGAACTGAAGAACCTGATCGAGAGGGCCGTTTTGCTCGGAGACGGCCCGGTGCTGGAGCTGCGGGATCTTGGGGTGGCGCCGGAATGTCGAAATGCGGACGCGACCGGCGGCGGTTTCGCCACCGGGTTGCCGGCCTTGACCCCCGACGGCGTCGATCTTCCCGAAGTCATGGCGGCCATCGAAAAAAAATACTACGCAGAGTCTCTGCGGATGGCCGACGGAAACGAAAGCCGGGCGGCCCGATCCCTCAATGTCAGTCGTGACACCTTTCGGTATCGACGTAAAAAGCTATTCGAATAATCCGGGCCCTTGAGCGGATTCCGGCCATCTTCTCTCCCCACCGTCTGTTTTCACGCCAAAATTGGATTCCCCGGACTCTTTGCATTCCGGTGACGGCCGATACCGCCGCGGTTTGCGGTCGGCGGGTCGGCCTCCAAGCACTATCGCGTCTGCAAGAGCGGAAAATCGACCTTCGGCTTTGGCAATCGATGGATTTTTGGGGCATTGTTCGCATCGAGACTGGGTTTTTTGCCCCAATCCTTCCCGACCCGTTCGGCACCGACTTAGCCCCTCTTAATTTCTAACTATATGAAATTTTATCATTAAATGGCATCGGCGCATGCTGGCACACTATTTGTTCATTGCTGGGTTCAGACAGAATCCAGCAACCATATATTTAGGAAATGGCATTATGGTCACCAATTCCGAGCTGAAAAAAATGAAAACACTTCTGATCGACGACAACGAATTCATCCGCAATTCAATTGAAATCGCGTTCCGGCAGAAAGGATACCCCTTGCGGACGGCCGCAACCGCCGAGGAAGGCCTGCAGAAACTGGCCGTAGAAGCCTTTGACATCATCATCAGCGACGACAAGCTGCCTGGAATCAGCGGGCTGACCTTTCTCGAACATGCCGGCGGGGCCCGCGCGGATATCATCAAGATCCTCATCTCCGCCTGCGCTGATCATGCGACGATCGCAGCGGCTTATGCCGGCGGCATTCACGATTACCTCCAGAAACCATTCACTCTCGATACGCTCTGGGCGACGATGACCATGCACGCCGAAAAACGGAAACGCCGCGCCGTCGTCATCGACCTGCGTAGTCAGCGCCAAGCCCTTCGGACTCAGGGCCGAGCGGCAGGCGTCAAGAGCCAGCCCCGGCGTTAAAAGTCGTCCTCGGTCTGCATTCGACTTCACAGCTGGCGTCAAGGCGAGCCATTTTTTCGGTTGGGTGCGTCAACCGGCTTGTGATTTTTGCAATTCTATGTCAGAGAGATGACTCGTTGCGACCCAACGCGACCGTGGAGGTTTGGATGAACGATTTCAATCCGATTCACTATCGAATCGCGCTGACACCCGATTTGTCCGGCTTCAAATTCAGCGCCAGAGTCGAGATTGTCGGAGAGCTTCCCGAAGCGCGGGACGCGGTGATCCTGAATGTCTTGGAACTCGCCATATGGCGCTGCAGCGTGCGCCGCGAGGGTAAGGAGGTGATCTGCGCCTTCGACGTAGACCCGCATAAAGAGGAATTGAGCATCCGGCTGCCGCGCGGCATTCATGGAAGCCTGACCCTGATTGTCGAATACGAAGGTCAGATCAATGATCGAATGGCCGGTTTTTACCGCAGCCGTTACCGGAAAGATGGTCAGACGCACTATATCGCCGTGACGCAATTCGAGGAAAGTGACGCCCGGCGTGCAATTCCCTGTGTTGATCACCCGTTAAAAAAAGCGACCTTCACAGTTGAAATGGTCATCGACACCGGTCTCTGCGCGATATCCAACACGCTGATCGACACCGAAGAGCCCCTGGCAAACGATAAGAAGCGGGTGAGCTTTCACCGCACGCCCAGAATGTCGACCTACCTGCTGTTCTTCGGTGTCGGGGATTTCGAATGCGTGGTGAGTCCTGAAGACCCGCGGGTCAGGGTCGCCACCACCCCGGGCATGCTACCGTACACCGGGTTTGGCCTCGAATTCGGCCGCAAGGCGCTGGCGTATTGCGAAGACTACTATCGGATCCCCTACCCGTTGCCGAAGATGGACCTGATCGCCATCCCGGACTTCGCCTTCGGGGCTATGGAAAACTGGGGGGCGATCACCTTTCGTGAAAATCTGCTGCTGCACTATCCCAATATGACCTCCCGGGCTGGCGAGGAGAGGATTTGCGAGGTGATCGCCCATGAAATCGCCCACCAGTGGTTCGGGAACCTCGTGACCCCCTCGGATTGGCGCTACTTGTGGCTCAACGAGAGTTTTGCCACCTTTTTCGGCTTTGGGGTCGTCGACGAGTACCACCCGGAGTGGGGCATCTGGGAACAGTTCATCGGCAGTCAAACCGAAGCTGCGCTGGTGCGCGACGGGTTGCGCGAGACCGTCGCGATCGAAATCCCGGGCGGCGAGCACGTGGTGATCAACACCAGCACGGCGCCGATTATCTACAGCAAAGGCGGCAGCATCCTGCGCCAGGTTGCGGACTATATCGGACCGGAATTATTCCGCGACGGCCTGCACCGTTATTTGGAAGCGCACGCCTACGGCAATGCCGCCAGCCGGCATCTCTGGGAAGCCTTCGAAACCTCATCCGAAAAGCCGGTCACCCGGATGATGAAGAGCTGGGTCGAACAACCGGGCTATCCGCTGATCGCCGTCGACCGCCGGGACGGACGGCTTTACCTGCGGCAGCACCGGTTCACCTACCTGCCCGACACCTCCGCGCAGCTCTGGGACGTACCGATCACGGTGCGCTGCTTTGACGAGAACGGCGCAGAGCGGATCGTTCGGGAACTGATGACCGAGCAAACCGCCGTCATCGAACTGGCCCCCGGGGCCGCGGCTTGCAAAATCAACGCCGACCACACCGGATTCTACCGGGTCCGGTATCTGAACACCGAGGACCTCGAAATCCTCGGAAAGCGGGTCCGTGACAAATCGTTGTCGACCGAAGACCGCTGGGGACTTCAGAATGACCTGTATGCAATGGTCAGAAGCGGCAACGACGGCATCGATGTGTATCTGGACTTTCTCGAGTATTACCAAGCCGAAGACGCCTTTTTACCCCTGAGCAGCATTGCGGCCAATCTGTTTCAAGCCGCCAGAGTCCTGACCGGCGCAGGCAAAGACCGGTTGACGTCGATCGGTCGTCGTCTGCTCCAGGGGGCGCTGGCGGCAATCGGTCCTGTGCCGCAGGGCGCTGAACCCTTCACGGTTTCACTGCTGCGGGATCAGATCATGCTGCCGGCCGCTATTTTCGGCGCGCAAGACGTGCTTCAATTTGCCGTGCAACAGTTCGAGCATCTGCTCGCCGGGCGTGCCGTCCATCCGGACATCCTGAAGAGCACCGTTCAATTGGGCGCCTTGAACGGCGGCACCACGGCCCTCAAATGGCTGCAGCAACGGTTTCGATCGACCATCAGCGAGCACGAACGGCTTAACATTCTATCGGCCCTGGGATGGTTCAAGGACAAGCCCGATATCGAGAACGCCCTGCAATTCGTTCTCGACGAGGTGCCCGACCGCAACAAGTTCATTCCGATCGTTGCGGCGGCAGCGAATCCCCACGCGGACGATTATCTCTGGGATTGGTACCTGGCGCATCGGCCGGAACTCGAAGCCTTTCACCCCCTGCTCTACGAGAGGGTCATCGCCGCCATCCTGCCGACGGCCGGTATCTATCGGCCGGAAAGTGTCGGCGCGTTTTTCAGGCAATACGTCGCGGATCATCCCCAGACCGGTGATGTGGTCAGGCTGGCGCTGGAAAATTTAGAGATCAACCTGAGGATGCGCAACCGATCCTCGAGTTGACCATTTCATCCTCTTCGCTATCGCCGGCCGGCCCCGGGCGTCAGTTCGCGTGCGAACAGCGCCGGCGGGTGTTACCGAAGGCTGCGTTCACCAACCGGCGGCCCCCGCCCCCTTTCGGTGGGATATCTGCCGGCGTGGCGGCATCAGTGCTTGACACGGCACCCGATTTTTATTACTCGCTGAAAAGATTTAGGCCTGCCACCTCTGACGGCGCGGGGACCTATGCGGGTCATCCGCCCGGATTCAACGACGGTGCCTGCCGATCGAAGCGGATGGCGCCAGCGCATCTCGTTCACGGAGAACCCTGTTAGATGAATCGACGCTTTTTCCTGAAGCTTGTCGGCATGGGCAGCATCTCCATTGCCACCGGCTGCACCCCCGACCCTTACAATCAACCCCGACCCGACAAGACACTCTATTCACTGGTGCAGGCGCCTGACGACATGGTGACCGGCGATGCCGCGTGGTATGCTTCCACATGCCGAGAGTGCCCCGCGGGGTGCGGCATCCTGGCCAAAAATCGGGAAGGTCGGGTGATCAAGGTCGAGGGCAATCCGCACCATCCGATCAACCGGGGTCGACTGTGCATGCGCGGCCAGGCGGCACTGCAGGGGGAATACAACCCGGACCGCATTCGGACCCCGCTGCTCAAGGAAAACGGTCACTGGAAGCCCATCACCTTCACCGCAGCGTTGAGCATCCTGAACGACAGGGCCGGCGAAGCCGCCAAGGCAGGTCCGGATAGGGTTCGAATGGTCACCGAAGTGGTGGGTGAGAGCCTGCTGGGTCTTTTCGAAACATCGCTGGCCCATTGGGCCTCCAAAGGGCCGCTGGTGTTCGAGCCCTTTGCCTACGAATCGCTGAAGCTTGCCAATCAGGCGGCGTTCGGCATCGAGGGCCTACCCAGCTATCGGTTGGATGAAGCCGACGTGTTGGTTTCTCTCGGGGCCGATTTTCTGGAAACCTGGCTCTCCCCGGTGGAATACGCCCGCAAGTTCAAAACGATGCACGCCATTTCCGGCGGTCGCAAGGGACGGTTTTTCCATGTCGGCCCCTACCAATCCGTCACCGCGGCCAACGCCGATCTCTGGCTGTCCTGCCGGCCCGGCAGCGAAGCGGTTTTGGCCCTCGCCTTGACCGCCGACGTGTTGAATAGCGAACGGGCCACGTCCTTGCCGCGGGTTCTGCGCGATGACCTGAAGAATTTTGTCGCAGGTCTCGAGCGGGAGAAGGCGATCGAGGTCAGCGGGGTTTCCGCTAATGGTTACGAGCGGTTGTCGCAGAGCCTCCTATCTGCAGAAAAACCGTTGGTGCTCGGCAGCGCGAGCATCGCCGGTCCCAATGCCCTGCAAGCCGATTTTGCCGCCAACCTTCTCAACCTGGCGCTCAACCCGGAGCTGCCGCTGATCGACTTCGAACGGCGCCACCGGGTGGAGGTTGCCGATAGCCGCAGCGACCTGGCGGTGTTTTTTCGTACGCTCCAACAGGAAGCCGTGGATGTACTGCTGCTCAACAACGTCAATCCGGTTTACGCCTTGGCAGGCTCTGCGGACATCGCAGCGGCCTTGAAACGAGAGACGCCGTTCACGGTCGCTTTCAGCAACTTCATGGACGAGACCGCGGCCCTGGCCGATTTGGTGATACCGACGGCTTTTTCCTTGGAGAGCTGGGACGAATACGGCGGCACCTCCGACGCGGTGTCGACCCTTCAGCCGGCCATGGGGCGCTTCATCGGAGCACCGCACATCGGCGATGTGTTCATGAAGGCGGCTCTCGGGAAAACGGCACCCGAGAACACCTACAAGACCTACCTGATCGCCGGGCTGATTTCCAGGGGGCTGGTGCGCAATGAGTCCGACTGGCTGAAAACCCTGCAACGGGGCGGAATTTTCGAAGCCAATGCCCGGTCAAGACCCTTCGACCCCGCCAAATTCGATGCCGCCGCCGGCCGCCGGCTGCTCGCTTCGCTGTCGGAACCGGCCGCCGGACTGACGTTCCTGGCGGCACCATCCCTGCGGTTTTTTGACGGTCGCGGGGCCAACCGGCCCTGGTTGTGTGAGATTCCGGATCCCCTCACCCGCGTGGCCTGGCAGGCACCCGTACTGCTGCACCCCGACACCGCTAAGACCCTGGGCCTGAAACAGGGCGACCTAGTGCGGGTGTCGAGCGGCTCGGGCCAGCTCGAGGCCCCGGTTTATGTAACCCCGGGCGTCCGGCCGCAGGTGGCGGTCATGGCCCTCGGACAGGGGCACGTCGAATTCGGGCGTTACGCCGCCGGTCGCGGCAGCAATCCTGTGGCCCTTTTTGCTGCTGAAGATGATGGACAGGTCGGCATGCCGCGGCTGTTTGCCGAAGGTGTCCAGATCGCCGCGACAGGTCGCGTTGTCAAGCTGGCCAATACCGACGGTGACCGGACCCAGCACGGGCGTAAAATCGCCGCCAGCGTAGCGATGGAATCCCTCGCGTCACTGAAGCAGAGTAAGCTAAATGGCCTGACCATGTGGGATTTCCCGTTAACCCTGCCGCTTCCGGAGGGCTACGATCCCAAGCGCGATTTTTACAAGCCACACGACCATGACGGTTATCGCTGGGGCATGGTGGTGGACCTGGATCGCTGCGTCGGCTGCGGCGCCTGCGCGGCGGCCTGTTACGCCGAAAACAACATTGCCGTCGTAGGGGGGGAGCGCATTGTCGAGGGGCGTGAAATGGCCTGGCTCAGCGTCGAGAGGTATGTGGATGCCGTTGTACCGGAGAAAATCACCTTCCTGCCGCTCATGTGCCAGCACTGCGACAACGCACCCTGCGAGTCGGTTTGCCCCGTCTATGCGCCCCATCACAACAAGGAGGGGATGAACAACCAGATCTACAACCGTTGCATCGGGACGCGCTTTTGCAGCCAGAACTGTCCTTACAAGGTGCGACGGTTCAACTGGTTTGCCTGGGAATGGCCGGAACCGATGCAGTTGCAGCTAAACCCCAACGTCACGGTGCGGGCCAAAGGGGTCATGGAAAAATGCTCCTTCTGCGTGCAACGCATCAAGGAGGCCCACAACTGGGCTAAAAATGAAAAGCGCACCATCCGGGACGGTGAAATCGTGCCGGCCTGCGTGCAGACCTGCCCTACCGATGCCCTCGTGTTCGGCAGCCTGATGGATCCGGACAGCCGGGTCAGAAAGATGGTGGACGACCCCCGAGCCTACCAGATAATGGGCTATTTGAACACCAAGCCGGGGGTGATTTATCTGAAGAAAGTGGTACAAGAGGTTTAGCCCGCTACGCCGGTTGAGCCCGTTGAGCCGGTTAACGGGCCAAACGGGCATAACGGGCTCAACGGACTAAACGGAAAAAGCCATGAACGAACTGACCTTTGACCGAATCGACCAGACGGTGCTCGACACCTTGCGTCCGGCCACCCGGCGGTACTGGATTGGCGTGGCGGCGCTGGCTTTTGGGATCCTCATCGGAGCGGCCTGCTGGATCTACCAGATTTTCGTCGGTATCGGTGTCGGCGGGCAGAACATCCCCGTTGCGTGGGGGACCTATCTGATCAATTTCGTGTTTTGGGTCGGAATCGCCCATTCCGGTACCCTGATTTCAGCAATCCTGCACCTATTTCGCGCCGGATGGCGCAATCCCATCGCACGAGCGGCCGAGACCATGACGGTATTCGCGGTCTGTGTTGCCGGACTGTTTCCGTTCATCCATCTCGGCCGGGTCTGGATGGTTTACTACATGCTCCCGATTCCAACCCAGCGGACGCTCTGGCCCAATTTCACCTCCCCGCTGATTTTCGACGTCGTTGCCATCAGCACCTACCTGACGGTCAGCTCACTGTTCTGGTACACCGGCATGCTGCCGGATCTGGCCATTGTCCGGGACCGTGCCGTCGGCGTCCGCAAGAAGATCTTCACCTGGCTTTCCCTTGGCTGGACCGGGGCCCACGAGCAATGGCGCCATTACACCCGTATCTACCTGTTTTTCGCCGCCCTGGCCACCCCCTTGGTGATCTCGGTCCACAGTGTTGTCTCCTGGGACTTCGCCCTGGCCGTGGTGCCGGGTTGGCACACGACCATTTTCGCGCCCTATTTCGTGGCCGGCGCCATTCACTCCGGCCTGGCGATGGTGCTGACGCTGATGATCCCCCTGCGTAAGATTTTTAAGTACGAGGCCATCATCACCCTGCACATCCTGGAAAGTGTGGCCAAGACCATTATTTTTACCGGCTTGATCGTCGGTTTTGCCTACGCTACGGAGTTTTTCATCGCCTGGTACAGCCGCAACCCGGTGGAGATTTTTGTTTTCGCCTGGAGGGCCACCGGTGACTACGCGATTCCCTTCTGGATCATGGTCACGTGCAACACCATCATACCGCTGGCATTTTTTATCAAAAAGGTGCGAACCACCATTGCCTGGCTTTTTGGAATTTCCATCGCCGTCAACATCGGTATGTGGTACGAGCGCTTCATCATCATCATTACCAGTGTCGGACGGGACTTTCTGCCGAATACCTGGGGGTTGTACCGACCGAGCCTGGTGGAGTTCGGCATCATGCTCGGCAGCTTCAGCCTGTTCTTTTTTCTTTTTGTGCTTTTCGTCAAACACATGCCGTCGGTTTCCATGACGGAGATGAAGGAAACCCTGGTTGAGGGGGGCGACCATGGCCATTGATACCTACATCATGGGGTTGTTTCGAAGTGAGGATCAGGCGGTGGCGGCGGTCCACGATCTCAAAAACTCTCAATGGACGCTGCACCGGACCCACAGCCCCATCCCCAGCCGCAAGCTCTCGGAGGCCCTCGACCTGAAAACCAGCAAGGTGGGGTGGTACACGCTCTGCGGCGGAATCTTCGGATTTTTTGCGGGTTTTGCACTGGCCATTTTCACGGCCGAGCGCTGGGACCTGATCGTCAGCGGCAAGCCGATCCGCGCGCTGGTTCCGTTTGTCATCGTGGGATTCGAGTTCACGGTGCTCTTTGCCATCTTCGGCAACCTGATCGGATTTTTGACCCAAACCCGCCTGCCGCGGATGCAAAACCTCGACCATTACGACGAACGCTGTTCGGGCGCGCATTTCGGTGTGCTGGCTTCCTGCGCAAGCGGCCAGCAGGACGGTTTAACGGATCTGTTTCGTAAAAACGGCGGAGACGTAAGGGTTTTCGATGACCAAACCGCAACCAACGAACGTTAAGCGGACTGCCATGCAAAAGAAAACACCCTTCCGGCTGGTTTTTGCAGCCTTGATTGTCATCGGCTTCGGGACATTCGCCTATCTGGCAGCCGGCGGCCATCCTGAGCAGGCCTGGAAGGCCTATCTGATCAACTTCCTGATCTGGTCGGCGATCGCCCAGGGGGGGGTGCTTTTCTCCACCCTGATGCACACCGTCAAGGCCAGATGGAGCGGCCCGCTCGCGGGGCTTGCCGAGGTCTTTACCGGATTTTTCCCGGTATCATTGGTTCTCTTCCTGGTCCTGTTTCTGGGCGGCGTGCACGTGTTCCCCTGGTCCCACGGACACGACCTTCACGGCAAGGAAGTCTGGCTCAACATTCCTTTCCTGTTCACCCGCGATTTTTTCGCACTCCTGATTCTCTATGGCCTTGGCTTCGCTTACCTGTATCATTCCCTGCTGCTCAAGGTGGACAGCGCCGACGGTGAAGGCTTCGGTCGCGCGCTGTTTTGCAAGTTGCGAGGCGGCCGAAGGCCGGACCCGGAGGTCATCGGGCGGCGGATGTCCGTGCTGGCCATCCTGTACATGCTGGCTTTTGCGCTGGTCCTGTCTCTGATCGGATACGACCTGGTGATGGCCCTGGACCCGCACTGGATTTCGACCCTTTTCGGGGCCTACACCTTTGTCAAGGCCATTTATGTCGGTCTAGGCGGGCTGATCATATTCGCGGCCGTCATGCACCTTAATCCGCACAACGATTTCACGC
The DNA here is from genome assembly GCA_041299015.1 of Deltaproteobacteria bacterium. Lineage (GTDB taxonomy): Bacteria > Desulfobacterota > Desulfobacteria > Desulfobacterales > SG8-13 > JARFQH01. The sequence goes on from JBFYWB010000050.1 coordinate 15,427, forward strand.
TGCCGTCGTCCCACTTCCACGACATCGGCAAACTCTTCTTCGCCTTTTGTCTGGTATGGGCGGACTTTTTCTACGTCCAGCTGGTGGTGATCTGGTACGGCAACATACCCGAAGAGACCGCTTATGTCATCGAGCGAGTCATGCTGGTCCCCTGGAAACGACTGGCCTGGGTCGTCTTTGCCGTATCGTTCGTCATTCCCTTTTTCATCTTGCTCAACCGGAAAGTAAAAACCATGCCCGCTTTCATGTTGGTGCTCGCCGCGTGCATGATTGCCGGCATTTGGCTGGAGCACCTGCTCCTGGTGGGGCCGCCGCTCTCGCACGCTTCCCATGCCCTTCCGCTCGGTTTCAGTGATCTGGCGATCACCCTGGGCTTTCTGGGCTTGATGGTGCTGACCCTCAACGCCTTCCTGCGACAGTTTCCCGAGCTGGCGCGCACTGAGAAGCAGGAGGTGAGGTGATGGAAGTTCTGCTCAGCTTCACCCTGCTGACCATTGCTGCGGTCGTGCTGGTGATTCTCGGTATTAAATACCGCATTTTTCTCAAGGGTAACCGAAACCCGGTCCTGCTGACGCTCTTTGCAGCACTTTTCATACTGGGCTTTCTCTACCTTTTCTACCGGACACCGGGCACGGCCATCGGGGTGGCACAGCCGATCCCGTTCAGCCACCGGGTGCACTCAGGGGTAAAGAACATCCAGTGCCAATATTGCCATCCGTACGTGGGCCGGTCCAATCACCCGGGGCTGCCGCCGGTGGAAAAATGCCTGCACTGCCATAATTACATCATCGCCGGGCACCCGCAGATTTTGAAGGAGCACCGCTACTACGACACCCGGACGCCGACGCCGTGGAAGAAGGCGAACTATCTGGCCGAACACGTCTTATTCAACCACCAGCGCCACATCCGCAAAGAAGTGGCGTGCCAGGAATGCCACGGGGCGGTTGAAACCATGGACCGTATCCGGGGAAAGTACTTTTACATGCAGTTCTGCATCGAGTGCCATCGCGACCGCAAGGCGAACCTGGGGTGCTGGCTCGCCTGCCACAGCTGAAACGTTACGGACAACGGCCCCAGCTGGTCAACGGCCATCAATGCGTTAAACGAGATACAGCGATCGTCAACAGCGACTGATTCAAAAAGGGTACGGAATCGATGACCCCCACTGCCGATCAGAAAACGGCTTCCTATCCAACCGCGACCGCATTTTGCATCACCTCGGCGCTCTGGTTCGCCGGGGCCACAACGTTCGGGATGATCGGCGCCGGTTATCTGATCGCGCCGGATTTCCTTGCGAACATCGGCTGGCTTCATTTCGGAAAGGCCCGCCCGATTCACGTCAATCTGGTTCTCTTCGGTTTCGTGACGCCGGGCTTTCTGGCAACCGCTTTTTATTTCATTCCGAAACTGTTGCGCACGGAACTCTACAGTGACACCCTGGGCATCTTTACGGCCATCCTCTGGAACATCACGCTGATCTTAGCCGTTTTCGGTATCGGCGCCGGCTATTCCCAGGGCCGAGAATATGCCGAGTTGCCGTGGGCCGTGGACATCATGGTGGTGGTTCTGTTTGTGCTGGTCATCATCAACATCGTCATGACCATCCGGCAGCGCCGGGAGTCGATTCTCTACGTGTCGGTCTGGTATGTCACCGCCGCCGTGGTGCTCACCGCCGCCACCTACATCATCGGCAACGTGATCTGGAAACCCGACACCGGTGCCTTGCTCGGCATACCGGATGCGATTCTGCTGTGGTTTTACGGCCACAACATCTTCGGGCTGCTGCTGACGCCCATGGGTTTGGCGGTAGCCTATTACGTGCTGCCGATCGCGACGCGCAGTCCCCTTTACAGCCACACGCTCTCTTTGATCGGTTTCTGGTCACTGATCATCATCTATACCCATATCGGCACCCACCACCTGCTTCAGGTCCCGGTGCCCACGTATTTAAAGGTGATTGCCATCGTCGACAGCGTGGCCATGGTCATTCCGGTCATGGTCGTGTTGATCAATTTGTGGTTCACCATTAAGGGTAAACTCGGGGCGATCCACGACGATATCGGCGCCAAATTCGTGTTTGCGGGCACGGTTTATTACTTTTTCGTCAACATCCAGGGCTCGATGATGGCGCTGCCGATTGTCCAGCGTATTACCCACTTCAACAACTGGGTGGTCGCCCACGCCCACATCGGTGTTCTCGGTTTTGCCGGTATCACCGCGCTGGGGGGCATCTATTTTCTGCTGCCGCGCATAACCGGGAAACCGATTTACAGCAAGTTTCTGGCCGACCTGCAATACTGGCTGGTGCTGATCGGCATCACCGGATTTGCGATCGTGCTGACCATCGTCGGCCTGATCCAGGGGCAGGCCTGGGCCATCGGTGAAACCGTCTACCGCACACTGCCGCAAATCCAACCCTATTATATCGCCCGAGCATCGCTCGGTTTAACCATCATGGTCGGCGCGTACATCGGTTTGTACAACATATTAAGAACGATATTTTTCAATCCAGGAGCGACGACGAAATGAAAATGACGCTGACGGCCATCACCGCCGGCGCGCTCGTGATTCTCGCGCTGATCGTTTTCATCATGGTCTTTATGCCTTACGCCCAGCAGGACACGACGCCGTCGGAAATATGGCGCGATCGGGTGCAGGTGGAGCGGGAGGGCCGCAAGATATACGTGGCCAACGGCTGCGTCTACTGTCACAGCCAGTCGATCCGGGCGATCGACTGGGGGTTCGGCGCTGAACGCATCGCCCAGGCCGGGGATTACGTGTCCGATGAACCCATTCTCCTCGGCTCCCAGCGAACGGGCGTGGATCTTTCCCAGGCGGGCGGCGAACATCCGGACGACTGGCACATCGCCCATTTTATCAATCCCAGGATCACCCGGCCCAGTTCCATCATGCCGCCGTTCAGGTGGCTGGGAAAGGAAAAGATCATTACCCTGACCCAGTACATCCAAAGCCTGGGGTTCAAGCAGGCCGATGTCCGCATGGAAAGGCAGCGCTATTGGAAGCAGAAGGCCATCGAAGCTTACGAAGCCGGGCCGGACGTGAATGCCCGCTGGCTGGCCGAACAGGTTCCCGAGGGCTGGCGCAACATTCCCAACCCCTATCCGACCACACCGGCCGGGCTTCAGCGCGGGCATAAGATCTATCAGGAATTTTGTCTGGGCTGTCACGGGCCCATCGGCGACGGCATGGGACCTGCCCAACCGTGGATTTACCCGCCGCCGCTGAACTTTACCATTTTGAAGGGCAGGGAAATATCCGGCGGCATCATCTACTATCAGCTCATGAACGGCATCACCGGAACCGCCATGCCGTATTTCAAGCGCGACCTGGAATCGCAGAAACTTTGGGAAGTAGGGGATTACATCGCGGTCTATTTCATCAACCAGTCCGACGCCAATACCGAGCCGCGCGGAATCGACGCGGCCTGGGAACCGTGAAACAGGAAACAACGGCGCTGTGCGGTTTGATGTGAGGAGGTCCTCCCGTCATCCCCAAAGCGCTGCGGCCCAACACCCGTAACCCGAAACACGACACCATGTATTTTCCTTACTTGATCACCTACATGCTGGCCGGGTTCGTCATCAGCCTGGTGACCTTCCTGTGGGCCCTGAATGCCGGACAGTTCAAGGACCAGAAGCGCGCCCGCTTTCTGCCGCTGGAAAGCGAGCCCGCAACGGCTCATGCGAGCGCGCCGCGATATTACCGTATCAAGATCTTTATCCTTTTTGTTCTGGCCTGCTCCGGATTGGTTGCAACCGCCGCCGTGATTGCGGTCACCGTGATAAATGGCGGTTGACGCCCATCGGTCTGTCTCCGGGCCACGGGTAAACCGCAACGCGCCGCTGTTTTCTGCGGACGTCGAATCGATTGAGGTAAACCATGCGCTATTTCGAACTGGTCAATCTGCGACACTTTATCCTTTACCTGTTGCCGGCGTGGGCGTTTATTCTGGTTTTCGCGGCCGGACTTTCCTTTGCGCATTTCCGCACCAAGGCAGCGGACAAAAGGCTTTCGAAGATCATTGAAAAATATCCCGGCGGCATCGAGGGCCGAAACGCGCCCTTTCCGCTGATTCTCCATATGGTTATCGCCGGCACCGTCCTGTGGGCCCTGGCGTACATTCTGCTCATCGGTCTGTTGGGGGTAAAAATATAATGGAACACACGCAACACCAGGGATCGACGTTTATGACCTGGTTGATCATTTTTTTGCTTCTTCTGAGCATCGCGTTTAAGGGCGGTTTGGCCTATTTTCTTATCGGGGACCGCGGCCAGCCGGACTGGGATTATCGGCCGGTGATGGATGTGCCCGGGGAATCCGCCTACGCGATGTATGAGTACCTTCCGTTTCCACAACACGTAAAGGGAGACCGGAGCGATTATCCTCCGGCAGGTGATGATCCGCTGCTCGGGAGAAGGTGGAACGAGAGTTTCTTTCCACCGCCGAGACAAAATGCAATGGGTAGATAAATGAAAAAACTGATTGCCCTGGTGATCGCCGCCGTCGCCGTTGGCATGATTTACGGCGTGTTGATGTACTACGACAATAATTTCCCCTTCGGGCGTATGCGCGAAACCCCAGCAGTGCGGCCCCATGAAAATCCTTTGCCGATAATGGAAGCCGGTCTGGTGCCGGTCCACGGCGGCGAGGCATTATACCGGGCGGCCAATCCCGCGGAGTTGACCTCTCCCCATTCTTCCCAGGATCCCAAAGTGGTGGAAGCGGGCGCCGGTCTCTATTTTACCTTCTGCCAGCAATGCCACGGGGTCAATCACGACGGCAACGGAACGGTAGGGCAGAGCTTCGCGCCGCTGCCCACCGACCTGCGCAGCCCGAAGGTCCAGTCCCAATCCGAAGGCGTCCTTTTTCAGCACATCAGCTACGGCTTCGGCGGCAGCGGACGGCAGCCGGCGCTGGCGACCACGATCTTCGTCGATGATCGCTGGAGGATCGTTGCGTATGTGAAAGCCTTGGGCACACGGTGAACAAGCTCCGGTTCCCGGCCGACCCGGTTCAACCGATGAAGAAAAAGTTCCGTTCCGGCGGGTCTTTTTTTGTTTGAGGACCCCTGCTGAATGACGCCTGCGACCGATATTTGCGACCTGTGCGGCTTGACCCTGCGTTACGGTCATCATTCCCTGACCTCGGGAGGGCGCACTTACAGATTCTGCTGTTTGGGCTGTCAGCAGGTGTTCGGCATGCTCGTTGCGGCCAGCGGCGTGGAGGATCCGACCCATTTTCAAGATACCGATCTTTTCAAGCGGTGCCGAGAGCTGGGGATCATACCGGCAACGGAGGCCGACCTCCACCTGCGCGAACCATCACCCGAGTCGCCCTGCGTGGCAACCGCCGCCGGCGGTGAGACCCGTGGCCCGCACGCCTTCGGCACTTACGACCGATCGAATCACCTCGCCCTGCTGCTGAGGATCGACGGCATGTGGTGCCCGGCGTGTGCCTGGCTGATCGACGCATCCCTCAAGAAAATCCCCGGTGTTCGGGGATCCAGCTGCAATTTCTCAACCGACCGTCTGCGGTGTACCTATGATCCGATTCTCACCTCACCGGACCGGATTATCGCCTTCCTCGAACGACTCGGCTACCATGCGGCCCTGCCCGGCGAAGCGGGTCGCGCCCGGGAACAGCGGCGCGAGATGATCCGATTCGCTGTTGCCACCTTTCTGACCATGAACGTGATGATGATCTCCTTAGCCCTTTATTCGGGTTTTTTCAGTTCACTGCCTCCCGATGCGGTGACCAAGTTGTCGTGGCCGATTTTCATAATGGCCACCGTTGTGATGGCCTATGGCGGGAAGTTAATTTTCATGAAAGCCTTGCGCGGTCTTTCAAATGCTGCCTTCAGCATGGAAACGCTGATCGCTCTCGGTGCATCGAGCGCCTACCTTTACAGCGCCTTCAACCTGCTGCGGGGCAACATCCACCTCTACTTCGACACCGCCGCGATGCTGATTACCCTCGTGCTGCTGGGAAAGCTGTTGGAACGCAATGCCAAAGAAAAGGTATTGGAGGATCTCGAGGCCTTTTTCTCCTTGATCCCCACCAAGGTGAAAATTTGTTCCACCGATCACCCGCGGGGCCGTTACGTGGCGGCGGATTATCTCCGTAAAGACGATCACTTTCGTTTGGAAGCAGGTGAGATCTCCCCGGCCGATGGCATCGTCCTGGAAGGGGCCGGCCTGGTGGACGAGTCTTCCCTCACCGGAGAAGCCCGGCCGGCACAAAAGACGGTCGGCGATCGGATCCGCAGCGGCACCCGCATCAGCCGGGGCGGCTTCAAGGTCCGCGCACTGGCCGTCGGAGAAGATTCGACCCTGGGTCAGATGATGCGGATCATCGAGAAGACGCTTGGGCAGAAAACCGTTTTCGAGGGCAGAACGGATCGCCTTTTAAACGGGTTTGTGCCGCTTATCATCCTGCTTTCGATCGGCACGGCCGTTGTCGGGTTTGTGATGAATTTGGATCCCGGCGACGCCCTGATCCGGGCGGTTACGGTATTGGTCATTTCCTGTCCCTGCGCGCTTGGCGTGGCCATTCCGCTGGCCCGCACGGCCGGTATTTCGGTTGCCGGCCGCAATGGCATCCTGGTGCGTGATTTTACGGCTTTCGAACGGGCCCGCCGGATCGACACCTTCGTATTCGACAAAACCGGCACGCTGACCGAAGGCCGCTGGCGGTTGCTGGCCGTCCGGTCCCTCTCCGCAATACCGGCCGATCGCCTCGTGGCGCTGGCGGTTGGGCTCGAAGAGGAGTCGGATCATCATGTCGCCGTCGAGCTCAAGCGCTGGGCGGGAGAGTGCGGCATCGCGCCGGCGGTTGTCACCGATATCCGGACTGAGCCAAACGGCATATCCGGCCGCGTTGGCGAGGAGACGGTCAAGATCGGGTCGGCCGCTTTTCTCGCTGCCGAAATTGCTGCGGCCGCGCCTGTGGCGGAAATCGATCCGCGCGATTTCGATACCGAACCCACGCCGGTTTACATGAGCGCCGGTGGCCGGTTGTGTGCCCGGCTGATTTTCGGTGACACGATCAAAAGCGGTGTTCGCGAGACCGTTGCAGAACTCAAAGCCCTCGGGTATGGCTTGGCAGTGGTTTCGGGCGACGAGGCGGCGGTGACGCAGCGGATTTCAAGATCGCTCGGCATCGATGACGCTCACGGTGCTCTGCTGCCCGCAGGCAAGGCCGCTTTCCTGGCAAGCCGGCGCAAAGACGGGAGACGGCCGGCTATGGTTGGTGACGGGATCAACGATGCCCTAGCAATGGCGGAAGCCGAACTGGCCATCGCGGTCCACTCCGGCAGCCACCTCGGCAAAGAAGTCGCCGACATTACGCTGATGCGCGGCGACCCTGAACAGGTGCTGGTATTTCTCCGCCTGGCCGAGGAGACCAACCGTAAAATTTTGCAGAACCTCTGGTTTTCGTTTGTCTATAACTTTACCAGTATTCCGCTGGCGATGAGCGGTTTATTGACCCCCCCGACGGCCGTCTGTGCCATGCTGTTGAGCAGCCTGACCGTGATCGGCAACACCCTGCTGCTGGTTCGATCCCGCACCGGCCGGTGAGGGAGCCGAAACTTAAAGGCCCCAGCAAAAAATATTTCCACATCGTGCTTGTCTTTTGGAATTATTTGTTGCCGTGACCCTAACCTCTCCGGCGACGTATTTTCTCCCTAAACGCATCGACCGCCCAAGCCATTTTGCAGGCCGGCGACGTTTTTCGGCGTTGATGGGCGGCAAGGCACGCAGTCCGTAACCTGTAAACTAGAGCTATTTCCTTGATCATCACTTAACCCGGGGGTATAATACGTTTTAATTCAGAATAATTATCGACAAACAGCCTGAGGGCGGCGCCTGATCCGGCTTGGCCGGCGGTTGAACCGGCGGTTGTTGATGATTACCTTCCAATTCGAAAGACCATTTCAGTTTGCGGTTGTCCTCACGACGGTTTGTCAGACAGGCAAGCCAGACGAGGGCCTGAGAGCCGGCCCTTCTTCTATATTCAATCGACGCGAACTCACACAAGAACACCACTGCGGTCAAAAACGTCAACGACTCAAAGTTGGGAGGTAGCATGGCGAATACAACGGAACGCTCGCTTCATTATCACCTCAGCGCGGTCAAAGAGGGGCGGCGCAGTTTTGAAAATGCCTTCCAGGGTGTGGCGCGTATGATACTCGAAAGCGACATCAAAAAGGTGGTCGTCAACGGCAAAACGACATATGATTTCAGCATTTTCCGGTCCGGTAAAAAGCACATGATCGGCATGTACGATGAGATCAACAGCTTTGTGTCCTACGTCAAGGATGCCTCTGAAGGCGGTTCGTCCAAGGAGATGGCCTTTATTCTGGTCGGAGAGCCGGGCAACGGCAAGACCTATTTCGTCGATTTCCTGTGCACGAAATACCGCGAGTTCCTGTCCGACGAGAAGAACCGCAAGTACACCTTCAAATTCCGTAACGTCGACAAGCTGCAGAACTACGGCCGCATTACGACCATCGAATCCCAGACGTACGAAGACCCGATGATACTGGCCATGAACCTCTTCGAGGAAACGGCCGCCAACAAGGAATATCTATCCAAAAAGGTCGGATTTTCGGAGAATGAAATCGAAACGCTTTATGATAATTATCGGCCGTTGGGTGCTTGCAGCAGCTACATTCTGAACGATTTTAGAACCCTTACCGACGGTGATATCGACCGGATGCTGGAGTTCATCGAAATTGTGCCGGTGCCGCTCACCGAAAGCCTCGGCACCGTCACGGGCAAATACCCGGCCAAGGACAAGATCACCTCTTCAGCGGTCGACCTCCTGGGAGAGGAATCGATCCAGCGGTTGCTCTATATCACCGACACCAACAATCCCTATCGTTTCGATCTGCGACGCGGGGCGCTGGCGCGGGTCGCCGGCGGCGGCATCCATTTCAGCGATGAGATTTACAAGAACAAAAAGGACCTGGTTCAGGTGTACCTGGGCGTGATCCAGAACCGGACGATCGAGATCGACGGCTATAAATGGCCGATCGACACCCTCATCATCGCCACCAGCAACAATTCGGAGTTTCACCGTTTTCTGGCCGAAAAAGAGGAGGCGCCGATTGTCGACCGCTGCCGGATTTGCTACGTTTCCCACAACACCAATTACAAGCTGCAAAAGGACCTCACCCAGTACGCCATCGGCAGCGAGACCCGGACCACCATCAACAGAGAATACCTTCACCAGGACCCGAGCCTGAACTATGCCGCTTCCGTGGCGGCGGTCCTGACGCGCCTGCCGCGTTCCGAAAAACTGACCCCGGTGGAGACCATGAAGCTGGCCGCCGGGGAGGTGGCCGGCGAAAAGAGCATCAAGACCCTTGCGGAAGTCATCGACATGCTCAACCAGGATCCCGAGATCATCAACCGCTTCGGGCAAAAAGGTCTTGGGCAGCGAAACCTGGGACGTTCCATCCAGCTTTTAATGGAAAGCTCGGAAACCAACGAAGGCCAGTGCATGTTCGCTTACGACGTCTTTAAAGCCATCGAACGCGTGATCCTCGATTACGTCACCGATGCCAACGACAGGGCCAAATACATCGAGGACCTCAAGATCGCCAAAGGACTCTACCGGGAGCGGATCATGACCGAAATGTTCAACGCTTACATGGATGAGCCGCTGGCCATCCGCAAGGACGTGATGAATTATGTGAACATGATCATCGGCATCGACGCCGAAAACCTGGGCGCCGACAAGATGTGGAAGTACAAGGACCCGCAGACCGGGGAACTGAAGGCCCTGAAGATCGACGAGCGCTTCATCAACAGTGTCGAGGACCGGCTCGGCCTGAAGACTGAAGAACAGCGGGAGACCTTCCGGACCTCGATCCGCAAAATTTACGGCCAGAAGATTTCGGTCGATACGGATTACGACTTCATGGACAACCTGGAGCTCGTCAAGGCCGTCACCGATGTGCGACTGAAATCGGATATCGCCGGTGCCGGCAGCCTCATCGGTGCTTTGGCCAACCGGACCAACGAAGAAAACCAGAAACTTTACGACCGCATGGTCGACACCATGCTCAAAAAACTGGGCTACTGCAAGACCTGCGCCCAGAAGACGATCGAGTATTTCTGCACCCAGGAAGACGAGAACTAAGCTGGATTCAAAAATCCCAACCCGAAATACGACACGTGAAGCCCTGCACATGAGCGACAGATTAAACCTATACGAAACCCTGAAGCAGCGGGGACTTTCAGACGAACAGGAAAAGATCATTCTCGGGGAACTGCATGACAATCGGCTGCATGCCGTTGCCGGAGAATCGATGTCGCCCGCTGACGGGAAAACCCTCGGCGGCGGCCCGGCGAACATCTACCGGTTCTACGATCTGATCCACCTGCAGGCTATGGTGGCAATGCGCGGCACCTACAGCGCCACGATGCGCTCCATCGATGAGCTGTTGGAACGCGACCGCCTGCGCGAAAAGGACGGTTTTCCGCGCAAGATCAACATCGGCCGGCTCATCAAGCCGGGCAAGGGCGGCAAGGCCAAGGTGGTCATCGTGCCCACGACGGTCGAGGAAAAATTTATCCACGATCCCTCCTTTAAAACCGCCGAAAAAGGCGAGGGCGATTCTTCCGGAGGTGTCGGTGAAGGCGAAGAAGGCGACGTCATCGGCGAGCAGCCGGTGCGCACGCCGGAGGGCGAGGGCGCCGGACCGGGTGAAGGAGAAGGCGGCGCGCACGAGATCGAATCCGACGCTTACGATCTGGGCAAAATTCTGACCGAGAAGTTTGCCCTGCCCAACCTCAAGGAAAAGGGTAAAAAGCGTTCGCTGACCCGCTACACCTACGATCTCACCGATAAACACCGCGGGTTCGGTCAGTTTCTCGACAAGAAGGCCACCCTGCGTGAAATCGTCAAAACCAACATCAGCCTCGGCAACATACCGGATCCGAATGACATCGATCCGAGCGGTTTCCTGATTTCACCCGCCGACCGGGTTTTTCGAATCCTGTCCCGCGAAAAGGATTACGAGTCCCAGGCCATGGTTTTTTTCCTGCGGGACTACTCCGGTTCGATGTCCGGAAAGTCCACCGAACTGGTGGTCGCCCAGCATGTGCTGATTTACAGCTGGCTGCTCTACCAATACGATATGCAGGTCGAAACCCGCTTTATCCTTCACGACACCGATGCCAAGGAGGTTCCGGATTTCTACACCTATTACAACTCCATGGTGGCCGGCGGGACCCAGGTCGCTTCGGCCTACCGCCTGGTCAATTCAATCGTCGACAAGGAAAACCTGGCAGCGGATTACAATGTCTATGTTTTTCACGGCACCGACGGGGACGATTGGGATACCGACGGCAAGGAGGCGCTGCCGGAGCTGAAAAAAATGCTCGTTTACGCCAATCGGGTGGGGATCAGTATCGCCGAACACGGCACCAGCTCCACCAAGAACAGCGAGGTCGAGCGGTATATCAAGAATTCGGGACTGCTCGAGAAAAAGCCGTCCCTGCTGCGCCTCGACGTCCTGAAGGAAGATGCCAACGAGCAACGGCTGATCGAGGGGATCAAAAAGCTGATTTCAGAATAATCATCGGCGGCCTCGATCCTTTCCGATAAGGTCTCCGCGGGCCGACTGCTAGGGGGTGTTAAAAATTACCGTGGTCGATGATTATCATAAAACGAGATCCAGGCCCTACTAAACGGCCAACGGACTCAGCGGGCAAAACGGACTAAACGGGCCAACTGACTTATGGAAATAATCGACCAGCACACCAAGAAAATAATGGAGGGCTGCAAGGAGCGGGCACTGGCGGCCGGGTTGCGGTTCGAGAAGGAGACCCTCGAGTATATCGTGACCAATCGTGACCTGTTGGAGCTCACTCCCAAGGTGATGATCCCGACCCTTTACGACTACTGGGTCCACGACGTGGAGGTGCTCAAGGAAAAGGGCCGCTACGAGCTTTATCCCAGCAATCCTTATGAGACCGTGATCAACACCCGCCCGGCTATTTCGTATTACAATGACAATAATCCGGACTGGATGAATGTCATGATTTTTTACCACGTGCTGGGGCATATCGACTTTTTTCAGAACAACCTTTACTTCCGCCACACCTGGGATTACGATTTCACCGGACGGGCGCTTTCCGACAAGCGGTTGATTGCCGCGCTGAGATCCGAAAAAGGGCGCTGGGTGGATTACATCATCGAATTCAGTCGCGGCATCGACAACCTGGTTGGATACCACCACGAACTTTCTCAACTCGACCGTCCCCCCGTCATCGACGGTTCGAAACGACTGAACTACTACTTCGACGTCTTTTTGCAGGATGTCCAGAAGGTCAGAATCAGCGAGTATATCAAGGAGATCGAGAGGTATAACGGCTGTATCCGCGATGAAGGCCGCAGGGGGCTGAAAACGTTCTTCGCAGAAGTCAGCACAACCCATCCCGAGTTCGATACCTTGTTCAAAAACCACCTCAAGAAAAAGAACAGTTCCAAACCGGACCTGATCCAATATATGCTTGAAAACTCGGATTTTTTGAACAGGGAAAAAAACAGCTGGATGAAGTCGGTCATGGAGGTTGTGCGCAACACTTCCATCTTTTTTCAGCCGCAGATCCGGACCAAAATCATGAACGAAGGTTGGGCCAGCTACTGGCACGAAAAGCTTTTTCTGCAGGATGACCGGATCCGGGGGCACGAAATCGATTTTGCGCGCACCCATGCCGGTGTGGCATCTCTGCCGCGGGTCGGCCTGAACCCTTACGCCTTGGGGATGCGGCTCTTCTATTATATCGAGGATCTGGGCAACAAGGGCAAATACAGCACCCAGTTCAGAAGGCTTCTGGATGCCGAGCAGCGGGAGCGGTTCGACGACCATGCGGACAAGGGTCAGGAGTTCATTTTCAAGGTCAGGGCCGGTTTCTGTGACTTCACCTTCATCAACACCTTCGTCGATCAGGATTTTGTCAAGCGCAACAGGCTTTTTGTGGCCGGCAAGCGCCTGAACAGCGATCGGATGGTCTGGGAGTATTATGTCAAGAGCCGCAAGGCGCAGGATTACCGCCAAATGCTCCTGGACGGCCTTTACCACCCGCCGCACGTCACCATCGACGAAAAGAAGCGCGATGGGAACGTCCTTTATCTCGTGCATCACTTCGAGGGCAAGCCATTGGTAAAGGACTTCATCGCCAACACGCTGCTCGGCATCGAGTATCTCTGGAGTGGAACCGTGAAGCTGGAAACAAGCGAGGTCGTCGCGACTCAGGGTGCCGCCGCGCGGCAAGAGGAGCCGCGGCCGACAGACATCAGATGGGAGCGGGTGGTGTACACGATGAAAGACCGCAAGCTCGCCAGAGAAGTCGTCGGCGGTTAGAAGAAGAGATACCCCGAGTCAGGTGCAGGCAGTCATCCGCGTGTCGTTTGAATGACCTAAAGAAAAAAGCGGGGCGGCGCTCGGAAAGCGCTTCGTCAACGGCTGATGCAGGGAGAAGACCATGTCCGACGGCAGAGAATGGATCGCCAAAGCGCAAGACCGGCCAGCGGTTGCCGGCGTCGAACCCGAGAACGCCGCCGAGCAAATTCAGTCGGCCGTGGCGAACCTGGACCGCAGCCTGAGCAACCGGGATCAAAGGGTGCCCATTTCTTTCGATGCCTTCCTGAAAAAGCTTTCCGAAAAGCCTTCCGTAGTGATCCGCAATATCTTTCAGGTATTTCACGACATGGTGAAGACATATGTGGGCAAGGGATTCGATGAGTACCCGGATGATCCGGAATCGATCAGCTTCATCTGTTATGACTGCAATAATCTCTTTGTCGAAGACGTCGACCACCCCTTCTTCGCCGATCGCTTGTTCGCCAACCGGCTGATCAGCCTGGTCGAAGCCATGAAACGGGGGGCACAGCAGAACAAGATCTACATCTTCCGCGGCCCCCACGGCTGCGGGAAGAGCACATTTCTCAACAACCTCTTGATGAAATTCGAGAAATACAACAACACCGACGAAGGGCTGCGCTATGAAACGCTCTGGCGCCTGTCCCCCAAGATGCTGGGCGATTTTCCTGAGAACAAGACTATCGCACTGCTCGATTCCCTCTCGCCGCTGCAAGAGCGACTCGGCCGGGAGCAGGTCGACCTGTTGAGGATGCAAAGCCTGCTGAATTTGAACGACGAGTTCGTCGAAGTGCCCTGCCCGAGTCACGACAATCCGTTCTTGTTGATTCCCAAGTCCTACCGACGCGCGTTTTTCGACGAACTCTTCGAAAATGACGAGTTCAAATGGAAACTCTTTACCGAAAAAGAATATGAATGGGTGTTCCGAGACAAACCCTGTACGATTTGCAGCTCTCTTTTTCAGGCGCTGCTCGACCGGCTCGAGAGTCCGCGCAAGGTCTTTGAGATGATCTATGCGCGGCCTTACCGGTTCGACCGTCGGCAAGGGGTAGGAATCAGTGTCTACAACCCCGGGGACCGCCCCTTGCGTCAAATCACGCTCAGCAACCCGTTCATCCAGAGCCGGATCAATGCACTGCTCAAAGACAGCAATCTGGTCCGCTACATATTTTCGCAGTATGCCAAGACCAACAATGGAATCTACGCGCTCATGGACATAAAGTCTCACAACACCGAGCGCATAATCGAATTGCACAATATCATCAGCGAAGGAATCCACAAAGTGGAGGATATCGAAGAAAACGTGAATTCGCTGCTGATGGCGGTCATGAACCCCGAAGACCAGAAAAACATCGCCGACTTCCAGTCTTTCTCAGACCGCATCGAATACATCAACATTCCCTACGTGATGGACCTGAACACGGAGGTGGAAATATACCGCCACATCTTCGGCAAACACATCGGCGACTCTTTTCTGCCGAGAGCGCTGCACAATTTTGCGCGGGTGATCATTTCCACCCGTTTAAACAAGCGCTCCGACGCGCTGCTGGAATGGATCGGCGACCCGGAAAAATACCGGCTTTACTGTGATGAAAACCTCCAGCTGCTCAAAATGGAAATCTATACCGGCTACATCCCGAATTGGCTCAGAGAGGAAGACCGCAAACGCCTGACGGCCAAAAGGCGGCGGAGGATCATTGCCGAATCTGAAACCGAGGGCGAACACGGCATCTCCGGCCGAGATTCGATCAAGATTTTCAACGACTTCTATTCCTCTTATTCCAAGGGCAACAAGCTGATCAACATGTCGCAGCTGTGTAATTTTTTCACAAAGAGCCGCAAGGAACTCAGTGAAATGATTCCAGGGGGGTTTTTGGATTCACTGCTGCGAATGTACGACTATACCATTCTTAACGAAGTCAAAGAGTCGCTCTACTATTACAATGAAGAACAAATCGCCCGGAATATACAGAACTACCTTTTCGCCGTCAATTTCGAACCCGGCGCTGTAGAAACCTGCGCTTACACCGGCGAGCGGCTTGAAATTACGGATGAATTTTTCGAGAACATCGAGCGGCGCTTTCTTGGCGCCAAAGCCGACAAAACCGAGCGGCAGCGGTTTCGGGCGGACACCCAGCGGGAGTACACCTCAAAAACGCTCACCCAGGAGATGATGGTGGAAGGCAAACCGTTGACGGCTACACAAATTTACGCCACTTTGCACGAGCGGTATGTCTACAATCTCAAGGAAAAAGTCCTTGATCCGTTTCTCGAAAATGAAAACTTCCGGCGGGCCATCAAGGATTACGGCGAGGAGGATTACAAGACCTATGACCGAAAGATTCGCGATGACGTCAGCTACCTGATCAAAAACCTGTGTAAGAAATACCATTACACCGAACAGGGCGCCAGGGAGGTCTGTATTTACGTCATTGACAGTGATCTGGCACAAAAGTTCGCCAAACCCTAGACTTCCAAAAATTCGAACGCCTATATGATTGCCACCAGCCGGCAGTCAATTCGCGCCGGCTGCCGCGATCAGCGCCGATTGATTTACCTCAGCAGCTGTCGGGCGGTCCTCTGCGCCGCCAGGCAATCGCAGTATTCCTCAAAAACATGGTACCTGCAGCGCTCGGATCCGTTCGACTTTTCGTAGAAAAAGCATTTTTTTTGCTGATGACCGTTGCCGGCTGTGCATACGGACATCATTTCCTGCCTGCAGTAGCTCATCCGTTGTTCCTGCACGTTGCAGCCCTCCGTATCGCGGCGGAGATAATGGCCTCCTCGAGGTGGTGCTCCCTATCCTGTTATTGCCTTTTTTCGGGCTAAACTTTAGCGGTCTGTCGCAACACTATCCGAGTGCTTCGCTGAACCGGCGCCAACAGTCTGGCGGTTTTCCTGACATGCAGCAGGAAGCATGCCAGGATGACGAGGTGCTTCGAATCGAAGCCGCGCCAGCGCTGGGGGCCTTTTTGGAGCAAGGCGCGCGATGCCTCCGGGCGCGGTCCGTCGGTTGTCGTTTCCAGGTGCGTCAAGAAGGTGACAGCCGTTAACGCCAGTTCTCCTATCCGCCGATCCACACGCCGAAGCGCAGCTGCCAGACAAGCGGCGGCACGGTCGTGAGAAGCAGAAACACCAAGAGCGTCAGCAGGATCCGGCCGGCGGCGATGCGGCTGCGGTCGAAAGCCGCCGGCAGCATCCGCGGATCGGTTCTTAGTGCGGCCGGCAGCAGAAAGACGGTCAGGCCTTCGATACCGACGAGCGCCAGGGCGCCGAACAGGGGATAACCGACGGCGCGGTGCTCCGGCAGGAAGAGACACCAAGGGCAGCGGTGCTGCAAGACCCCGTAATGGTAGGCGGAGAGAATGTCGGTGAGGGTAACGGCGGCCACCGGGATCCAGACGGCGGCGGTCGCCGCCAGGGCGGCATTCCAACGCCACGGGAAAGCGGTCGCAGGCCTGCGGACCATCAATCCCAGCCCAAACAGCAAAAGGCTCAGACCGATCCAGGTCGTCAGCCAGAATGCATCCGAGAGTCCTGATATGCTTTGCGCCTCGTTCAGCGTTCGATATTGGTCATAGACCACCGCGCAGCAGTCCACGGGCCGGTGTGCATCCACTCCGAAGGCAGCGCTCACACTCTGACCGATTGCCAAGACGGCCACCGGCAGCGCCAGCAACAGCAGGCGCGCACCGAGCCTGGCCGGCGGGTAATCCGGCCGACGCCCACCGATATTCTCCAGCGTGTTCCAAAACAGCAGGATGCCCAACAGAACCCCGTTCAGAATGAGTGCGCCGGTGCCGGCATGGCCCATGGCCTGCAGGACGCCGGTGCCGCACATGGCGCCCGGAACCAGAGTGGAAAACACATTGGCGATGCCAAGGACCAGAAGCACGTCGGAAAACAAATAGAATCCCAAGGCCCAGCGGGCCAGGACGACGGCGGCTTCGGCCTTGATTTCGAGGGTTATTTGAGCGCGGTCGGCCGAGGTCGGGTTCCAGCCGATGACGATGCGAAAAGCCTTTGCAGCCGCCGCCGCGAGCAGGAGCAATCCAAAGAACTGGGCCGCCAGCACGGTCAGTTGCAAGGGGTGCCAGATCATGCGAGGGCCGTCAACCGGCTGTGGGAGAGCCGGTAGTGACCGCCCGACGCCCCGGCCCCCAGAATGCGCGGGTCATGCGCGGTGACGATCACGACCGCGCCCCGGACAGCCGTCGCCCCGAGCGTCTCCACAATCTCGGCGGCGCTCTTGCGATCCTGGTGAGCGGTCGGTTCATCCGCAAAGAGAAAGGACGGTTGCACGACCAGAGCCCGGGCGATCGCCACACGCTGGCGTTCGCCGCCGGAGAGGTTGCGGACGACTTCCTCGGCGAGGGCGCCGACCTTGAGCCGGACGAGGGCCGCCAGGGCCGATCGGCGGCATTCCTTTAGACCGCCTCCTCGGGGAATCAGCGGCAACAGAACATTTTCCACTGCGCTCAGGTCTTCCAACAGCCGGTCGTGCTGGAAAACAATGCCGACCCTTCGCCGCCAGAGGTCACGATGAGCGCTCACCCAGCGCGAAACGGCCTTGCCGTCGACCACGACCTCACCCCGGGTCGGGCGCAGAAGGCCGGCCAACACCTGCAGGAGGGTGCTCTTTCCGGCCCCGGTCGCTCCCGTGACGACCGCCATTTGTCCGGGCTCAAACCGCGCCGACAAGTCGGTGATCACCATCTTTTCCCGACCATCCGATGCGCGTCGGGCAACCGTCAGTCGACGGCATTCGATTCCGCGTTCCATCAGAAACTTGTCCTCGCGAGCATCTCCTGGGGGTCGGCCACCGCACAGCGGAGCACCATAGCGATGGTGGCGAAAAGAAACGGCAGCACGACCAGGCCCGTCACCTCCAGTAAAACCAGACCGGCGTCGCCCGGACTGAAAGAGAGCCGGGACGGCAGGGCCTGCCATTCCGGACACAGGCGGCCAAGCCATTTCGCCGGCGGCCAGAACACTAGAGCGCACGCCAGCGCCATACCGCCGAGCGTGCCGGGAATGCCGATCAGCAGAGCCCGCGAGACCTGAAGACGGACGATGTCGCCGGTGGTCCATCCAAGGGCCTTGAGCAGACCGATCTCAAAGCGCCCGCCGAACCGGTCTCTGACCGTTACCGTCACGAGCAGCGTCAGGGCCAGCAGGGCCGGGACAAGAAACGCTACGGCCAAGCCGCCCATCCGGGCAAGTCCCGCGGCATAGACTCCGGCGCTCTCCGTCCGGGTCGTGATCCGCACCGGCCAGGGAAAAGCGCCGGTCAGATCGGGCAGGATCGCGCTTTCCTCGGCCGGATTGAAAACAGTGATCGCCAGATCGCTGGCATAACCGTCCGGAATCCCCAACAGCTCGCGCGCGTCATCGATGTGGAGCCGCACGATATCCGGTTCGACGATGTCCGTTTTGGCATCGCTGCGGCCGACGACACGAAAAGACGCTGTTTTTCGGCCGGTGAGGGCAATCGGCGCCGTGCGGTCCCATTCGACGTCGACACCGACCACGGCCTCGCCTCTGCGAGGCAAGGCGGCGGCCTGGGGGTGATGCGGCCAATCGCCCTCGATGCCAATCACGGTCAGCGTTCCATCGGGTCCGGCCACCCGGCCCCAGACGCGCGGGCGGGCGGCGATGACGCCCGGAACGCTTTTGGCGATATCCACAGATGGGTGGGAGGGCATGGGCGTCCAGCCCAGGGCGTTGAATTTGCGGACGACCAGAGACGGCGCTTCCCCGAGCATCCGCTCGGCGGTGGTCGACAGCGCCTGGGTAAGCCAAAGTGGAGAGGCGGTCACCGCGACGGTGAGCAGCAGGGCGGTTGTCAGCAAACCGCTCTCCAATCGACGGCGCATCAGATCGCGAAGCGCCCATGCGAGAAGGGTCAGCCGGATCGAGGGCTTCATTTGGCGGCTTTTCGACCGGTGATGGCGGTCCACTTGGCATCGGTCAGCTCATCCAAGCGGAAAACGGTTGTACCACCGTGGCGCCGTTTGAACGTCTCCAGCGCCTTTTCACCTTTGACGGGGACCAGTGCCGGACCCATGGGACCGATGACATCGGAGCCGGCCACCCAGAATACCTCCCGAGCGTCCAGCTGTTCCCCGGTGAAGTAGTCTTTGACCAGCGCTGTTTTCAGGCGGTCCTTCTGTACTGTCAGAAAGATCTCCGGGTGCAGCCACGTGCGCAGCATGCACCCCGTGCCGCAGAAGTAATAGGTGGTGCCGTCGATCAACTGAATCGCACAGGAAAATTTTGGGTGCTCGGCCACCTTCATGCCGCATACGGGGCAGCGGTCCTGAGCGCTGACCTGCATGCGGTTGTCTTCGTCGATCGGGTTGCGACCGGGTTCTGGACCGCCGCCAGGGCCGGCTGCCCGGGTGGCAACAGCGCCCAAAAGGATTGCGGCCAGGATGCCTGTCAGGCAGAAGGCGGTGCGCAACAGGGCATACGCCCTCAGGCGGTTGGTCATGATCGTTCTCCTTTTCGTTAGATCGTCTGCTGCTGTCGTCCCTATCGTCAAGCGTCTGCGGTGAACAGTCAATCAGCCTGGAATTGAAAACCTGCGATTTTACAACTAAGGAAATTCACATAGACTGTCAACGCTAATTGTTTTATACCAAGCGCTGCCATGGCTGATCTCGATCTGATAGCGCTTTTCCTCCTGGGACTTTTGGGAACGGGACACTGCATCGGGATGTGCGGGCCTTTGGTGGTGGCCTTTCCGGGCCGCAGCGGGCGGTTTTCGGCGCATCTCTGTTATCACCTCGGGCGGCTGATCACTTACGGCGGGATCGGCGCGGTGATGGGCGGCGTCGGCCGCGGCCTGGCCATGGTGTCGTCTGTCACGGGGTCCGATCATTTGCGGCTCGTCGCGCGCCTGCAAGTCGCCTTGTCGATCGTGGCGGCCGGATTTCTGCTCTATTTCGGTCTCTGCCAGCTGGGCTTTTTCAAGCAGCCGCAGTGGATGCGATTGGCGGCACCGGAAAGGATACCGGGCTACCGGCGGATCATCCGCCTGGCCTTCGTCAAGCCGGGCGCGGTTGAAATGCTGTTCACCGGGCTTTTAATGGGGTTTTTGCCCTGCGGTCTATCCTTTGCGGCTTTCTCCAAGGCACTTGCGGCCGGTGGAATTCTGAACGGATTCCTGCTGCTGGCGGCCTTCGGTATCGGCACTCTGCCGGGGCTTTTGCTCATCGGAACCGGAGCGACTGCCCTGGCCCGCCGCTATCAACCCCAATCCGACATCATCGCCGGACTGCTGATGATCGCCATGGGGTTGTCTTTGGGGTTGAAAGCGATGACGGCCGGATAGGGGACGCTCCGGCCGCCGACACCGTCGAAAAACCTGGATCTCTCCGGGCGGCTCGTGATATGTCAAGGGCCGCGGCGGCCGCTTGGACGGCCTGCCCGCGCCCGTCCGCTGAGCTTTGCCGAAAAAAGGGGCGCGTGGCGCTGAGATGTCCATCCGCGCGGTGGGTTGGCAACCGCCCGAGGGCTGAAGGGATAGATGACCGTGCTGTCGAATAAAAATTTGTGGGGAAGCGAACAAGACCGCCAATACCACTACGATGAGCGGATCCGTCATGAAAAAAAGGCCAATTATGGGTATCTGAAGGTTCCCGAGGATGAAAAGACCCAATGGGTCCTGCGCCATTTCAATTCGGTTGCCGGTCAGTACGATTTCATGAACACCCTGCTGAGTTTCGGTATCCACTATCTATGGAAACGCACGGCCATCGGCAGGCTCCGGCTGGGACCCGGCGACCGGGTGCTCGATGTCTGTGGCGGAACCGGCGACCTGGCCATTCTGGCCAAACGGGCCGTCGGCACCTCCGGCGAGGTGACGGTTTACGATATCAACCGGGCCATGATCGACGCCGGGCGCTTTAAAAAGACAAATGCCGCCCTCAGAAAACAGATCCACTACGTTCAGGGCAATGCCGAACACATCGCCTTTCCCGCTGAACACTTCGATACCGTTATGGTCGGCTTCGGCATCCGCAACGTCACGCACATGGAGCAGGGTTTCAGGGAAATGCTGCGGGTGCTGAAACCGGGCGGACGGATGATGTGCCTGGAATTTTCCAAACCGTCCAACCCGCTGTTTTGCCGGTTGTACGATTTTTATTCCTTTACCATCATGCCGCTGGTGGGGCAGTTGCTGGCCGGCACCCGCCAGGCCTACACCCACTTGCCCGAATCAATCCGCATGTTTCCCTTGCCGGACGAGTTGAAAACCATTCTTGAGCACATCGGTTACAGCGAGGTCTCCTGGCAGCGCTTGACCAACGGGATCGCGGTCATCCACACAGGTAAGAAGCGGCGCCCCTAGTGCGGGGTCTTCAGCCTTCGGCACAAGATCATTGATCACAACAGGGAGGCGGTTTCAGCCATGCTCGAAAGGGTTTCCCTCAGGATTCTTGAAAAGGCGCTCGCGAAACTTGACGACGGGTTCACCGCATTGCCCGAGATCGCGCAATCGCTCGACGAGCAGAGCATCGAACGGGTCATGCTGCAGGTTGCCGGGATCATGCGCGACAATTATCCCTATTTCCATCCGTACTACGCCGGCCAGATGCTGAAACCCCCTCATCCGATAGCGCGCCTGGCCTACATGCTCTCGCTTTGGATCAATCCCAACAATCATGCCCTGGACGGGGGGCGGGCGAGTTCGATGCTCGAAAAAGAAGCCGTTGCCGAGATGGCCCGTCTTTTCGGATGGCATCGATTTTTGGGGCACCTGACGGGTGGTGGGACGATGGCCAATCTGGAGGCCTTGTGGATCGCCGGCCGCTTGAAAAAAGGGCAGAAGGTGGTGGCCTCGGAGCAAGCCCACTACACGCACGGGCGCATATCCGATGTGCTCGGGCTGGATTTTCAACCGGTTGGCTGCGATGATCGGGCCCGGATGGATGTCCGTGCGCTCAGAAAGGTCCTCGACGCCGGCGGCGTCGGCACAGTCGTCGCCACGCTGGGCACGACCGGTTCGGGGTCTGTCGATCCGTTGCCCGAAATCATCGAACTGCGGGAGCATTACGGCTTTCGACTGCATGCGGATGCCGCTTATGGCGGCTATTTCATCCTCGCCGACAATTTGGCCCCGGATACGCGCAAGGCTTTGGGGTGCCTGAACGACGTGGATTCAATTGTCATCGATCCCCACAAACACGGCCTGCAACCTTACGGCTGCGGTTGTATCCTTTACCGCGACCCCGCGGTCGGCAGGTTTTACAAGCATGACTCCCCGTACACCTATTTCAGCTCTTCGGACCTCCACCTCGGCGAGATCAGCCTGGAGTGTTCCCGGCCGGGAGCATCCGCCGTCGCCCTTTGGGCCACGCAGAAACTCTTGCCGCTTGTGCCGGGCGGGGAGTTTTCTGCGGGCTTGTCCAAGGCGCGTGCTGCGGCGCTGGCGTTATACGGAAAAATTCACTCGGCGAAAAGGTTCAGGACCATTTTCCCGCCGGAGCTGGACATCGTCGTTTGGGCGCCAAGCGGAAGGCGCGCGTCCCAAATTTCGGCCCGGTCGCAAAATATCTTTCGGGCCGCGGCTGAAAAAGATCTGCATTTGGCAACATTCAAGTACCCCTCTAAACTGCTGCGAAGCAGATGGACGGATGTCGATTTTGACCGCGACGATGTGACCTGCCTGCGATCCTGCCTGATGAAACCGGAGCACTGCGACTGGATCGGGAATATCTGGGAAATTATCCAGGATGCCGCCGGAAGTGTTTGACGCCGCCAGCCTGTTCTGCTAAAATATATAATATTATCAATTTTTTATAGCCTTATTCGTCCGTCGGGCCATTTTCCGGCGTTGCCGGCAGCATCACGGATCACAACCGCATGAAAACCCGCACGGCCATGATGGTCAACCGCAAGGGGCGTTGAATGGACGGAGCCGACAAGCCCACCCGGTCATTGGTCAAAAAATTTACCAGAGAATACCTGTTTATCGCGCTCGTGCCCTTCGGAATTTTTTTCATCTGCGTGTTGGCGGGTGTTTTTCTTGATCGGCAGCACATTGCCGCTCTCAACCAGCAGTCAACCGATGAATTGAGTGAAGACGCAAAACGGCAGCTCGAAGATCTCGGGCAGGCACTCATCCAGGCCAAGGCCAGAGACGTCGCCCAACAGATCGACATATTTCTGAAGCTCACCCCCGCCATCACCCTGCAGGCGCTTCAGGAAAACGATGAGTTCAAGAACCTCGCCATTCAGAGAGTCGGGCACACCGGCTATACCTGTTTGTATGAAGCCGAGACCGGCATCATGCGGATCCATCCCAACCCGCAGTTGATTGACCGGGAGATGCGGTTTCTATCGGATAAATTACCGTCATGGTGGGCGATATTCGAACCGACCCGATCGGGAGCAGAGGCTTCCGGTTATTACGACTGGATCGAGCCGGACGGTCAGATCCGCAAGAAATACATGGCGATGACACCGGTCGAAACGCGGCTGCACGGTCAGACCCTGATGGTAGCGGCCACCGCCTACATTGACGAATTCTCGGCCCCCATACTGGCGATGAACAGGAAATCACAAGAAATAAGCGCACGCTTCCAGAGTTTTTTTACCCGACAGGGTTTGATGGTCGGTATCGTCATGGCGGTCATCCTGTGCGTGACCGCCAGCGCCGTTTATGTGCTGGGTCGGCGCTCGGCCCGCCGGTTCATCATTCCGATCGCCGGCCTGGCCAGCACCGCCAAAGCGGTTGGGGAGGGCAACTGGGAAGTCGATAGTGACGCCGCCTTGCTCGAACGCGATGATGAGGTGGGCGAATTGGCCATGTCATTCAACCAGATGCGCCTGCAGCTCAAACGGCTTTTTCAGGAACTCGTCAGCAACCTGGCCGAACTCAAAGCGACCCAGGCGGCGTTGACGAAGAGCGAAACCCACTATCGCAGCCTGTTTGACGGGCTCCCCGTCGGACTCTACCGCACGACACCGGAAGGTCGGATTCTGGATGCAAACCCGGTACTGGTGCAGATGCTCGGATATCCGGACAAAGAAAGGTTTCTGGCCCAGCGGGCCGAGGCCATGTATCTGAATTCGGAAGAACGCGTGAAGTGGAAAAAAATGATCGAGGGTCAGGAATTAGGGAAACCGTACGAATTTCAGATGCGACGGTACAACGGGACCGCTACGTGGGTTGAGAATCATTCGATCGCGGTGCGGGACCACACGGGCAAGGTCCAGTATTATGAAGGGAGTCTGAAGGACATCACCGAGCGCAAAACCGCTGAAGCGGCTTTGCAGAAAAGCGAGCAGGAGTACCGCAGCCTGTACGAGGAAGCCAAGCGGGCGGAAGAGTTGTACCGCTCGCTGCTGCACTCCTCGGCGGATGCGATCGTCATCTACGACCTGAAGGGAATGGCCCAATACGTGAGTCCCGTTTTTACGGAGATGTTCGGATGGCAGCTGGAGGAAGTGGCGAGGAAGAAAATTCCTTTTCTTCCGGAATCCGAAAGGGAAGACACCTTGCGCATCATCAGGCGCCTGGTCGAGAAAGGGGTTCCGTGTCATGGATTTGAAACCAAACGCTACACCAAAGGCGGAAAGACGATCGACGTGAGCATCAGCGCTTCGCGCTTTGAAGATCACGTCGGGCAACCGGCGGGCATCTTGGTCATTCTTCGCGATATCTCCGATCACAAGCGGCTCGAGGAGCAACTGCACCTCGTTCAGCGGATGGAGGCCATCGGAACGCTGGCCGGGGGCATCGCTCATGACTTCAACAACCTGATGATGGGAATACTGGGCAATGTTTCTCTGATGATGTGCGACATGGATTCGACCAGTGCCCACTACCGGAATTTGCAAAATGTCGAAAAACTCGTTCAGAGCGGCGCCAAGCTGACCGCTCAACTGTTAGGCTACGCTCGCAAAGGCAAATACGAGCCCAAGGCCGTCGACCTCAACCACGTCGTCCGGGACAGCGTCGAAACCTTTGGGCGCACCCGCAAAGAGATCTCCATTAACCTGGATCTGTCACCGGAGCGGATCGTCGCCGATGTGGACCGATCGCAAATCGAGCAGGTGCTGTTCAACCTCTACGTCAATGCGGCCGATGCGATGCCCCGCGGCGGTGAGCTCACCGTTCAAACCGCGGTTGTCGACCACGGCGATTTGACCGATAAGCCGTACTCTCCGAAGCCCGGCAAATATTTGAAGCTGCAAGTCACCGATTCGGGCGTCGGCATGGACCCCGAAACCCAAAAACGGATCTTCGACCCCTTCTTTACTACGAAGGAAATCGGGCGCGGCACCGGTTTGGGACTGGCCTCGGTCTATGGAATCGTCAAATCTCACGGGGGGTACATCGATGTGGTCTCCGAGAAAGACAAGGGGACGACGTTTTGCATTTACTTGCGGGTATCGAACAGTGCCCTGGTCGAGGCCGACGAAAATCACTCAGAGTTCAAAAGAGGCAAGGGCAAGGTTCTGCTGGTCGACGATGAGGAGATGGTCATCGACATCGGTGCCCAGATGATCGAGAAAATGGGATACGACGTCATCTTCACCCGCAAGGGCGATGAAGCCCTGGCGTTGTATGACGCTCACAGGAGCACCGTCGACCTGGTGGTCCTGGACCTGATCATGCCGGGCATGGGCGGCGGCGATGTGTTCGATGAACTCAAGAAAATCGATCCCGACGTCAAGGTCTTGCTGGCCAGCGGGTACTGCATCGACGGGCAGGCAAGGGAGATCCTGAATCGGGGCTGCCGCGGTTTCATTCAGAAGCCGTATAACATGGAGGCCCTGTCGCAGAAAATAAGTGAAATCATGAGTTAAACCCAACCGACTTCCGCATTTTGAATTTTTAGCTTGTTGGATCAAAATCCGTTTGCCTGTTTCCTCCACCGGTCTTAATAAATGCCATAGCAAATTGCTGGGCGGAGTCTTCTGCCGCTGGCTGGCAGAAGAAATGACACGTCTTGGGCCCGACCTTTTGGGCCGCCCCCATAGCGGGGCAAGCGAAAGGAAATGCGGCCGGTAATCCAACGTCGGACGTTTCGACAAGGTCCTGGACAAGGGGAAGTTGAGGTCCTGGACGGTTGTGGACATGAAAGCAGACTGACATCGATGCGGCCTTTTTCGTGGTCGCCTACCGCGGGCACGCCGGCCGGAGTCTGCTGTTTGACCCCGACATCCGGCTGTTGAACTTTGACCGGG
Source organism: Deltaproteobacteria bacterium (assembly GCA_041299015.1). Lineage (GTDB taxonomy): Bacteria > Desulfobacterota > Desulfobacteria > Desulfobacterales > SG8-13 > JARFQH01. Next base: position 42,047 of record JBFYWB010000050.1, read on the forward strand.
GGGAGGCCTACACCAGGCATCTGCAATTTCTCTCGCTGCTCAGGTTTCCCGAAGGCGTCGTCGACTTCACCCAAAACATTTCCCGGGAAGACGTTTACCTGCTGGCGCCGAAGGCCCAGCTGGTGGCGCGCAAGGATGTTCACCCGGCCCTGAGCGACCGGCTGCTTCTTGCCGCCGCCGAAGCGGGCTCGCCGGCCGGCGTGTTCGAAAAGCGGGGGGATTTTCCGGCCCCCAGGTATGTCGACTACCCCTTAAGCGACGCGGCCCGGCGTTTTTACGAAAGCAAGCCACCTTTTCTGCAGCGATCGCTTCCCTTCTGGCTGGCTAACCTGCTCAGCCGCATGAAAATCATGCTTCTGCCGCCGTTTTACCAGTGGCGGATGCGGTCCAGGATCTTCCGCTGGTACGACCGTCTGATGGAAATCGATTCCGAAATGTTCCACGGGGACGGTAACGGCCGCAGGGGGCAGCTGCGCAACCAACCTCGGTACGACACCTATCGACAAGCCCACTTCAAACCGAACAGCAGCCGGATCGAAGCCGCCTCCCGGGGCGCCCGCATGAGGAGGAAAAAAATTGAGCAGCAATCCTTGATTCGTATG
>JBFYWB010000064.1:0-8528 GCA_041299015.1 Deltaproteobacteria bacterium
AAGTAGGTGATAAAAACACCATAAGAATCTCCCTTAGTAGCCACCTTGCAGCTGTACTCCTGTTCAAGGAACCTGAAAAATTCTCTGCATTTTTTTTTAAATTCTTGATGTTGTATCATCATGGCACTGCCGTTTGTTAGTTCGTATTATGAATCAATTTTTTCTCTGCTTCATAATAAGGGCTGCGTATCGTTCTTAACGGATCAATTCCAATATCAATTATTTCTCTTCCTTCTATAATTTTTGTCTTTAGCCAGCGCTCATTATTTGCAAGCCATCGATCTGGTCTGTTCGAACGAGGTTTATACCAGTCAGCACCTATTTCTTTTGCATAAGGAATGACTCTGTCCTTCATATTCTCACCAATTACGATAGGCTTTAACCCTTTTGATGCCTTATATCCTGCTCCCAAACCTGTAGCAAAAGGAACAACTGCCCCTAAAAAATCAAGTCCTAACGCCGTTAAATTCTCACCCTTATTACAGGGATCGTCAAATAAGTTTTTAATATCCCAAATAATGAAAGCGACGTCTATAGCAATATCAGCATACTGCCCACTTGGATCAACCAGATCCACGGGGTCATTCAGCACATACCCGTAAAGATCCGTATCCCCGCCCGCAAATCCGATCGGATCCTTCGCGGTCCATCTGCCAATCTCAGGATCGTAATCGCGGTGCCCAAATCTGATTAAGCCGGTATCTTCGTCGTGCAGGCCGCCTGCGAAGCCGAAAGGAACGGCAAATGACGGACTGCTGTCCTCCAAAACGTTACCAAAGGAGTCGTAGCTGATCCTTTTTACCACGCTGCCGGAGCCGTCTGCAACCGCTATCAGCGAGCCCACCTGATCGTACCCGAGATAGTAGCGGACACCGCCTGCCGTCATGGCTACCGGCATACGGTCGTCGGCATACTCGAAACGCATCCTCAAACTTCCAACTCCGTCATATACCGCCAGCAGACGTGTGACTCCCTGCCAGAGGTATTTTTCCGCGACAGCGCCGTTGACTTTCTTGGCAATCCGTCTTCCCAATGGATCGCAGACATAATCAACTCTTTTGCCGCCCGGCAAAACAGCGGCCAACAGTTCTCCTCGCGATGAATAGGAATAAAGGGTTTGCTGGGGAGGAACGGTCGAATTGGCTTTAGCAGTCAAAAATCCATCGCGGTCATACTGGTAGCTCCATTCGCCGGCGGCGAGCAGATGATCCTCATCCGAGTAAGTGTAATGTCTCCCGTTGATTCCCCGGCGCGTATTCACTTCGAAGACCCGTGCGCCGTTCTCGTCGTACTGATAATTTTCCACCAGCGCGCCGTCTTTATGGACTCTCAGCAATCGCCCGGCCGAATCGTAACCATACTCATAGATGGCAGCAACGCCGCCGGCCGATTCGTTCTTGCGCAGGATGTTGCCCGCATTGTCGCGCAAAAGGCTGTAGGCGGAGATTTCTCGGCCGCCCACCGCAACGGCCTGGCTTTCAAGCTCCCCGTATCCATTGAACGCGCGGTTGACCTGCAAGCCCACCCCCGATACCTGCAAGGGCAAACCGCTTCCGGCATCGCGGGAGATGCTGAAAGACCCGGCCTGGGTCAGCAGTCCGTCGTTGTCATATCCATACGCAGTCGACTCTCCGGCATAGGAGAATTGAGTCAGTTTGAAATCGTGGTCGTAGCTGTAGGCGGCCGTATGATTCAAAGTGCCGCTCAACGTCTCGGAGCTCAACAGAATGCCGTCGTAATCGTAAGCGATCCCTTCGCCGCCCTTGCCGACGGAGCCGATCTTGCTGCCGCAAAGATAGTTGAAATAGACATCTCCCTCCGGGGCCTCGGTACGCACCAGCAGCCCCTGGTCGTAGACGTTGCGGATGGTTTTCCCGGAAGGCAGCACGGTCTCCGTCGGCCGGCGGTCCCGATCATACCGATACTGGTAGCTGCCGGAAAGCGGCGTCGAATATCCGCTGTTTACGTTCACCTGGTTGTAGCCGAAACGATGCGACACCCCGGCCGGATTCACCAGCACGGTCAGGTTGCCGTTGCCGTCATACTCGAAATCCATCAGGCTCCCGTCCGGCCGGGTGATGCCGCGGGTCCGGCCGGCTGCGTCATATTCGTAGTAGATTTGGCGCCCCAGCGGGTCGATCGCCGAATCGAGAAACCCGCGGTTGTTGTAACCGAAGGTGGTCGAACGGCTTCCAACCGCGGCGGCGATCAGCCGGCCGCGGCCGTCATAAGCATAGGTGGTATCCAACAGGCCCGGCGTCTGAATCCGCTCGGTCAGGAGCGTGTTCGGATCGTACTCCAGCACCACCGACCGGCCCTCGACAGAGGTGAATGTTTTCTTCGCCCCGCCGATATCATGGCTCAGCGTGGCGGTGCGTCCGTTCACGGTGACTTTATCGAGGATCAGGTCCGGAATGGAGTCCGCGTCCATGTCGCTGTATACCCGATCGAAGTCCGTCGTCCGCTTCAGAATGGGCCCGGATTGTTCCGAGAGTTGCTTCAGGAATTTGAATTTGAATTGCGGATCGATGGCGTAAAGGGAATCCCGGGTCAGCCCGCAGGCCAATGCGCTGCTCACGGTAAGCCCGTCGGCCGATTCGGTCATGACCGTTTGTGCGCCCGCGACATCCGTTACGGTCGTTTGATACGCCCCCGTCGGAGCATGGCGATCCACATGGGTCGTCCGTCCGCCTTCGGCGGTAAGAACTTCGTGCTGGATGTCTCCGTTTTCCAGCAATCGGTTCGTCAGCTGCCAGCTCCCGCCTTCGCCGTCTGAATAATTTGTCAACCGACCGAGGTCGTCATAAAAATGCGCGAAGCGGTTGCCGGCCGGTTCGATTTTGGTGAGTTCAAGTCCGTCGACGGAATATTGGAACGCGTAAACGCTGCCGTCCGGATAGGTAATCCCGGTCAGATGATTGGTGCTGTTGATGGTCAAGCCCGTACGAATGCCGTCCGGCGAAACGATAGCCGTTGGAATGCCTCCCGCACCGCGTTCAATCACCGTCTGGTTGCCGAACGAATCTGCAATGCCGGTCAAACGGCCCTCCGTGTCATACGAGAACTCGCGCAGGATGACTCCGGTCGCGAGATCGAGGGTCATCTTATGGAGCCCCGCCGCCGACAGAATATATCCCACCCCATTCTCTTCGCTGAAGGCCATATCCGACTGGTCCATCAGCGCAGTCAGCCGCGCACTCCGCGGGCCTACCCGGCGCAGGCGTTCGTTATATTGATCGGCGATGTAAATATCACCCGAGGGGCCGACGGCGACCGCCGCCGGATAATCGAGCCTGGCGGCAGTGGCGGCTCCCCCCTCGCCCTCGAAGCCTCCCTGGCCGTACCCGATCCCGCCGGAGCCTGCCACGGTGGAGACGATCCCGCCGGTATCCACCTTGTACACGCGGTTCCCGGTGCCGCTGACGATGAAAAGATTGCCGGCCTTATCGACGGCGATGCTGCGGATGTCGTAGAAGCCGGTCTCAGTGGCCCGGAATCCGTTTCCCATAAAAACCGAAGTGCCGTTGCCGGCGACGGTGATAATTACCCCGGAAGGATCCACTTTGCGGACACGCCGAGCGTATTCCTCCGCAATAAAGATGTTTCCCTGGCCGTCCGCCGCCACACTCACGGGGTAGTAAAGGGCGGCGGCGGTCGCCGGCCCCCCGTCGCCGCTGCTCGCGGCAGCACCCGTCCCGGCAAAGGTCGTAATTGTTCCGTTGGCGTCGATTTTGCGGACGCGATGATTGTACTTGTCCGCAATGTAGACATTGCCGCCGGCATCGACGTCAACGCCGGATGGATAGTTGAATCTCGCGGCCGTCGCCGGCCCGCCGTCGCCGCTGAACCCGCCTCCGTAATTCGGGTTGCAGGTGCCGTAGGTGGTGATCGCGTTTTGCGCGTCGATTTTGTTGACGCAGTTATAATAGCTATAGGAATGATAGTAGCTTCCTTGCGCATCGCGCGCAAAACCCGATTGACTGGATGGGACGATGCCCTTCTCTTCGGTTACGATGCCCTTCCGATCGACCTTGAGAATGCGGTGATGCCAGTGAGAATAGGGGATCAAAATAGCGCTGCCGATGTAGAGATTGCCCTCTTCGTCGGTAGCGACGCCGTAGGGTTCGCCGATTTGCGCGCTGACCGCCGGCCCCCCCATGCCGCCGAATACCCGCGCCCAGGTTCCGTCTCCGGCAACCGTTTCGATAACCGCGGTATTGTAGGTTCCGATTGTCCCATCGCCCTTGAAAATTCGCGAAGCGTCCATGGGGCTGACGTAGTGATGCGCGGAAAGCGACCAGCCCTCGGCCATCGTGCCGACGCCTCGTATGATCGGGATGTCGACGCTTTTCCATGAAATCGCCTCCCGCCGGCTCGGAATGATCAGCGAGCTGAGCCCCGGCTGGGCGAATGCATCGCCGATGCTCGCCGCCCGGTAATAGACGCCGTAATAGACGAACCCGATCCGGATATGCGCCGTTAGGGTCCCGCTGACCGGTCTTCCGAGATGATCCAGGCCGTCCCATTCGATCTTGGCCACCTGATTGGCTTCCGGCGGCAGTTCCACTTCATATTCGCGGCCGGCCATCTCCGCCTTGACCAGGATTCGAACCAGACCCGCCGGCACGCTGTCCCCGCTGGCCGGAACGGTGATCACACCTGGATTGTAGCCGGCCGTGCGGCTGCTCGTGTAGTGCAGCGTCAAATCGGTGCCCGGGATGGGGATGTCTTCGTGAAAGATCCGGCTTTTTTCTTCGAGAAAAGAACCTACGCACTGGCGCAGGTCTTTGCTCTCTTCCCATTGCAGATCGGCAACGGCTTGCCCCTTGGGGTTGGGAGGTGTGGCATCGGGCGGAAGCCCGAACGGCCAGTTGAGGTCGATGGGCGAAAAATGGGTGACGGCCGCCCGCCAATAGGTCGCCCCGGCCAGATACTGCTGATTGTCTTCAAGCCCCAGCACCTCGTTGCGCGTGGATCCGTTCTGATCGAGGTCGTCCGGCTGGCCGTCGCCGTCGGCGTCCAACGCATCCACGCTGCCGTCGCCGTCCGTGTCCAGCAACATGACGACCCGCCCGTTTTTCATCGGCAGCCAGCGGGCTTTGTCGCGGTCGTAATATCCGACGGGAACAATCTCGCCCACCGGAAATCCGAGGAAGTTGTCCACCCATACCACCACCGGCTTCTCGAACTGAACCCTCTCGGCCCCATCCACGCTGAACTCGGCGCACCAGGTAAATGCGGAGGCCGGAGGCAGACGGGCCGGCATGGATTCCGGGCTGCGGTATTCGGTGGCCCGGACGGTGATGGTTTCCAGCTCCAATGCCGGGTTGCCGCTTTCATCGGCCAGATAGGCCCGATTGTCGCCCGCAAACACCAGGGTGCAGGCACGCCGGCCGGCGGCATCGGCTATCTCTGAACTTCGATGCGTCCTCACGCTGGAGCCGCTGCCATCGAATGCGATCGTGGTGGCGGCTGCGTCGGCAGCGGTCATCCGCACGGTCTCGGCCACGATGGTATCGTTCCAGCCGACATAGACCTCACGCTGCACCGGAATCAGTCCCGCTTTGCGGTAGGAAACCGTCAAAGTGCCGCCGCCCTCCACCGGCAAGCTGAAACGCCCCTCGCCGTCCGTGTTGGCGGTCCCGTATTCCGGGCGGCCGTGAATCGTGACGACTGCGGATGGCAGCGGCTCTCCCTGGGCGTTCAACACCAATCCGGTAACCAGTGAAAAACGTTTGGGGTCGTGCTGTTCCAGCGCGGCATCGGGCGGGATCAAATCTTCGTAAAATTGGCCGAACGAATTATCCGGCTGAGGCAATGGAGGCAGAGTGACCTGAACTGCAGCCGTTGCGCTGGCGGTGCCGTGGTCGCCCGTGGCCGTGAGGGTGTAGGTGGTGCTGTGGTCCGGCAGGATCTGCACCGAACCGCTCACGGCCACTTGGCCGATGCCGCCGTCGATGTGAACTTTTTTCGCGTAGGACGTCGTCCAGCTCAAAACTGCTGCGGAGCCTTTTGGGATCGTCGGCGGCAAGGCCTGAAACGTTGCGACGGGCAGCTGCTGCACCGGCCCGAGCGAGACCGCCAAACTGATCGGACTGCCCTCTTCCACCACCGTGCCCGCCGCCGGGGTCTGGCTGATGACACGTCCTGCGGCGAGCACTTCATGATGGGATTCGGAGACAGAACCGACGGCCAGATTGGCCCCCGATAGAAGGACGCGTGCCTCATTCAGGATCAACCCAGCAACATCCGGCACGGTTGCCATCCTTGGATGGGCAACGATTTCGACCATGTCCGGCGCGCTTTGCGAGATGCCGTCGTGGACGATCAGCTGAGCTTGGTAGGATCCGGCCTGGTCCGGGACAAAATCGGGGTTGGCCGAGCCGGGATTCGTTAAAATGGCCGAACTTCCGGCGGGCTGGGAGGTCATCGTCCACCAGAAGGTGAGGGAGTCGCCTTCCATGTCGCTCGACAAGCTCCCATCGAGGGTCACCCACTCCCCGACAAAAACCTCCTGATCCGGCCCGGCATCGGCTACGGGCGGATCGTTCATCGAATGAACCATGACGGTGACGAGCGCGGCCGCCGAAGTAACCTGCCCGTCGGAGACTGAAAAGCTGAAGGAATCACTGCCTGTAAAATTTGGGGATGGAGTGTAGATCAGATCCGGAGGCTGGCCGCTCAAAGTCCCGTTGGCGGGGCCGACTTCCATCTGAAAGGTTAGCGGATCGCCGTCGATGTCATACCCCCTCAAGGTTATCGGAACCGGCGTATCTTCGCTGGTTGCCACCGCTTGCGGCTCAGCCACCGGGCCTCCGTTTTCAATGACGATTGTCACTGCGGACGTTGCTGGATCCCCCTGTCCCCACGCCGTCAAGGTGTAATCAACCGTCTCGGCAGGGTTGACCTGCAATGAACCGGAGGGATCGACGTTTCCGATGCCGGGCTGAATTTCGCACCATTCCGCGTGCTCGGTCTGCCATCGGAGAATGCTGGTTTGGCCGCGTTGGATACGGGTCGGTTCGGCCTCGAAGCCAAGAATCAGCGCCGGCCCATTCGCCGCGGGACCGGCCAGCACCTCAATTCTGAGGCTCGAGCCGGGATCTCCCCAGAGAAACACGATCATGCTGTTATCTTCGTTCAGCGTGACCGGCAGTGCCCAGCTGCTTTCAGTGCCGGAAAAGAAAGTTCTCAGATGAATGAAGCGTCCATTCAGTGTGATGATGGCGTCTCTGATGGCCCCGGGAGGATATAGCTGCGTCAGCTTCAACGTGGCGCTTCCGCCGCCAGCAGCGGCAAAGCGATGATGGGACAGGTGAATATGCCAAGAGGAGATGGCAAGGGTGTTTCCAAAAAGCAGATCAGGCTCGGATTCGACGGCCCTGGCGGCCGGCCCCAGGCTGATAAGCAGGCCAAAAATCAAAACGATCCAAATGACTTTTCGATCCATCGCTTCAGTCTCCTCAGAGCCTAATGGTTGGAGGGGGCGTCATTCACGTGATGCTCGGACGTTCTTGTGTATCCTGCTATGAATCACACGCAGCAGAAGCTGAAATTAGCTGGATCTGTGAATACTTCTATTAACCACTTCGAAAGTGGGGCATATCGTATACGATATAGAAGTAAATGTCAATAATTATTTTAATATTTTCAATATGTTACAACATTTTATGCGATTTGTCCGCAGTTGATACCAATTGATAGCATTTGACACTTCGATGCAGTTTTTTTCTTTCGATTATTGAGCCGATGGCGCATGCTGAGCCCTGATGCAAATGGAGTTTGATTGAAAATGGCAGAGAACTACCATATATTAACTGCAGGAAGGTTCTGGAGGTGGTTCGACTGCGCGCAGCCGCGTAGGGCAAATTCGCCAGCTAATGGAGGGCAAATCCCATGTTCATGTCGTTGATCCGCAAGCGCCGAAGCATTCGTAGATTTCTGGATAAACCCGTTGAGAAAGAGAAGCTCGACCTTCTGGTAGAGGCGGCGCTGCGAACGCCCTCCTCGCGCGGCGTCAATCCCTGGCATTTTGTGGTGGTGACGGACCGTGAGATGCTGGCTCGGCTATCCCGGGCCAAGGAGCATGGGTCGGCGTTTCTGAAGAACGCCGCAGCCGGCATCGTGGTGTGCGCCGATGCATCCAAATCCGACGTGTGGGTGGAGGATGCGTCCATTGCCACCACCATCATCCACCTGGCAGCGGCGTCCCTGGACCTCGGGAGTTGCTGGATCCAGATCCGTGAACGCATGCACGCGCCGCAGCAAACCGCGGAGGCGTATGTGGCGGAGCAGCTCCGGCTTCCAGCCGGGCTCAAAGTGCAGGCGATCGTGGCGCTCGGCTACCCGGACGAAAACAAGATAGCACATGCGCGCGAATCGCTTCCCGATGCTCAAGTGCATGCGGGGTTCTATGGCACCCCGTATCGCTGACCCACCTTCATGAATGGGGTTCCGGTCACCTGTCAGTCAACCAATCGCTGTTAAAGCCTGCGCGCATTTTGCCGATTACGTCTGAGAGGTGAATC
>JBFYWB010000134.1:0-8030 GCA_041299015.1 Deltaproteobacteria bacterium
CGACCCGATGATTGTTCGGTATGCACCGGTGCCTCTGCACGAGGCGGGCCAGGCGCTCAGCAAGGCGGAAAACGCCGAAAGTAAAGCGGAAAGAAACCACTATGCCTATCTGACCGAGAAAAAGGTTGAGCTGGCTCGAACCCTGGCCGCTGAAAATGCGGCAGAAGATCAGGTGAAAGATCTGAGTGCCCAAAGGGAAAACATTTTGCTGCAGACTCGTTCCAGTGAGGCTAAACAAGCCCGGCTGGAGACTCGGAAAGCACAGGAAGAGCTGGGTGCTTACCGGAGCGAACAAGAGCAGCAGGAAGCGACTCGAACCCGAATGGAGGCGGAAAAGACCAAAGCCGAAATCCAGCAATTAAGGCAGGAGATTACGGACCTGGAAGCCCGGGAAACGGAGCGCGGAATTTTGCTGACAATGGGCGGCGTGCTCTTTGAAACCGACAAAGCGGAGTTGAAGCCCGGGGCGGAACTGTTCGCCGGTAAGCTGGCTGATTTTCTCAAGGAACATCCAGACAGACAGATCCTCGTCGAGGGTCATACCGACAGCCGGGGACCGGATGATTACAACCGGCAGCTGTCACAGATGCGAGCCGATGCTGTGGCCGGCGCTCTTCAGGCCCGGGGTATCCGCGCCGATCGAATTACTGCCAGAGGATTGGGCGAAAGCTATCCGATCGCCCCCAATACGACAGCCGCGGGGCGTCAGCAAAACAGACGGGTGGAAATCATCATCAAGAATCAGGGACAGTAAAAGAAATTTGATCTATCACCACAAAGAGCGCCGCGAGAACGCACAGCAAAAAGCTGCCGATCAGGTAGATTCTGGCCGTCTCCAGCTCCTCTTCGGACACCAGATCCTGCTGAATGCGCTTCATCTCGTCGACCGCCAGTTCGATCGCCTCGTTGACAGAGGCGTTGCTGGTCTGCAGGACGATCAGAAAAGTGCCCGGATGTTTGTGCGCCAGAAAGATGCTGGACACGGAATATACGAGGGAAGCCGGCAAGGCTTATCGGCAATTCGTAAGGAAAGGTATTAAGGAGGGAATCGTCCGGAGCTTGTGGGGGGCGGTCTGGTTCGATCGATGGGCGGATGGTCGAATGTAATCGCCATGCGGCGGCATGAACAAAAGGCAGTTGCGGATGCGAGGATACTTGCTTTTTTGCAATGTGCCCCTTGGAATAAGGCTGGCAAAATTAATAATGGTATCGAAGTTGAGCTATAAGAATTGCACCGGCGGAAACTCTGTAAACGATTCTGTGTTCATCATTTATCCGGCGGGACCAGTATTCTGACAGAGCATGTTTCAGTGGCTCGGGTTTGCCGACTCCTTCAAAGGGGTTGCGTTTAATTTCCTTAATTAGCGTGTTTATTCGCCGGAGGATTTTCCTATCGGTTTTTTGCGAGTAAAGGTAATCATCCCAGGCATGATCTGAAAAAATGAGCTTCAATCTGACAGCTCTCTTTCCGACCCCTGACCCTCTTCGAGCTGAACGATGGATTCAATGAGACGCCTTGCGTTTTTGGGAGAACGCAAAAGGTAAGGCGTGTAGTCCGCGGTGGGATGAAACCGAATGGCAGTGGTAGTCAATAGCTTTGATGTTTTTATGATTAATCTGGATCCAACAGTGGGGTCCGAGATCAAGAAAACGAGACCTTGCTTAATCATCTCCCCAGATGAAATGAACCGCTTTATCCGGACGCTCATTGTTGCGCCTATGACGACTGCCGGTAAAGATTATCCCTCTCGAATACAATGCGAATTTAAAGGCAAAAAGGGGCAGGTCGTTTTGGACCAAATTCGTCCGATTGATAAATCCCGGCTAATAAAGAAAATCGGTACAGTCGCCCCTCAAGTTCAAGCTGAAGTCATTTCCACGCTGCAGTCAATGTTTTACGTTCTAAGATCTGCCGACCTCGATATGGCCGCGTGGTTTGGTGTCCGCCCCCAACCGCGGCGTTGTGCCCAAAATTCCAGTTCCATAAGCTGAGTTTTGATCATGAAAAAAACTAAAAAGTCCGCTTGAAATTGAAATTCGCCATTTATTTAAAGGCCAGCGGAAACCCTGGCTGCCGGCCTAAGGCAATGTGCTGAGAAATCACAAAGAGCGCCAGAAAACCTGGAGGATTCGGTACCCGAAAAACGCTCGCCAGAGGTTTCACCGCGCGTGTTGATCAGTCACGCCAGTTTAGCTAAGACAGCGGCCAAGGGGTGCAAGTACCGCCCTGGCCTTGGCGGTCCATATAGGAGACCCTGCGTTCATGCTCACCGCCCATGGCTCGGTTGCCTGATTCTGGTGCCGGTGTCGGAACTTCTGCGTAACTTCGGGGCGTATGAAACCGCTCGGACGTATCGTGCAGCAGCGTAGTGTGCGACTGAGTCGTCCGGTCAAGGCATATGACAACTTCAAGTTTATTGCTGAAAATTTGCTTGAACGAATGAAACGGCAGAATCGATTCGGAGGCCGATGACACCAGTGTTTCATTTTCCAACGTTCTCGACATGTTCGCCGGGGAAACAGCCGCGACGGTCAAAGCCTGCGTTCCGATGCCGACCGCCCTATCACGAACCCGCCCGATGGTTGACCTCTATGGTCACGTGGGACAGTCCGGATATGCCGCGTAAAAGATTCTTGTAATCCCGCGGCCCCCATTTGCCGGAGGATGTCAGGGAAATTATAGCGCTGAAGTGTCCGGCCCCCACGCGCCAGAGGTGAAAGTCCTCGATCGTGACATCGCCGGCGGAGGTTAACCTTTCCCGGATCTGGTCGGCGATCCACCGATCGGTCGTCTGATCCAGCAGCACCCGGCCGGAGTCGCGCAGCAACGTCCAGGACCAGCGCGTGATCACCGCTGCGCCAACGATACCCATGATCGGGTCCAAAACGGCCCAGCCCCATATTTTCCCACCAACCAGGGCCACGATGGCCAGCAAGGAGGTCAGCGAATCGGCCAAAACGTGCAGGTACGCCGCCCTTAGGTTGTGATCGAGGTGATGGTGGTGGGCGCCGTGATCGGGATGACGATGGCTGTCGGGATGTTCTTTGAGAATGAGCGCACTGAGCAGGTTGACGACCAAGCCGACCACGGCGACCAGGATCGCCTCGTTGAACCGAATCGTCACCGGATCGAGCAGGCGCTGCACGGATTCATAGGCCATGAGCACGGCGATCACGGCCAGGAGCAACGCGCTGCTGTATCCGGCCAGGTCGCCGATTTTACCGGTGCCGAAGGTGAATTTGGGGTTGCGTCTGTACTTTCTCGCCAGATAGTAGGCCAGGGCCGTGAGCCCCAGGGCGCAGACGTGGCTCGCCATGTGCCAGCCGTCCGCCAGGAGCGCCATGGAACCATAGGCGATACCGGCCAGGATCTCGACGATCATGGCGGCGGCGGTCAGGGCGATGACGAATTGCGTGCGGCGTTCGTTGACCCGGTGACGGTCCGCGAGAAAGTCGTGCTCGTGAGGGCAGCTGAAACAGTCCTGATCCGTCATAACGATGCTTTTGCCGGTTACATCCCGTTCCGGGCGGTCCATGGGCTTGCGCAGGGACGGTCAGCGCCGTCGGAACCAATACCAGGCGGAAGGGTGGCCTTTTTCTTCACCGATTACCACCCTTTCCTTTACGCACTCACCTGACAGCAGGGTGTCGACTTCTGCGGGTGATATGCCCCGCAGCCTTCCTTTCCAAGGACGGGGCAGCCACGCATACAACATGTACCAGCCTTGCGGCCTCAGCAACCTTGCCAGGTTCCGTACATATTGGGTGCGACGTTTCGGTGTCAGCGTAAACAGGCAGCCGATGTCGAGAACGTAATCGACGGGTTCGGTCAGTATACCGAGATCGGTGACATCGGCAACGTGGAAGTCGATTTTAAGTCCGGCCGCGGCGCACTTGCGCCGTGCCGTCCGGATGGCTTCGGCTGCGAAGTCGACCCCCACGACCCTCCAGCCGTGACAGGCCAAGGTGATGGCGTTGGTGCCCGTTCCGCAGCCCAGATCCAGTGCCTTTCCGGGCGGGGTGGTTGCCAGGAACGCCATCACCTCCGGGGGCGTAATCTTGGTATCCCACGGCGTTTGGCCGCGCCAGTAACGCCACCGGAATCTCCAGCGGCTTTTGTCGATCAGGCCGTCAAGCAAATTCAATGTGTCCTTTCCCCCTCGATGAGGAAAATAAAGCCAGGCAGTGTGGTGCCGTATCGGCGTGGTGTCAGGTCAACTCGAACACGATTTTTCCCTGACGGTTATCATAGCACCTGAACCTGGCCTTGAACATCTTTTGCTCGCCATAAATGCTGATCATCCTGATCTGGTCGGTCTCGATTTCCACGAGATCGACGCTTTCCAGGACCATTTCTTCCGCTCCGTCTTTGAGAATAAACGCGTGTGCTTCACACATGGAAAATTTCCTTTTGCCATTATAAGAGTGATTTCAAGGCCCGGCGCAACGATTCGCTGCTGCGGTCCGTCAACCCCGCCGTCTCGAGGATGTATTCTGCGCATTCGGTTTTGCCGGCGGTTTTCAGTTCCTGGGCAAAGGCCTCGTATTCACGCGCGTGGTCCTCATTGTGTTCGATCCAGTGCTCGATCCGAATTGTGGCTTTTTTGACAAGGTCCATCCCAATTCCTTTCTGTGTTGATTGTCAAGAGCATGTGAAAGTTGTCGCCGATGCCATAAACCGGCAGCTCAGAGCGCTTCGCCGCTGCCGAGACTCTTTCCGAAACAATCCCGGCAGATTTTCCCTGCGGTTGCAGTTTGGAGCTTCGAGGGCATGGTCGGCTCGCCGCAGCGGGCGCAGGGCTGCGACGGCTCAATCCGAGCCCCGGCGGGAAGTTCCAGCCTCACCTCCTGTACGGCGACGAGTGCCTTCTCGGGCATTTCCAGGATATCGCAGTTGCGCTTGAAATGCACTTCCTGGAAACGCTGCGCTTCCTTTTCGTCGGCCTTCCCCTACCATCTTGCCGTAATCTTTGTAAATGAAATTGCCTTTTCCGAAGGTGCAGCCGGTGAGCACCTGGACCGCATCCGCCGAGCAGGCATCTGTTTCCACAACGGCCACCAGCTCCTCGTCTTCGGCGCGCATGGCCTGCAAATAGCGCATTCCGGCCTTGGCTGCCCGAAAGCCGATGGACAGTCCCGGGCAGACGTGTCCGTGAAAGGCCGCGCAGCGTTTGAACTCCTCGGTTTCCATGGTTTTTTCGGCATTCATGTTTCTTCCCTCTTGTTCAACGTTTTCAAATTATTGGGTCAAAGTCGGTTTTCACAACAGAAGTGCCCATCCTTTAATTTGTAATCAATGCGGGTATCGATTTCCCAGCGGATCCTTTCCATCGGGGAACATGGCACCGAAGTGTTCGATTGGCCATTGCGCTCATGGCCCGGATTTCGCCGCCAGTCCAAGCTCCCGCACGGCATCGGCACCCGGTGCGGCCAGACTCCTGGGGTCTTTCCTCTCGGGAAGTTCGAAGGTTTTCACTACGGCGCTGCCGTTCCCGGAAAGACGGCGCCGGCGGTCGATTGTTTGATTCCCCTGGCGAGATAGCGCCCCGGTGCATCGATGATGTCACAGTTCGAAAGCCCCGCCGCCTCGAGCCAGATCTTCATGCGGCTGTCGCTCGGCAGTACGTGACTCGCAACGGCCGAATGGGCGCCATGGTGATCCGCCAGCTCCTGCCGGCTCATGAGGTGGGCGATAACGACCACCGCGCCCTCGGCCGCCACCCGGACCATCTCGGCTAAAGCCGGGACCGGCCGCTGAAAATGAGGGAAGGCGGCGAAGCAGATGACGTTGTCGAAGACACCGTCCCTGAATGGGATATGATGCACATCGGCCTTCAGGACCAGATCGCCCGGCCCAAGGGGCTTTCTTCCGGCCTCGCGGGCCATCGGCAAGGAAAGGTCGAAGGCACAAACCCGCCCGGAATCACCCACGCCTTTTCTGATATAAGGAAGCAGGACACCGGGCCCGGTGCCAATGTCGAGGACCCGGGCCTCGGAGGCCAGACGGAACTCGGGAATCAGGTCAACCAGTCGCGCCCGTACGTCTTCCGGATAACAGGATTCTTCCCAACCGGCGGCCTTGCTGTCGAAAAAATCTGAGGTTGTTCCCATGGTCGGATTCCCTGCGGTTTAAAACACGAAACTGACTCCAAGCATCCCGTTGATCCCGGGCATGGGATAGCCGGGGAGATACTCGTAGTCGGCGTCGGTCAGGTTCTCGCCGGCAATGAAAATCTCTCCGTCCAGATCCCAGGCATTGATCGTGAACAGGTAGCCGAGCTTGCCGTTGAAGAGGAAGTAGCTGTCCACCGTGTCCGGATTCTCGGCCCCGCTGCGGCGGGCCTGTTCGCCCACGAACACATCGTCCACGTATTCACAGTCGAGCCGAAGTTTGAAGGCTTTAAGAAAACGCCAGACCATTCCGGCACTGAGCGTCGTATCGGGTGCATAGGGCAGGTCTTTCGGTTCGGTGTCCAGAAACGTGACACCTGCGAAAAGCGAGAGATCTTTGGTGGGGTAGAGGCTGAGAGTGGCCTCGAGGCCCTTGATGCGGTAGTCCGCGATGTTGTCGAAAACCGGCGGCGGCGGTGGCGGCGGCACGATGACGTAACGGTCTTTGCCGTCATCGTAGAACGCGGTCACGTCGGCGACGGCCAGCGAGCCGAAACGATGGCGAATGCCCACCTCGTAATGGTCCACCTTTTCGGCGCGCAGGTTCTGCCAGCTCTTTCCCAGGGGCGGGATGATTTTCTCGGAGAGGACCACCACCTCGAGACCGGGGTAGATCACTCCGCGGGAGTAGGCGGCATGGAGTTCGGTCTCCCGGTAACCCAGGATAAAACCGGCGTGGGGCGCCCACTCTTCATCGAAGTCGCTGTTGTCATAGTAACGCACGCCGGCCGATGGAATGGCGTAGAAGCAGTCCTTATGACCGAACTGCTGGCTCAGGGCCGTATAGGGCGAAAAGATGGTAAAGTCATGTCCGTCCCAGCGGTCCTTGGTCCCGTTGCTGAACTCCTGATCGTAGTCGCCTTCGGTGGTGTCCCAGTCCAGTCCCAGGACCAGTTCGCCTCCTTCCCAGGGCCGCAGCGCCTCCCTGGCCTTCAGGCCGTAGAACCGAAAATCGTTGAAGAGGTCTTCCCGCACGTCGGGGTTGCCCGTGGGCTGGTTCAACCAGTCCCCTTCGCCTTCGTTCCAGTAGAACTTGACGTGACCCTCGGCGCTGTCGTAGCGGTTTGCAATGGTGGCCACCGTCATCGTGGTGCGCGTCTCGTAACGGCCTTCTCTCTCGGCGGGATCGGCATCGACCCGGCCGGGGTCATCGGCATAGTTGTCGTTCCAAAGACCGAAAACGGAAAGATCCCAATTGTCCGTCAGCCGGTAGCCGGCGCGGCCGTAAAGATTTTTCAGTTCACCATCGGCGTTGTCCCGGTGCCCGTCGGACGACCGGTAACCGCCACCCAGATAATAATCGAAACGATCCTGTTTGCCGCCGTGTTCGGCGGTGCCCACCACCGTGCTGTAACTGCCGCCGGCCGCTTCGCCCTTGGTGAGGAAACCATCCGTGGTCTTGCGCTTGGGGACGATATTGATCACTCCGTAGGCGTTGCCGAACACATGGGGCTGAGGGCTTTTGTAAACCTCGATCGTGTGGGCCGGATCGATGGTCATCAGGTCCAGCAGGGGATGGTTCCACACGCTCATGTACATGGGAACGCCGTCCACCAGCGTCTTGATTTCGGCGCCGGGCCGGCTCGAACCGAAACCGCGGATAAAAACCGCCCCGCCGGTGGCCCCGCCGAATGAGCCGACCGGGTTGTAGCGCGAGATATTGACTCCCGGCGTCCGCCGCAGGGCCGTGCCCAGATCCTGGGCGTTGAGATCGTTGATCTGGGATTCGGTGACCGTGGTCTTCTGGCCGGCAAAACGGTCAACCTGGTTGCCTTCGATGATAGGTGTCGCTACTACGGTCATGTCCTCCAGACGGGCCGCTTGCCCGCTTTCCTCTGCCGTTGCCGGCGAATGGGCGA
>JBFYWB010000001.1:0-21143 GCA_041299015.1 Deltaproteobacteria bacterium
AGCGTCGCGGCGGCGCGGTCGTCGTCGAACATGATCAGGATATCGTCGACGATCAACGGCAACGGTTCGTTTTTTTCCAGATAGGCTTCCACCCCTGCCAATCTCAGCGCCAGGTAGAGTTGATCGGCCGTCCCGTCGCTCATTCCTTCCACGGTGACGATATCGCCGCTGCCTGGCCGCACGCCCACGATCACCGGTCGTCCGCCGTCGGCGAACTCCGCTCTGATACCGACGAAGGAACCACCCGTAATCCGGTTGAACAGGACCGACGCGCGTTTCAATATCGGCCCCTGGCTTTTGTCGCGGTAGCGTTCGATGGCCAGGCTCAGCACCCTGGCGGCAATCCTCAGTCGGGCGTAATGACCGACATCGGTATCGAGGCCTCCCAAGATAACCTGAAACTCCTCGGCCAGCTCGGCCGCCCTGGCGCTGCCGTCCATCTTGCTCAACTCGGTCCGCTCGCTTCCGATGGTCTGATCGAGTTCGGATTTCCTGGTCTCGAGGTCTTTAACCGCGGCCGTCAGTCGCTCGATCTCACCCGCGCTGCCGTCCGGATCGATCGCCAAGGCCTCGTCGATAAAATCCTCCACGGTGGCGCCGGCGGACAGTTTGTGCAGGCGGGCGTCGGTTTTTTTCAGGTCGGATTCGATCTGGCGGCGTCGGCTCGAGCGCCGCTCGGCCTCGGAGAGTTCATCGGCACTGCCGCAGCCGGCCTGTTCACACATGTTGCTGAGTCGGGTTTCAACCTGCAAGATATCGTTGCGGGACTGATCGAGACGCTCCTGCTCCAATGCCAATTGTTTTTGAAGGGTCTCCTGCTTCGAACGGGCCTCCCGCGACCGGTTGAGACGACTGAGCAATTCAAGCGCCGCTTCATCCGGCAACCGTTCGGCCAGGTCCCGCGCGACCGCCCCCACCAGGCGGTCAACCTTGCGAGCAAACGCATCGGTGTCGCGGTCGATGCCGTCGATGCGTTTTTGCAGAATCCCGGCCTCCTTGAGCTTGTCGAAGAGGCTTTTGAGGTCATCCATGACGGCATTGGCCTCAGCCGGCAGGGCGTTGGCTTCGAGACCGATCGGCCGCACGGCCTCCTTCCACAGCTGCCGCCAGCGCAGCAGTTCAATTTCGTTTTGCTCACGGTGCGCGCGGGCCGCTTCCAGCTCTTTTTCCCGCCCCGCTTTGTCCCGTAACAGTTGATCCCGTCTGCGATAAAGATCGTCCGCGTCTTGGACAATTTTTTGCGCGCGCTTGATCAGACCGGTCAGCGTCTCGTCGTCCGCAGCGGCGTGACCGCAAGACTCCCACAGGCCCTGAGCCAACTTTGACCGCTGCGCATCGATATCCGCTTTCACCGCATCGGCCTTGGTCTGCCGAATCCTCACCTCGCTGACTTTTTCAGTCAGCGACCGAAAACGCCGCTCCCACTGCCCCATTTCCTTGGGAAACTGCGGCGCGATGCCCAGGGGCTGCCACGTAGACACCCATGCGGCCGTAAGGTCGTTCTTTTCTTGCACGACCGAGGCGAGGTCTAGTTCGAGCTGCGCAAGTTGACCGGCGGCAGCGGCCTGATCGGCCAGCAGCCTGGCTTTCGCGGCAACGCGGTCGGCCTCGCGCCGCAACCGATCGGACACGGCGTCCGCCTGCCGCAGGTCAGCCTCGAAAGCTTGGCCGAGGTTTTTTGCACCACCAGCCGTGGTGAGATAGGCCTGCAGCTCGTCCTCGGACACCGGTGACCCGTTCAGCCTTTGCAGGATTATCCGCCAACCGCGATCACGCTTTTCCCGGACCGCGTGAAGGTCCTCCTCCGTGGGCACTTCCCGTTCCAACCGGTGGGCCTCGATCTGCCAGTTCACATCCTGAAGGCGGTCGCGGGTTTTAGCGATGTCGCCCCTTACCTCATCGAAACGACGTTCGATTACCGCGAAACGATCTCCGAACGTGAGAATCGTTTCCGCCGATGGGGCCGCCAGACCCTCCAATTCCGTTATCGTTCGGCATTCCAATCCCAGCCTGGTCTGCTCGAGCGCTATGGTTTTCCATGCGGCCGATATATCGACCTGCTCGGCCCGGTTGTGGTTTTCGAGCGGACCGAACCCGACGGCTTCCGCCAGTGCCGCTCGCAGTCCCTCGACATCAACAGAGGCATCGAGGGCTTCGATATCTTTGCCGATGTCGGCGATCTCCCGCGACAGGACCGGCAGTTTCTCGTGCGCATCTTCGATGCGGGTTATAAACCGTGCGTACTGAGCGCCCAGTTCCTGAATCTTCACCGCTTCGTTTTTTTTGATCCGCAGCCTTTCGGCTTGTCCCAACGTCAAATCGTCACGCAGGCTGCGCAGGATCTCGCCGGCTTCTTCCCTAAGGGTGTTGCGGCGTGTCTCCAGCGCCAACCGGTCTTTGGCCGCCTTGCGCTGGCTGCCCAGCTCGCGGTAAATTTCCTCGATCGGCTCGCCATTATCCAGGAGTTCTGTGGCGATCGCCAGGGCCGCAATAGCCTGCTCGTTCGCCGCAATGTTCTTTACCGCCCGATCCCTAACGGTTTCCGCGATTCTAATTTTCACGAGCAGTTCTTGCCGTTTTTCCGTAAAATCTTCGGGCAATAGAACGGCGCTGCCGTAGGTTGCAAGATCGCCGCTCAACTCCCGACGTTCGGCAATGAGGGGCAAGGCTTCCCGAATGCGCTGCAGCCGATTCAGGTCCCTCTGCAGCGCGGTCAGTTCCTCTTCGGCGACGATCTTTTTATTCACGGCCACCTGCAGGGCCGCGTCGTGCCGAGACCACTCCTGACCCGGCAGTTGGGTCTCGCGCAATTCCCTGCGGTTGCGGTTCAAGCGGCCCAGCGCTTCGTTGATTTTCGGCTTCTGCCCGGAAGGTCGAAACAGCGCATCGGCTTGGAGCTGAAGGTCGTTCTGGATCTCCGTCAGGTTGACGATGCCCGATCCGGCGGCAAAAACCATTTGCCCTGAATCACCGCCACCCTGAATGATATCGCGGCCGCCCCGCACCAAGTCCTCGTAGCCCACTGCGAACATGGTCGCGAAAAGATCGCCATCGACCCCGTTCAACAGTCTTTGCAGCTCGGCTTCCTCCACGACCGCCGTATCGTCCGCGGCGCGCAGAGTGTGACTGCGTCCCTTGCGCCGGATGTACTCGAAGGCGTCTCCGTTGCGGTTTCGAATGGCCACGCCGATGCGCATCTTGGCGAAAGGGTGGATGAAGTTGTCCGTCGAACGCTCGGGAATGCCGTAGAGCATGTGCCGCAAGGCGCGCAGCGCCGAACTTTTACCAGCTTCGTTGAGGCCGTAGACGAGATGAAAGCCTTCCCGGCCGTCGCTCAGGTCGAGGACGACATCGGTAAACGGCCCGTATGCGATCAACCGCAGCGCATCGATTCTCATTCGGCATTTCCCTTCCTGAGCATGCGCTGTATGAGCATCGGTCGCACCTGGTCCAGTATCTCCATCAGCCAATCGGGGTTGTCGAACCGAACCCCGTCGGCGCCTTCTTTGATTTCACGGGGGAGTTTTTTTTCGAGATCGGCCAGCTCTGTTGAGAGGTGAAGACGGAATCGGGGCTCGGCGGCCAACTCGTCGAACAGCGTCAACAGCTCGTCGATGGCGCCGTTGCTGTGCTTGAGGCGCTTTTCGGAAGGCGCCGCGGTGAGTTTAAACTTGATTTTTTCCACCCAAACCCTGCCGCTGCCGATTTCCAGCGCCGCTGAGCGGATCTCGTTCGTCCAGCGTTCCAGGTCCGCCAGAATCCTGTCGCAAGCCGGGGTTGCGCCGGTGATATGGACGCGAACCGCCAAGGGCAGGCCCTCGTTTTCATCCAACAATTCCACAAGGCGTCGGCCGAAACAATCGACCATATCGTACCCGCTCTCCGAACCCTGCGCGTCCACAGCGGCCGTCACCCAGCGAACCACATCGGTCGGTTTGAACTCGAGATCGACCCGACCGATGTCGTCCACGCTCACCAACAGGCATCCCTTGGGACCCGTCTCGCGAGCGTGGCGGCCCTGCGGATTGCCCGGAAACACGATCGGCGGCTCGGTCATCACCACTTCGCTCTGGTGAACGTGTCCAAGCGCCCAGTAGTCGTAGCCCTTGTTGCGCAATGCACCGGGCGAACAAGGGGCATACGGCTCATGGCCTTCGCGGCCGGTAAGGCAGGAGTGCAGGAGACCGATGTTGAAAAATCCACTGTCCGGCTGCGGATAGCCGGCCGACAGGTCCTTTCTGACCGCCGGTGAAGCAAAACTCTGTCCGTGCACCGCCACGTTAATCTCGCCCAAGCGCAGGGTGGCGGGGTCTTCTGCAGGAAAGGTTTTGACATTGTCGGGCAGTCGAAGCGATTTGGTGATCTTGTTGGCCGCATCGTGATTGCCGGCGACGATGAAAACCGGAATACCCGCGTCACGCAATCTGCCCATCTGGGCCACGAAGTAAAGCCCGGTGTTGTAGTCTTTCCAATCACCGTCGAAAAGATCGCCGGCGATGAGAACAAAGGCAACCTTCTGCGTGACCGCCAATTGAATGAGGTTCTCGAAGGCGCGGCGGGTTGCCTGCCGAAACTCCTCGACCGGAGCGCCCTCGTATCTGTCGAGCTTGTGCAAGGGGCTGTCCAGATGAATGTCGGCGGCGTGGAGAAATTTAAACATCGTCTCTGGTGTTTTCCCTCGCTATTCGAATCGTTTTTTGAACTCCAGGAAGTCTCTTTTCAAATTTTCGAAATCATTTCTGAGCGCTTCGATGTCTCGATCGGTTTTTTTATCGCGCTCGGGTACCGGACCGGCGGCATTGCCGTCAGAATAGGTCGGCTCTCTATCCGGCATTTCAGGTTGGGCGGTGAGAAGGTGAACAAAACGGGACTCCTTCTGTCCGGGCCGGCGCGGGATCTGCCGGACGATATGCCACTCTTCGAGCCGACTGAGGGTTTCATGCACCTCTTCCATATTATCGAAAGAGCAAAGCCGTGCCGCACGCCCCCGTATCTCGCCAATTGTTTGGGCCCCCCGCAATAAAAGGATACAAAGGACTGCGGATTCGCGGGTAATGAAATTTCGCTTCCGGGTAAACCGCTCTTCATATTTCGCCACTCGGCCGACCTCGCTTTTTAAAACCAGTCCTCTCTGAACCAATTTGGCAACGGCACCCTGAACGGTTTGCTCGTCGTAAGCGACCACCGGTTCGCGATTCGATTTCTGATTGCAGGCGTTGAGCAGGGCATTCAATGAAAGCGGGTAATATTCCGGGGTCGCCAATTGCTTTTCGATAAGGCTGCCGAGCACTCTGATTTCCATCGTATCGAGATTGGTTTCCATTTTTTGACTCTATCACGAAACCGAATCCGAGGGTAGACCGGCGCGTCATTTTGTTGTTGCGGTAAAGCAGTCTGTTGCCGTCCGCGGATTCACGAAAAGCATGGATCAGTCTTTGACCCTGAAACGTTCATTACCGATGAAACACATAAAACCCGTCACTTGCACAGAGGCGCACTCTCGTGCGTCACCCCCGGGCAATCCCGCCGATCCGTCGCAACGGCAGTTACGCCCTCGAGGTGGCTGAGGCCGAATTTCGGACAAGCGCCTCTAGCTATACCGGTCGAACCGGTGCCTGACCCGGCAAAAAAACGGTCCTTGAAACCGATTTCACCCTCAGCCGGTGCAAACGATCAAACACTACTAGACCAACCGGCGAATTCGCACTTGAACCGGCGTAAGGGCGGCCCGCCGCCACAAATTTTTAACATATTTATATTATTGCATATTTTTAAATAGTGTTCAAGGCGTTGTCCATGTAAGGATTCGAAATTAGACAGAAAAACAAATAAAAATCGATCCGGGATAAAAAAAAGATTGACTACACTATATGTTGTGTACTATAAAATACAGCATCACAAAATAGGCAGTCACGTGGAAAGTGTTATTTTCCCCAAAAAGGCGAGGTCATGTTAACAACCAACCACTATTCAAGGGAGGACTCGATGGCAACAGCAAAAAAGACAACAGCTACCAAAAAAACTGCCTCGACCAAGAAACCGGCGGCAAAAAAGACGACTGCTGCTAAAAAAACCACCGCTAAAAAGCCTGCCGCTACCAAAAAGACCGTTGCCGCAAAGAAACCTGCCGCGAAGAAAGCGACGGTGAAAAAGACCACCGCCAAATAGTCAGCGGCACCCATGAAAGCCGCTGCAAAGTGAAGCCGGCAGCGATATCATCTCCTCGCCCGATTAAAGCGGGGTGGCAAGTATCATTTCTCCGATCATAAAATGGTCATGCTCCCCGTTTTTTTCTTGTTCTTGACGACGTCTGCCGGGAACCTCTGCCGCATGCTCCCAGGCGAAACAATGCGCATCGACAGGCTGCGGTGCCGGATCCTGCAGGCGCTGGGGGCAAGCGATTTTTTTGAATGACAAAAATCGCCGATCACTTGACCTCCCCGCGGTATATCCGCACCGCCGATTTCGATTCATTCGACTTGGCGCTAACTCGGAATGATGCTATGCATACCCTCTGATCCGATCTCAATTCCTGACCGAAGGGATGCATGACCATGGGCCTGCTCGAATTTGCAATGATCCTCTCCGCGACCATCGCGCTGTATAACCTGCAGCAAATCAAGATGATTTTGAAGGACAAGGGATTTACGGTCGATACGTTCAAGGGCTGGCTCGAGGACTATCGGCGCTTCAAAGTCTTGATTCGAAACGAACCCGACCGGATGGCGAAGATCAAATATCAGAAAATCCTCAACGGGCTGCATTTCTCCCTGGTGGGCGGGATCGCATTTGCAATGATGGTCCTGATCGATCGGTTGTAAATACCCGCCCCCAGCACGACGCCACCCTTACCTTTGAGCAGGCTTTTAAAAGGAGAGGCGCGATGAATGACATAACCGTCGGTTTCGGCATCGCCACCGTGTTTTTTGGCGTTTATTCTTTTTACCTGCGCGTTACCGGCAATGACAGGTTTTCGAGATTAAAGCGACTGCAAGACCGGTTCGGCGCGACGAAGGGGAGTGTCATCCACTTCGTCTCCTATTGCGTCTTTCCGATCGCCTTCGGCATCAGTATGATTTTTGCCGGCATGCAAGGCCATTCCCTCTTTTAGAGGCGGCCGTATCGTCCTGAATGCCGCACGCGCTTTTCCGACCGCGGGACCGAACGCCGGAGATGGAAGATTTGATGTGCGCAGGGGTCGGCTCAAAAATAGCTAGACCCGTCCCAACAGTGGGTACACAGGTTTTCACGGGGCAGACCGATCGCCGTCACCAGATCGTCCAGGCGCTGATATTTGAGGGTGGTCAGACGCAAATCCCGGCGGATGCACTCCACCATCGCCTGGTTCTCTTCGGAATCGGGCTCGGCATACGTTTCGAGACGGCAGTCCGTTTTCCCCTCGAGTTCGCGGATAATTTTTCGTCCGGCAAGGTCAAGGGTGGACCTTGAGGTCGAAAAGTTGAGAAACTCGCACGGGTATATCAACGTCGGACATGCCGGCCGCATGTGGACCTCTCGGGCGCCGCAGTCGAAGAGCGCCTGGGTATTGTCCTTGAGCTGGGTTCCCCGGACGATCGAATCCTCGCAGAAGAGAATTCTTTGGCCGTCGATCAGCCTCCGAACGGGGATCAGCTTCATTTTCGCCACCAGATCGCGCAGGTCCTGATTCTGGGGCATGAAGCTGCGCGGCCAGGTGGGCGTATATTTGACGAACGGTCTCACGTAGGGAACCTTTTTTTCGTTGGCGTATCCGATGGCATGCCCGATACCCGAGTCCGGAATGCCGGCCACGATGTCGATAGCCGTCCGGTCACGCCGCGCCAGGGCCGCCCCGCAACGGTTGCGGACGTACTCGACATTGATGCCCTCGTATTCGGAAGCCGGGTACCCGTAATAGACCCACATAAACGCGCAGACCTGCATCCGGTCGCCGGGCGAGAGAACCTGCTCACAGCCTTCGGGGCTCAGCAACACCGTTTCACCGGGCCCCAGGAACCGGGTCACCTCGTATCCCAGGTTCGGAAAAGCACAGGATTCCGAGGCGACCGCAAAAGCGCCGGCCTTCTCGCCAATCACGAGCGGGGTGCGGCCCAGTCGGTCACGGGCTGCATATACCCCATTATCAGTCAGCAGCAACATCGTGCAGGAGCCTTTGATCACTTCCTGGGCGTACTTGATGCCGGCCTCGAAAGACTCCTTTTCGCAGATCAACATGGCCACCATTTCCGTGGGGTTGGTGACCCCGCCGGAGGTTTCGGTGAAGTAGCGGCGGCGGCTGAAGGCGTGGTTTTCAAGCTCGTCCATGTTGTTGATCCGCCCGACGGTGACGATGGCAAATGTGCCCAGGTGCGAGCCAATCACCAGCGGCTGCGCGTCGTAGTCGCTGATGACGCCGATCCCTTTGCCGCCTTTGAACTTGGGCAGATCGGGTTCGAATTTGGAGCGAAAATAGTCGTTCTCGATGCTGTGAATCGAGCGTCTGATCTCGTGCGAATTCTTTACGGCCATGCCGCCGCGGCGCGTCCCCAGATGGAAGTGGTAATCGGTACCGTAGAAAAGATCTAATACACATTCCGACGACGATGCCACGCCGAAAAGTCCGCCCATGGTACCCTCCTCGATGATGTCTTGATTTTAATCTCAACTTAAATTAGAGGTTCGTTTTTTATTACAAATGAACCGATTTTGTAAAGAGCCGATCGCAACCGCGGCAGAACCGCCGCCCGAAACGACCGGTCATGTCAACCCAGTGAAAGGAGGGCGGATGCCCAGAAGAACCGACATCGAAAAGATCCTGATCATCGGCTCCGGGCCCATCGTCATCGGGCAGGCCTGTGAGTTCGACTACTCCGGCACCCAGGCCTGCAAGGCCCTGCGGTCCCTCGGCTACAAGGTCGTGCTGGTCAACTCGAACCCGGCCACCATCATGACCGATCCGGGCATGGCGGATGTGACGTACATCGAACCGCTGAATGTAAAAGTGCTCACCGAGATCATCGAACGCGAACGCCCCGACGCCCTACTGCCAAACCTGGGAGGGCAGTCCGGGCTGAACCTGGCCTCGGAACTCCACCGCAAGGGGATTCTCGATGCCTACGGCGTGAAGGTCATCGGTGTCGGCGTGGACGCCATCGAGCGCGGCGAAGACCGGCTGGCCTTCAAGGAAACCATGCAGCGGCTGAAAATCGAGATGCCGCGCAGCCGGACGGTTGAGGATGTAACCGATGCCGAAAAGGTGGCCGAGGAGCTCGGCTATCCGGTGGTGATTCGACCGGCCTACACCATGGGGGGAACCGGCGGCGGGCTGGTGTACAACATCGAAGAGCTGCGCACGGTGGCATCCCGTGGGCTGGCGGCGAGCCTGGTCAACCAGGTACTGGTGGAAGAATCGGTGCTGGGCTGGGAGGAACTCGAGCTAGAGGTGGTCCGTGACGCCAAGAACCAGATGATCACCGTCTGTTTTATCGAGAACGTCGATGCCATGGGGATTCACACCGGCGACAGTTTCTGCACGGCGCCCATGCTCACCATCGCCCCCGAACTTCAGAAGCGGCTTCAACAGTATGCCTATGATATCGTCGAGGCCATCCAGGTTATCGGCGGCACCAACATCCAGTTTGCCCACGACCCCGAAACCGGACGGGTGGTGGTGATCGAAATCAACCCCCGTACCTCCCGGTCTTCGGCCCTTGCGTCCAAGGCCACCGGTTTTCCGATCGCGCGGGTGTCGTCCCTGCTGGCCGGCGGTCTAAACATGGACGAAATTCCCTATTGGCGGGACGGGACCCTTGAAAAATACACCCCTTCGGGTGATTACGTCGTCGCGAAATTCCCCCGTTGGGCCTTCGAAAAGTTCGAGGGGGTGGTGGACGCGCTCGGCACCCAGATGCGGGCCGTGGGCGAAGTGATGAGCATCGGCAAAACCTACAAGGAAGCCCTCCAGAAAGCCATCCGCAGCCTGGAGATCAACCGTTACGGGCTCGGGTTCGCCCGCAACTTTCATGAGATGCCGCTCGAAAAACTGCTCGGCGCTATTGGCTCCCCCGGCAGCGAACGCCAGTTTCAAATGTACGAGGCGCTGCGCAAGGGCGCCGACGTCCAGGCCCTGCACCGGATCACCCACATCAAGGCGTGGTTCATCGAACAGATGAAAGACCTGGTGGAACTCGAGCAAAAGATTCTGACCCATAAGGGCGGCCGGCTGCCCGATGGGCTGCTCGAGCTGGCCAAGAAGAACGGGTTCGCCGACCGTTACCTGGCGCAGTTGCTCGGCTGTCAAGAAACCGAGATACGCGATCAGCGCCGGGCCCTGGGGGTGGTGGAGGCCTGGGAACCGGTTCCGGTGAGCGGGGTGGAGAATGCCGCTTACTACTACTCCACCTATAACGCCCCGGACCGGGTCGAGGTCAGCGACCGCCGTAAGATCATGGTGCTGGGCGGCGGGCCCAACCGCATCGGCCAGGGCATCGAGTTCGACTACTGCTGCGTGCACGCCGCTCTGGCCATCCGGGAGGCAGGGTTCGAGTCAATCATGGTCAACTGCAATCCCGAAACCGTCTCGACCGACTACGACACCTCGGATAAGCTCTACTTCGAACCGCTGACGGTGGAGGACGTGCTGAGCATCTACGAAAAGGAGCGGCCCGAGGGCGTCATCGTCCAGTTCGGCGGTCAGACCCCGCTGAACATCGCCGCCGAACTCGCCGCGGTGGGCGTCACCATCCTGGGCACTTCTCCGGACACCATCGACCTGGCCGAGGACCGCGACCGCTTCCGCCGCATCATGCGCGAGCTGGGCATACCGCAGCCGGAATCGGGTATGGCCGGCAACATCGCCGAGGCCCAGGAGATCGCCCGCACCATCGGCTACCCGCTGATCGTCCGCCCGTCCTACGTTCTGGGGGGCAGGGGGATGGAGGTGGTGCAGGACGACGTGATGCTGCAACAATACCTCGCCGCCGCGGTGGAAATCTCTCCCGAGCGGCCCATCCTGATCGATCGCTTCCTCGACAACGCCATCGAGGCCGAGGCAGACGCCATTGCCGACGGCTTCGACGCATTTGTGCCGGCCGTGATGGAGCACATCGAACTGGCAGGCATACACTCCGGCGATTCGGCCTGCGTTATTCCACCCATCAGCATCGCGCCCCAACACATCGAGACCATCCGCGAGTACACCCGCAAAATCGCCGTAGCTCTGAAAGTCGTCGGCCTGATGAACGTGCAGTACGCCATCTTCGACAATACGGTTTACGTGCTCGAAGCCAACCCCCGCGCCTCGCGCACCGTGCCGATCGTTTCCAAAGTGTGCGGCATTTCCATGGCGCGCCTGGCCACCCAGGTGATGCTCGGTAAGACACTCGCACAGTTGTGTCCACAGCAACGCATCATCCCCCACTACGGCGTGAAGGAGGCCGTGTTCCCGTTCAACATGTTCCCGGAAGTCGATCCGGTCCTGGGGCCTGAGATGCGCTCCACCGGAGAAGTGCTCGGAATGTCGCACTCTTACGGGCGGGCATTCTTCAAGGCCCAGGAAGCCACCGGGGTAACCCTGCCCCTGGAGGGCACCGTGCTTTTTACCATCGCCGACCGCGACAAGACGGCCGCCCTCGAGCCCGTGAGGCTCTTTCGGGATCTGGGCTTCCGCATCCTGGCCACCAAGGGGACTTACACCTTTCTCAAGCAGAAGGGAATCGAAACCGAACCGGTCCAGAAACTGGGCTTCGGCCGGCCGGACCTCGTGGACGCCATCAAGAACAAAGAAGTCCAACTACTGGTCAACACCCCGAGCGGACGTCAGAGTTCGCACGCCAGTGCGGAGGTCCGCAAAACAGCCATCAAATACAAGATTCCTTATATTACCACCACCGCCGCAGCTATTGCCGCGGCCAAGGGCATTGCCGCCCGACGGGAGGGCGCCCCCAAGGTGCGGCCGCTCCAGGAGTACCACAATAACATCCAGCAGTGTTTAGCGGCAACTGGCGTAACCATGGCCGGGAGAAAAACCGGCGCCGATTGAAGATGTAAAACGCAAAAACGGGACGGCGGCGGGATAAGCGGCATCGAGAATATCCGCTGAAATGACACCGCGCTGTCGGCAGGTGAAGCGGCGGCGGCGCTGACCGCTGAAGTCGGACAGCCGCAAAGTCCAACCATCGTCGTTGAAAATTTCCATTTGACGTTGATTGCGGTTTGGTCTTATGGGAATGTCGGTGTGCGGCCTGCCCGCCGCATCACCGGCAGCCCCTCGGCCTCTGAGTAAAAAACGCCCTTTAGCCGGCAACCGGAAAGACCGATACCCGAATCTACCGGTCGGAATCAGTGGAGACAAACATGAAAAACGGCCCCGCGCACAAACTTGGTTGGAGCAAGACCACCCTGCTGCTGCTGGCCCTTTTGATTTCGATCCTCTTCTTCTCGATGATCCGGCAGTTCCTGATCGTCATCCTTCTGGCCGGGATCTTCTCGGCCATGTTCCAACCGCTCTACCAGCGGTTCGTGCAGTGGTTCAAGGGCAGAAGGAACCTCGCCTCCGCCATGACCCTGGTGACGATCTGTCTGATCGTCATCTTGCCGCTATTCCTGCTCTTCGGGATCGTCACCGCCCAGGCCATCAAGATCAGCGACGACGTGGGGCCGTGGGTGGCCCGTCAAATCGAGGAGCCGTCCAGCTTTACCGATTTTTTCCGCGCGCTCCCGTTTTACGACTACTTCGAGCAGTACAAGGACCTGATCCTCAATAAGGCCGGGGAGATGGTGGGAAGCATCAGCAGCTTTCTCATCGAGAACCTGGCCCAGGTCACGCGCTCGACCATTACCTTCATCTTTCTCTTCTTCGTCTTCCTCTACACGATGTTCTTTTTTCTTAAGGACGGCAAACTGCTTTTAGACCGCATCCTCTTCTACTTGCCCCTGGCCGACCACGACGAGGAGCGGCTGCTGGAAAGGTTCACCTCGGTCTCCCGGGCCACAATCAAGGGGACCCTGGTCATCGGCGTGATCCAGGGGGGGCTGGCCGGTCTTGCCTTCTGGGCCGTGGGCATCGAGGGATCGGTTTTCTGGGGGGCGGTAATGAGCTTTCTGTCGGTCATCCCGGCGGTCGGCTCCGCAGTGGTGTGGGTTCCGGCGGTGATCATCCTGGCCGCCCTGGGGCAATTTCTAAAGGCCCTTGTGCTTCTGATCTTCTGCGGTTTGCTGGTGGGAAGCGTGGACAACCTTCTCCGGCCGAAAATGGTCGGCCGCGATACCAGGATGCACGAGCTGCTCATCTTCTTCGGTACCCTGGGCGGGATCAGCCTCTTCGGCATTATCGGCTTCATCATCGGCCCGATCGTGGCCGCGCTTTTCACCACCATCTGGGAAATCTACGGCGAGACCTTCAAAGAGTATCTGGAATGAGGTGCCGGGCGGCCGTATCGGCAGTCCGGGAGCCGTAAACGGGTGTCGCCCCCCTTGCTTGAAGGTCTATCGGCCGTCGTGTGTCTCTTCGACGATGGCGGCCAGGCGGTCGGGATAATCGGTCATGATCCCGTCGACGCCGGCTGCAATCAGCCGCCGCATCGTTTCTTCCGCATTGACCGTCCAAACGGCGACCGTCAGGTTGCGGCCGTGGGCTGCGGCAACGAACCGGCGCGACACGACCGCCATTCCTTTGAACGTCATCGGAACCTGCAGGGCCTGCATGGCCGGAGAGAAAAGGGAGGCCAGGCCTGCCCGGCTAAGCAGGTAAAACCGCAGTGCTTCGGAAAATCCGGCCGAGGTCGCCACCCCGGGGCAGACCTGGCGAAAGTGCTCCAGTACACCGGCATGCACCGAGGCCACCAAGACGCTGGTAATTTGGCCATGCTGGCGCAACAGGTCGCAGACCGTTTGACCGGCCTCCGGCCGTTTTTCCTTGATCTCCGCGATTAAAGGCGTGTCGGCGAAGGCCGCGAGCACCTCGCTCAGGGTGGGAACCGTAATGCCGCGGCCCCTGAACGGAAAGCCCCGCCCCTGGTCGGCCGTCCAGCGGTAGCCGGCATCCAGTGTTTTGAGCTGTGCCAGGGTCATCTCGTTCACCGTGCCCTGGCCGTCGGTGGTGCGGTCCACAGTGGCATCGTGCAGCACGACCAGGTGCCCGTCGGCGGTGGTCCGGAGGTCCATTTCCAGGACGCCGGCACCGGCCGCCAGGCTGCGCCGGAAAGCCGTCAGGGTATTTTCGGGCGCCAGTCCCGCACCGCCGCGGTGGGCGATTATCTGAAAATCGGCTGCGACAAAATATGGGTGCGGCAGGGCCGGCCGCGCCTGAAGCCACATGCCGCACGCCACGATAGCCGCAAGGACAACGGCGGTAAGCCCTAGCGTTAGGATTCGTTTTCCCATCGGCAGTAAAATCCCGCGTGCGACCGCTGACGTCAGGCAACGGCTCCCGCAAAAAGCCTTCCGGCCGAGGCTCTTCATTACGGCCGGTATGCATTCCCAACCGAGCGCCGGCTATGGTCGCTGGTTCCTCAGAATCAGTTTTCTGACTCTGCCGCTGATCCAGCTTGCAAGCCGAGCACTGGAGGCGTAGCCGATGGCAGCCAGCATGACGTAAACCATCCCCGCACCCATCACTCCCATGTCCGGTGAAACGAGGCGCGGAGCCAGAAAAAAAGCCGCCGCGGCACCGATCAGGATGCGCCAGGTATCGGGCCAAAAGAGGATGTAGAAAAAGACGTAGCCGGGTGTCAGGGGTCTTTTGCGCACAAAGTCACCTGCGAATCGACAGTTTCACTTTTTTCAACCGAAAACGGGGTCAACGGACGACGATAATCAATTCATATTAAGCTTTCCCCTGCGGCCGATCAACCCACCCGTTTAAAACCAGCCGCTTGAGCCGGAAGCTACTCAGCATCGGGTCACGGTCCGCAGCGATGCGGGGTCGATCGCGGACTTGCCACTGTATCGCCTGGCGTTTCTGGCCTGCCTGCACTTGCAGCGCTTCACGTCGGCCACCCGCTGGTACGAGCTGGCGCTGGAAAACAATCCCGCTGATGCAGAATAACCGGCTTGGTTTTTAAAACTCTGAAAACATTACTATAGCCCACAAATCGGACCCAATTTTTCAACTAATATCGCCGGGGGATGCATTTCAAGGAAACGACGCGGATCTTCCCTGCCCGATACCCGGATATCCGGGGGTTCAAGGGAAACGTAGTCGAATTTTTTGCCGAAGATCGCCTGGAGAAGGGTTGTCTTTTCCGACTGCCGTGGACCGGTCAAGACTACCGCGGGAAACTCGGATATGGCTTTTTTGAGTACCGTTCCCAGCGATCTTTTGATGTAGTTGGGAACCATGCAAGCATAAAATTGATTTTTCCCGGCCCAAAATTTGCCACTGACAGGCTTGTATCAAAGGCACAAGAATTCCGGTGCATCAGATCATCCGAATGTTGGCAAACGGCGATAAGATCCAAGAGCTGCTCGAGGAATACCCTTCGATAAAAATTGAAGACATTTATGCTTGACTTGACTATGCCGCGTCATTGGCCGAAGAGCAGATAACGCCGATTGATATGCCTGAAAGTACGATATGAAAATTCTCGCAGCAAGAAGAAGGGTTCTTCATTCTGCCTCACTGTTTCAGAAATTCGTCTCTGGTCAACCAGAGCTGCTCCATGCGATACATGTGCCAGTGGTCGTGCAGCAGAATGTGTCGGGTCAGGATATGCAGCGTATAAAAATCGTATTCCGGATGGATCGCGGTCTTCTGCCAGGCGGCCTCATTGGCCTCGTCGAGCAGCGCGAGCTGCTTTAGCCGATAGTGCTCAAATTCAGATAGAGCGGCTCCCGTCACCATCTGTGGCGGCTTGTCATCTTGCCCGGCGTCACCGGGAATATATGGCGCGAACTCCGGACGGTCCTCACTCAGAAACCGTTGCAGGCGCCCCAGCAGCATCGGCTGAACCTGGGCCAGATGAACCGTGTGTTCGGCAACGCTCCAGAACCCCGCACCCCTTCGCCGGGTCAGTTTCTCCTCCGGAATGCTTGTGACGAAGGTCGATAAAATTTTGATCGATCGCCTGAGACCGTCCAGTAAATCGGGGATGTCCTGCACGTTGAACCTCCATTCGCGCCATAGTGAAAGTGATCGACCTATAGCAGTAAAGATGGGTCTGAAATCGTAATGATTCGAATCCACCAACTGAATCGCCCTCGAACTCCCAATCCAAAATACGCGCTAAATTAACCTTTGTCTTTTTTGGCCTCCAAGCGGAGAACGCCGACGGCGCCTCGCAGCAGGTTTTTGGAAAGATTGGCGCGCTTCAGCCGGAAATTGCCCAGCACCAGGTCGAGGTCCGGTCGCGGCAGCCTGGGTCTTGCATCCCGCTTGGGTGCCAGGCGGGCACGGACCCAATCGGCCGCCTCGGCAGTGGCATCATCGATCTGAAGCGAGTTGAAACCGGCGCTTTCGATCAGCGCGATCATTTCATCTATGGGGACCAGAAAGCTAAACGATTCATCCTCGGCCCAGGGCACAGGGTAGGTCAAATCGGATTCATGAGTTTTGAAAATTTCCCAGAGGAGCAGTTTTCCTCCCGGTTTCAACACGCGCGCGGCCTCCGCGAAAAGGCCCTTTTTATCGGCGATGTTCATGGTCACATGAAGCATGCAGGCCGCATCGAACCGGTTCTCCGCGAACGGCAGGTCCAAGGCATCGCCGTGCCGGAAGGCGAGCCGATCCGCCAACCCCACCCGTTCGCTCAGCACGCGCGCCGCGTTGATGAATTCTGCAGACAGATCGATGCCGGTCACATGGCAGCCGAATTCAGCGGCCAGGGTGCGAGCCGATCCGCCCAAACCGCAGCCGATGTCTAAAACGCGCTTGGAATCCGTGAGCCCGGCCAGACGTCCCAGGGCGACAGTGGCCCGGCGCCCCATGACGTGGAGTTCGTCGAAGGTGACCAGATCGACGGCCGACAACTGGTCGAGGTCATAACCTACATCCTGCAGGCTCGCCAGCAGCCGATCGGCCAGTCGATCACTTCCATAGGTGGCCTTCAATGTCTCGGTCGATATTTTCGTGTGTATCATTTCTATTATCTCCACCCGCTGTCGGGAACTGATCCTGCCGCGTTAACATGCTCATCTTACCCGCTCCGACGATCGGCGCCGGGGGAAACTTGAATCTCCCTTTTTCCAGCCCGGTTCAGTTTGGCCTCCGGAATGCTCCTCACAAAGACCGCCGGAATATTGATCGAGTGTCTGAAACCGACCAACAAATCATGGATGTCTCGTGCGGACCTCGCTAAGACCGAGAAATGGGCTCAAAACCCATAGTAAAACCAGAGAAATAGGTGCCTCTATTGTACGCATATCCACAGTCTCGTCAATTCGGTTCGCGGGGTGTAAAACGAGATGGCCGGAAACGCCAATGGGTGGCCCACCTGTGCGAACCACCCATTGTGAAGGCGTTTTAGAGCTGAACGCTTAATGTCAATTTGCGATGCCGAGAACATGCCGCTGATGAAAAACCCGGATCAGGTCCCTTCTAAACTTCACGTTATCCTCATGTTCACCCCTCAGGCTGATGCCGGAATTGAACACTCCCAACGATACTTCTCTCGAGAAAATCACCTTACCCACGATTTCGATCAACTTGCCCTCGACATCGGTCGAAACGAGAAATATGTACTTGGAGCCGATATACTCGTATGTTTCCAACAAGATACCAGATAGACTCACGTTGATGACCCTGCCGATCCCCTGGCCGATTTTCGATCCTCGCGCATTGACCAGCACATATGTCATCGGGTTATTCGATACGACCCTTCGATACCGTCTTCTCTCTGAATCGATTGTTTCCAGTTCCGTATTGTCGATCGTCATTTATCGGCCTATAGATTCAACTGGTTGTTTTTGACCGTTCCGGAGGACATTGCTGCATTGTTCGCGCTGAGATACGCAGCTGAAGTTTTGCCTTTCTCCCACCCGGCAAACAAAAAAGCCGGGGCTACCCATGGCCGCACGGCTTGTCATGTTCGATCCTTGGCAACCCGGCTGTCTCATTTGAGACCCGTGGCTTTCCGTCCCCCGATCACTCGGGGTTTGGCGTTATCATTGGCTAAAATAGTTTTAATTGTTGAACAATTCTAACAGAGAGATAACCAAACGTCAAATGTTGTACAGCATGAACGAGACGAAAGGGATATGGCGCCCTTCCTCAAAAATGGCCGGCACGCCATCCTCGGGCCCTTCGGGTCTTGTAATTCCATCCCCCAATTTCAGAATGCGCTATTCGAGAATTTCAAGGACGCAGCGTTTTTTCATTTTTGCCGCGGCGGCGTTCATTATCGTTCGGATCGAATGGGCGGTTCTGCCCTCCTTTCCGATGATCTTACCGACATCCACCTTGGCGACTTTGAGTTCGAACACACAGGTGCTGACCCCTTCGATCGCTTTAACCGAGACTTGATCCGGGTGGTCAACAAGCGCCCTTGAGATGCGAATGAGAAGATTTTGCATTGATAGACCTCGGCGAAAGATTCCTTGAACCGCAACATTTTTTTAATCACTGAATTCGAATCGGCTGTCGTCAAAGTGAAAGCACTGAAACCTGATAATCTCTTTATACTAACTTTAACGGAGAGTTTAATGAAAATGTCAATGGTGCAAAAAATTCATTTGAATAGGGCAATTTTCTCGCCCTTGGGGATTATTCCCGACGATAAGACCGCTTGTGCTATCATCTGCCGCCGGATAGCGGTCGCTTGTTTTTCTCGAATGCGGTCTGGGAGAATCGACGCAGCCGGTCAGCCCGTGTAAGCCGGAATGCCCACTTCCTCGGCATTGATCAGGCTAGGCGTGGCCCGCGGGGGCTTGCCTTCCAGAAAAACCGACCGATCGGCATCTTTCCAAGCCGGGTAGCCCAGGAGGATGCCGGCGACATTGGCGGCGGCAAGGGTGGCCATTCCCTCCCGTGTCCAGCGGGTGGCCGAAGCGATGTGCGGTACGATGACAACATTTTCCAACTCCGCCAAGCCGGGGCTCAAGGCGGGTTCGTCTTCGAAGACGTCCAATCCGGCGCGAAAATCCGGAAATTTCCGGCAGTGGGCGACCAGAGCGGCTTCGTCGATAACCGGCCCCCGGCTGGTGTTTATCAGAAGGGCATTTTGCTTCATCAGGCCCAAACGCTCTGCATCGATGAGGTGGCGGGTGGATTCATCCAGCACCGTGTGAAGGCTGATGCAGTCGGCGGTGCGCAGTACCTCATCGATTGTTTCGGCTCGGCGGCAGGTCACCGGCGGCTCACCGATTGACTCGAGAAATAAAGCGTAAACCTGAATGAATTCTTCCAGTTCCCTGTTGGGGTGAAGATCGAAGTAGATCAGGTTCATCTTGTGCCCCTCGACCATCATGCGGGCAAAGGCCGACCCGATCCGGCCCGCACCAATCAAGCCGACCGTCTTGCGCCACAGCAACTCTCCCAACAACAGGGTTGGCAGCCAGCCCCGGTATCGGCCGGCCCGCAGAAAACGTTCGGATTCTCCGAGCCGTCGGGCGGCCGCGCAGGTCAGGGCTACCGCCATCTCCGCGGTCGCTTCCGTCAATACACCGGGGGTGTTGCCTACGGGAATGCCGTGCCGGCTGGCAGCCGCCACGTCTACGTTGTTGAAACCCACGGCATAGTTGCTGTAGGCGCGCCCCCCGGCGGCTTTCAGCGCCGCGAAAAGCGCTTCCCCCCACTGCTCCGTCAGTTGCCCGATGGCGCCGTCGCACCGCGTTCCGAAGGCGGCCTTGA
This sequence comes from Deltaproteobacteria bacterium, assembly GCA_041299015.1. Lineage (GTDB taxonomy): Bacteria > Desulfobacterota > Desulfobacteria > Desulfobacterales > SG8-13 > JARFQH01. The sequence continues at coordinate 19,763 of JBFYWB010000001.1, forward strand.
TGTCACCAGTCGATAGGACCTCTGAAGAAGTGCAGATCTCGATTCGGCAATCGGCCCGGGATAAAATATCCAGCCAGCGCTGTCCGGGAAGCTCCTTGGTCACCAAGACCCGTCGACGTCCCTCAGGGTTGTGCACCCGCCACTCTTTCGATTTCATTTGCGTTACCCCGCGCCTCTCTTTCGGCTCATTGTTCGCCATACAACAATGCCCATCTCGACCGGCGTGTCAAGCGTAAATTGACCGCCGATTCGGTGTCTTGATCTTTACGGCACCCCGTAGTTTGTCAGTTCGGCACTTTCATGCTAAGGAGATGTCCATCACCAAATGGCCCTTTTGCGCAATTGTGGCGTCATTCATCAGGGTCAATAAGGAGAGACCATCATGAGGTTAGCCGCTTTCAAGACCGACGGGGGTGAAAAATCGGCCATTGCCACGCAAAACGGCTTGATCCCGATAGAAACGGTCAATCGGAAATTGAACCGCAACTGGCCGACCGACACGCTGGAACTGATCAAAAGCGGTGCCCTCGCGGATCTCGCCGCATGGTACCACGACCAGGGGCCCCGGACGATGGAGACCATGGTCGGAGAAACCGTATCCGAGGCTTCCGTGCAACCGGCCCCGCTCTATCGCCGGCCGCAAAAGATCTGGGGCATCGGCCTCAACTACGCCGATCATGCCGCAGACCTCTCGGAAAAAACGCCGCAGGGCATACCGGGCAGCTTTATGAAGCCGGACACGACCCTCATCGGCCCCGGCGATGCCATTCGAATTCCCGAGCTATCACAAAAGACCACGGCCGAAGGCGAACTAGGCGTGATTATCGGCCAACACTGCAAGGACGTCCGCGCCGATGACTGGCAGACAGTTGTGGCCGGTTTCACCACGATCATCGACATGACGGCCGAGGACATCCTGCGCCAGAACCCCCGCTACCTCACGGTGTCCAAGAGTTTCGACACATTCTTCAGCTTCGGGTGCCAGCTCGTCACCCCGGATGAAATTCCCGACGTATCGGCCCTCGCGGTCGCGACAGTGCTGAATGGCAGAATCCACGCGCAAAACGTGGTGGCCAACATGACTTTCTCGCCCGCGTTTTTGGTCTCCTTCCTGTCGCAGGTGATGACCCTGCTGCCCGGAGACATCATTTCGACCGGAACGCCGGGCGCCTGCGCCATCGCCGACGGCGACATCGTCGAGTGCCGCATCAGCGGCTTTAGGTCTCTGGTCAACCCTGTGATAGATCTCAAAAGGAGTGGAAAATGAATTTGGGCCTGAAAGGCAAACCGGTGCTGGTTATGGCCGCTAGCGATGGTCTCGGCAAGGCCGCCGCCATGGAGTTTGCCCGCGAGGGTGCCCGGGTGCTGCTCTTTGCGCGCT
>JBFYWB010000006.1:0-16114 GCA_041299015.1 Deltaproteobacteria bacterium
CGGCCGGTCGGAGCGAATGGTCGCTCCGACCGGCCGCCCCGCTGCCGGAAAGCCGCCGTAGTGAGGCGCTGCCAATGCCGGGAGCCGCCGGCCGCAGTCGCAAATCGCCGCGCGAACCGTGATCGGCAGGGTGCTGAGCGCTGATTACGGCAACGCGGTTTAACGCTTGATGTTGATCAGTTCGGCGAGAATCTCGTCGCTGGTCGTGATCACCCGCGAGTTCGCCTGAAACGCCCGCTGGGTCGTGATCATCTTGACAAACTCCTGCGCCAGGTCGACGTTCGACATCTCAATCGAGCTGGGGCTGATGCTGCCGAGGGTGCCGCTGCCCGGCGTTCCCGGAAGGGCCTGGCCGGACTCAAGCGATTCGGCATAAAGGTTGTGGCCCATCTTGGTCAAGCCGTAGTAGCTGGGAAAATCGACCAGCGCCACCTGAAACAGCGGTGTCAGTTGACCGTTGGAATAAGACCCGGTGACCACGCCGGCCTCATCGATGGACACGCCCCTGAGCGAACCGGCCGGGTAGCCGTTTTGGGTCTGAAAAGTGGTCGTGGACGGTGAGGCGTAGCCGGTCACGTCCCCATGGTTGAGACCGGAGGCGTCGTAGAGATCCCAGGTGACGGTCTGTGCGCTGGCCCCATTGGTAAGGGCCAGGGCCACGCTCACGTCGGCCGCCGGTGCGGTCAGCTGCCCCGCGGCATCGAAGGTGATCGGGAGAGAAGCCGCACCGTTGAGGGTGACACCCGTGCCGGCCGATGCGGGGATAGCGGCCGAAACGGTCCATTGACCGGCAGCGGTGTTGGTGAAGGTGAAAGTGACCGGTATGCTGTTGCCCAGGGAGTCATAGAAGGTCACCGCCGAGTTGTACATGTCGCCGGGTGCCGCAGCGGCATTCAGATTGAGTTCGGTCGTGAACTCACTCGAGGCGAAGGGCCGTGAGACGCTGCCCCCGGGAACCGAGATGTCGCCGATGCTGCCGAGGGTCAGCGTGCCGTCCGCAGCGACACCATTGACGGCATAGCCCTGGACGGCCAGTCCGTCCGGGTTGCGCAAGTCGCCGTTGCGATCGAAAGTAAACTCGCCGGCACGGGTGTAAAAACGCCCGCCGTTGGCGTCGTTGACCATGAAAAAGCCGCGCCCGTTGATGGCCAAATCGGTCGGACTGCTCGTATTCTCCATTGACCCCTGGCTCCACATCGGTGTGGTGCCCCAGAAATCGACACCGCGGCCGATGTCGCTGCCGCCGCCCCCACCCAGGGACTGGCTCAGGATGTTGGCAAACGAGGATCGGTTGGCCTTGAAGGCAGTGGTGTTGACATTGGCGATGTTGTCGCCGACGACGGTCATGGCCGTCGCGTTGGCATTGAGTCCCGATATTCCGGCAAATAATGATCCAATCATGTGAGTGGTCCTCCAGTCTGACCCTTAAGGATTCGATTCGTGTGTGCGCTCGGCGTCGGTTCGCGACGCCTCTGCGGTCACCTCTCTGATATCGTTCACCGAGATGATGTAATCCCCGGCCCGAAGCTGGGGCGTGTTCCCGTCGAAGTTCACACCGGTCACCCGGGCCGATATGAATGGCGCGGCCGTCACGGCCGCGCCACCGGGGGCCGTCGCCTGAATGTCGAAGCTGTATTGACCGACGGAGACGCGGTTGCCCTCCCGGTCGCGACCGTCCCAAGCCAGCGTGTGGCGGCCTGCAGACAGCGGACCCCCCTCGATCGTCCGGACGAAGTTGCCTTCCGGACCGTAAATGTTGACCGCCAAGGCGGTGACACTTTCGCTCAGATCGAACGCCAACGCGGCCTCGCTGCCGTCTCTGAGCATGACCGTGTTGCCCGGTGCCTCGATCGTTTTGCCGATTAAATCGACAGCCTGGGCGTTCTTCATAGCGGCCTGGTAGCCCTGCAGCTTTTCCAGATTGGTGTTGACGTTGTTGAGCTGCTCCAGAGACGTAAACTGGGCCAGTTGGGCGGTGAATTCGGTGCTCTCGAGCGGGTTGAGCGGGTCCTGATGCCGTAGTTGAGCCACCAGCAGGTTCAGGAAATCATTCTTGCCCATGATCGTTTTGTCGGATGACACAGTGTTTGCCGTGGTGGAAACACCGACCGATTCAATCGCAGCCATTGCCATGGTGAGAGTCGTCCTTTAATTGGTGGTTCGCGCCATACCATCAGCGCAGTTATTTCCGTGACGTCACATCAAACGAAACAGTCGACACCGGACGCCGGGCGGCTTTCCAGCGCCGCAGCCAGGCCGGCCGCCGGGACTGAGTCCTGAAAAGCCGGGCGGTCGGCCGACGGTGTACGCCTTGACTGCGGCGTGCGGCCCGCAAGGTCCGAGTGCCGGTTGAAGTCGCTGAATTCATTGGCCACGGACACCTCGAGTTCGTCCACCCTGAGCCCCTGAGCCTGGAGGTCGGCTTTGAGCTGACCGATACCGCTGTCGATGAGGTCCTTCGCCGCGCGGGATTCGGCCATGATTCTGAGGGTCACCTGATGATTTTCGGTCACGATCTGCAGCCTCACGTGACCCAAGGCATCCGGTTTGAGATCGATGCGCACTTCGGAATGGCCGTTGCGCAGGCGAAAAACCGCCTTATCGACAATCTGGTTCAGGGTTTCGGCGCGCTGATCCTTGGGGAAGTGCGCCTCGCCGGTTTCCGTGGTGGCGGTCGTCGCTCCCGCAGCGTTCTCGGCGCGCTGGGTGACCAAACTCATTTGAGCGAGTTTGTGATCGGATTCGCTCCCGGATCTGGCAGCCGTCGCAGCGGTGCCCTCCTGATAACCGCCGGCCTGCGCTTTGAGCACGGAAAGGGATTCTGAAGGTTTTTCGGCTCCTTTTTCGGAACTCCGCGGCGCGCTGCAACCGGTTTCGAGATCACGGTCCGGACCGTTGCCGAACTTCGTCACCGGCCCGTCACCCGCAGGCGATCCGGTAAAAACAGAAGGGCGGCCACCGGCCCCTGAGGCCGTAAAAGACTCGCCGCGACCGGACGGAAACGGCTCTAAGGCCCCCTTTTTATCCGTAATCCGATCGGTTCCGTTTCCGGTTGGGCTTTGATGCCGATTCTTTTCCGACCGGGCTGCCTCTGCTGTTACCGCGACATCGGCTGCGTAGGCGCCAACCAGCGTCACCGCAGCCTGGGCCTTTGCCGGTGGCACCTGAACATCGGCTCGGCCGGCATCTGCCACCGGCGGTTTTCCCGTCTTGTCTCCGGTTTGCGCCGGTTCGCTGGCGGCGCGGCCCTCTTCTTCGAGGATCGGCTGGCTCACGGTCGACAAAACGTCACCGGAGGGCAGCGCTGGTGCTTCCGCAGCACCCGTCGTCGAATCGGTTTCAGGCCGATCGCCGTGGGTAGAACCGGTCGGATCCGGCGTCGGTTGGGCCGCGAAAAGCCCGACCGGAAGCTCCGAGCCCGGCACGACGTCCGGAATCAGAGCGACCGCGGCAGCGGCACCATCGGGCGAAGGCGCCGTCGAACCCGCCTGCGTGCCATCGGCGCGGGACAACGGCGGTCCCTGAACCGTACCATCGTCCGCGGATGGCTCTGCGGGTCCCGGCGAGCCGGACCGGCATGTCCGCGGGCAGGCCTCGGATTTGCCGGCCGCATCGCCGACCGGGTTCTCGGAAGATCGATACGCCGCCGCTGTCTGTCGCCAACGGGCCTTTTCCAAGACCGTGTCAAAAGCACCGCGGGCTTCACCGGCGGCCTTTCGATGCGGCGGCTGCGCGGCGTCACTCCGTTTGGCCCTGACGGCCCGGTCACCGGGACGCGGGGTGTCAATCGGCGCGGGGGCTGTTAAAAGAAGATCCAACTGCATGAGCCTGATCCTCGCAAGAAGAGAGTGAACCGGATGTCGGCAGCCTGAAAAGCACGGAACATGCCAAAGGTCTTCCGCACTTCGCAGGAACCGGTCGAAATGCCGAGGCGCGACCAAACAATTTGAATTTGTTTCGATTTAAACATTACCCTGCCCGTCCCGCCCAAGCGAGCCCCCTCGGTGCCGCTGCGGACGTCCGGATCGGTGCCGGCCTCATCCGGTAATTATTTCCCGCGACGGCAAACTTTGCCGAAAAAACGACCCGACGCCGCGGAGGCGTCACGCGCGATCTCGAAGAAGAGTCTTTCAGGGGAAAAGAAAAGGCGCTGGATCCATGCGCCGCCAAGGCCGATGAGCCTTAGCGGGCGCGGACATGACGGGTGACCGCCACTTCGTTGATGAGGCCCTGTTCTTGCTTCAGTGCCGTTCGGGCGGCAGCGGCCGTCTGCTTTTCCTTCAGCTTCTCTAGGACCTTGCGATTTTTCAGCGCCGCAATCAGCTCCGTGCGTTTCTTTTCGAATAGCTGCGCAGCGGCGTCCGCTTTTATCTTCTGGCTCGCGATGTCGAGGCTAAGCCGGCCGAGGTATCTTTGAAAGAGAAGCATTTCGGACGCCGTTACACCGCTTTTCAGCTTCTGCTGCACTTCCTGCCGGTATCGGTCACGCGATGCTTCGAGGCGCGCAAGGCCCGTTTTCTCATCGGCCAGTTCTGCGAGCGCAGCGGCCAGCTCCCGCTGGCAAGTTTCTTCGATATGCCGGCGGTGCTGCAAAACCGTTTCGAGTCTGAAATTGAAGCCGGCCATAGATGGATGCTATCGATACGGTAATTCCGGTGATTAAAATGGACGCCGCCCAAGAGAAGTATATCCTTGGACGCGGGCACTTGCTTGACGACCAGAGAAAACGATCCGGTCCGCTCGCCGGGCGACAGGCAATCTACCGCCAAGCCGCCGGCTCAGGCCGGCTCTTCGGCAGTGCCCGTATGCGCGGCGGCGCAGCCCGCCTGCAGGATCAGTTCTTCGAGCTGCTGCACGCTCTCCGCAAGGCTCACCCGTGCGTCGACGGCCTGGGTCAGGTACTGATTGATGCGGTTGATCATGCGAACGGCGCGGTCGATCCGGTTGTTGCTTCCGGCGACATAGGCACCGATGTTGATCAGGTCTTCGGACTTTTTGTAGGTGGCCAAGATCGATTTGAACATCCGGGCGCACTCCCGTTGACCGTGTCCGACGACATCGTCCATAACCCTGCTGATGCTGCTCAGGACATCGATGGCCGGGTAGTGATTCTGCATGGCCAATTCGCGCGACAGGCAGATGTGGCCGTCCAGAATCGCCCTCAGAGCGTCGGCGATCGGCTCGTTGGTGTCATCACCCTCAACCAGGACGGTATAGAGCCCGGTGATGGTCCCGCTGCCGGCTGCGGTTCCGGCCCGTTCCAGCAGGCGCGGCAGCAGCGTGAAAACCGAGGGCGTATAGCCCTTGGTGGTCGGCGGCTCGCCGCGGGCCAGGCCGATTTCGCGCTGGGCCATGGCAAAACGGGTGACCGAATCCATCATCAGCAGGACGTTCTTACCGAGGTCCCTGAAGTACTCGGCGATGGCTGTGGCGATGTAAGCGCCCCGCAAACGGATCAGGGGCAGGTGATCCGAGGTCGCCACGACGATGACCGAGCGGCTCAACCCTTCTTCACCGAGTTCTTTTTCGATGAATTCGTTGACCTCCCGGCCCCGCTCTCCGATCAGCGCGATCACGTTGACGTCCGCGGCCGTGTGGCGGGCGATCATTCCGAGCAGAACGCTCTTGCCGACCCCGGAGCCGGCAAAAATACCGACGCGTTGCCCGCAGCCAATGGTCAGCAAGCCGTTGACAGCCCGCACGCCGATGTCCAGAGGGGTGTGGATACGCGGTCTCTGTAAGGGATTTAACGGCTCGGCGTAGATGGGATAGTCGACCTCACTGACCATCGAGCCCTTGCCGTCGATCGGAAGCCCGAGGCCGTCGACGACCCGACCCAACAGACCTCTTCCGACCGGCATGACCGCTCGGTCCTGCCGTGAGGTCACCAGGCAGCCGGGACCGATGCCGTGCATCTCCTCTAAAGGCATCAACAAAACGCGGCCGTCGCGAAATCCGAGGACTTCGGCAGCAACGCCGCGCGCCCCGTCGTCGGGCTGGATCTCGCACACCGTCCCCAGTCGGCAGACCGGACCGACGGCTTCGACCATCAGACCGATGACGTTGGTCACCCGCCCCCGGGCACGGACCAGATCACATCCATCCAGACAGGCGTGATATTTTCGCAAATCGAGCGCGGAGTCCATCACGCCTTTACCCTGCCACGCGTGACTGCGATCCCGCTTTCCGGAAAAGCTTGCCCCAGCTTTTTCCGAAAAGTCTCCGCGACGACCCGCAGCTTGCTTTCGATTCGGGCGTCGATGTCGCCGCCGTCGGTTTCGATCAGGCAACCGCCGATCCCGATGCCCTCGTCGGCTTCGATCCGCGCTGCGTCCGGATTCCCCAAAAGGCCCGCCAGCGGCAACTGCAGCCGGTCGAGGAATTCGATATCGGACGGGTTCATTTTGATCACGGCCACCTCCCGATTCGCGACCTTCTGCAGCGCCTCCCGCACCAGCGCGACAAGGCCCTCGCGATTGGTGCAAATCTCATGGTCGACAATCCGTTCGGCAACGGCCAGCGCCAGTTCGACGATTTCTTTCTCGGTATCGTGCTCAATCCGCTTACATGCGCGCCGGAAGGCCTCGACGGCCTCTTTCAGGATTCGTGCCGCGGAGTCGATCTTGTCCCGCGCCGATTCGAGACCGGCCTTCTCGCCCTTGTTAAACCCGCGAATATAGGCCTGGGTTTCGATCTCGGCCGGTGACTTATGGGCCAGGGCGGAGGCCAGCGTGTCGTCCTGGGCTAGATTCGACCAGGCGCCGCCGCCGTCACGCACGAAACCGTGCGCGGGAAAGCGGGGAACCTCCGTGCGCAGCGTCCGGGCGCCATCGGTGCGGTTGAGCGGTATTTCCGGAAAGTAGTGGCGCTGAAAGGCGTTTTCCTGTCTCAATGGCATCTTCTCCCTGGTTTAGGCCACGAACTCCTCACCCCTGCGGCCGCCGATGATCAACTCGCCCTTGCTGTCCATTTCCTGGATGATCGCGGTGATTTTTTGCTGCGCATCGGACACATCCTTCATTCGCACCGGTCCCATGTTGGCCATCTCTTCTTGCAGCATTTCAGCGGCGCGGGCCGACATGTTGCGGAAGACTTTGTCTTTGACTTCCTCGGAGGCCGCCTTCAGGGCCGTCGCCAGTTCGCCGGTTTCGACCTTGCGCAGGACTTTCTGGAAACCGCGGTCGTCGACCAGAACGAGGTCTTCGAAAACAAACATCATCTGCTTGATCTGAGCCGCAAGCTCGGGAGTGCCTTCTTCGATGGCCCCTAAAATCAACTGGCTGGAGTGTTCATCGCTTTGGTTCAGGATTTCCGCCAGACGCTCGACGCCTCCGGTCAGCCGGGTGACGGCGGTATCCTTGTTCTTCAGAATCTCTTCGAACACGCAGTTGATCTCCGCCACCATCCCGGCACTGACCTTGTCCAGGCCGGCGATCCGCATGGCCACCTCCGTCTTCAGCTCATCGGCCATCTTCGCCAAAATGTCGCTGGCCACGGCGGTTTCGAGGTGAACCAGAACGATGGCGATCGTCTGCGGGTGCTCATCCTTGATCAAATCGAAGAGTTGGTCGGGTGCCAGGGACAGCACGGCCTTGAGGCGCGAACCGCCGGCCGGATTCTGCGGGTCATCGGCCTGTTTGGTCGCCGCTCCGGCCGAACCGCCGTTGCCCGAGCGGCGGCTGCGGGCCTGCTGTATTTTTTGGGCAAACTCCCGGGCGACCTTCTCGACCAGGACCGGCGCCACCGGCCCGAGCTGGTTCAGGTGGCTGTGAATGAGCTTGCGCTCATTGTCGTTCAAGCCGCTGATGATCTTCTGCGACGCCGCCTTGTCGAGCGACTGCATCAGAATGGCGACCTTCAGCGAGCCGGGCAGGTTTCTCGGATCCATACGCTAACTCTCTTTCAACCAGTCCCGCATCACGTCCGCGGATATATCCCCCTCGGCCGTCAGCAGGCGGTTGATCTCGTCCCGGTAGGGCATGCTGGCTTTGACGCCGCCGAATTCGCGTTCGATCTCGCCGACGGTCTTGGGCAAGTGTTGCAGGAGTTCGACGCCGCTGGAGCTCCCGGAAGTCAACCATTTGGTGATCGGTCGCACCACGAACAGGAAGGAAAACATCAAAAAGATGCCCAGAAGCGTGTACTTGAGCGGTCCGCTGAACGGCCGCAACCGCTCGGCCCAACCAACCGGCGGATGATCTTCGGGGACGCCGGCCGCTTTTTCGACCTGAAAGGGAATGTTGACCACCTCGACGGTGTCGCCGCGATCGGCGTCGAAGTTAATCGAACCCTTCACGATTTTTTCCAGCTGCGCCATTTCTTCGGCTGTCCGGGAAATGTACTTCGCCTCGCGGCCGTCGGCCGGCTTCTCCGGCAACTGGTAGGTTCCGTCGACGATCACGGCCACCGATACGCGTTTGAGGCGCGCCAGGGGCTCGATCGTGTGGCTGGTGAGCTTGCCGATCTCATAGTTGACCGTGCGGTCATTCTTCTCGAATTCGGTTTTCCCGGTCTCGGTGCCCGCCGCGTTCCTGGCAATGTTGGACCGCACCCCCGGAATACCGGCCGGAATCGCCGCCGGCTCCCCCGATTTCTCCTGCAGCATCTGCTCGCTGCGGATCACCCGGTTTTCGGGATAAAACCGTTCCTCGGTCATTTCCTGACGCTTGAAATCGAGGGCGCAGGAAAGCCTGACGATGGCCTTGTCGCGGCCGAGTGCTTTTTCGAGCATCGATTTGATCCGCCCCTCCAGGCTGCGTTCAAGGTTTTCCTGGTAATCGAGTTGCTCGGAGCTGAGCCGCGTTAAGTCCGAACGATCCGAAAAGCCGGCCAGCAGCTTGCCGGAGGTGTCCACCACGGTGACGTTTTCGGGTTTGAGGCGCGATACGCTCGAGGACACCAGGTGCACGACGCCTTGAACCTGCTCGGCCGTCAACCACTTGCCGCGCCGCAGTTTCACGGCAACCGATGCGGTCGCCGGTTCCTCCTGCTCGATGAACAGCGACTTGGCCGGCATGACGATGTGAACCCGGGAACTCTCGACTTCGGCAATGCGGTTGATCGTGCGTGCCAATTCGCCCTGCAATGCCCGCTGGTAATTGACGTTCTGGACGAACTCGGTCATGCCGAGCTTGGTGTTGTCGAAAACCTCGAACCCGACACCGCTTCCCTGAGGCAAGCCTTTGGAGGCCAGGGACATGCGGCATTCGTGGACCCGGTCGTCGGGGACATCGATGCCGGCGCCGCTTTGGCTGACCCGATACGGAACTCTTTGTTCCTTCAAGTAGTTCAGGATTTCGCCGGCATCCTCGGGCTCCAGGTTGGCGTAAAGATTGCGGTACTCCGGCTCTCCGGCCCAGGACATCAACAGGACAAAGCCGGCGAGCGTGCCGATGACCATCACGGCCAGGGTGATTTTCTTGGCCGGACTGAGACTTGCCAGCAGGTTTTTGATCTGATTGCCGGTTTCGGTCAGTGGCATTTACTGCTCTCCTTCATCCGTTGCCATTTCATCGGCCCACCGATACTTGTCCAGGTTGATGTAGGTTAAGGCCGCCGCGTATGCCGCTGTCGTGACGGCCGCCGCGGCGCCATATTGCATTTGGGCGACATCACTGTGAGGATGGCTCTCGTTGTTGGTCTTGAAGGCATACCCGCCGACGACGCTGGCCGTGGCTGCGTTGAATCCCAGACTAAAATCGCTGTGCCTGGTCGCCGGTATCGCCGTGATAACCGTGCCGACCAGGACCTGGGCGATAAATCCGCCGCCGTGAAAGATTTCCTTCTCGGTTGTGCTCATGTTCTCGTAGTCATCGGCCCAGGCCGCACCGTGCCGCATATGGACCTCATGGCCGACGGCATACCCGGCGATGAAATGTCCGGCTTCGTGGGCGAGAAACGATGCCCCGACGCCCAGGGCGATCTTGAAGATCGACCGGCCCTTGAAGTCGTTTACGTCGATGCCGAAGAACTTGAACCTCCAGTCACTCTCACCCGCGTGGCAAGTTCCGGCGGCTACCAGGAGTATGATCAGAAAGACCGCTTTACGTTTCAATTTCAGATCTGCATGCGCATGATTTCCTGGTAAGCGGCCACGATTCGGTTCCGAACCTGCATCAGCAGGCTAAACGACACGCCGGCCTCCTCCATGGCGATCATGGTCTTGTGCAGGTCACCGTTCTTACCGACGGCAAGCGCTTGTATTTCCCTATCGGCCTGCTCCTGGAGCCGGCTGGTTGAATCCACCGCCTCCCGCATAACCGCCCCGAAGGAAGGCGCGGAAGATCGCGCGTCAGGCGCTTGAAATACGGCGGACAGCGGTTTCATTGACGGAGTCGATGCAAGAGTCTCTATTTTCATTTTTAACGACCGATCTCGAGCGCTTTCAGCGCCATGCTTTTGGTGGCCTTTATGGCCGTCACATTGGCCTCGTAGCTGCGCGTGGCCGTGATCATGTTGACCATTTCTTCCATCAGGTTGATTTTAGGAACCAGCACGTATCCCATCTGGTCGGCATCCGGGTGGTGGGGGTCGTACTTCTTTTGAAAGGGATCCGGGTCCTCCACCACCCCGGCGATCTTAACGTCGGCACGTTCGCCTCTGCGGGCGTCTTCAAGGGTTCTTGCGAAGGATCGCTGCGCCTGCACCGCCGCGAAGACGGCGTCCTTGCGCCGGTAAGGGCCGCCTTCAGCCGTGCGCGTGGTATTGATGTTGGCCAGGTTGCTGGAAATGAGGTTCATCCGCAGACGCTGCGCGGCGAGCCCCGTTGAACTCGTGTGAAGCGAACCGAAGAAATCCATTTTTACCTGCCTCCGTCGCCGCCGAGGATGGCGGACTTGAGTCCCTGAAACTTCTGCTGGATGATCTGGGCCGCCGCGTTGTACAAAAGGTTGTTCTCCGCCAGGTCGGCCATCGCGCGGTCGATGTCCACCGTGTTGCCGTCTCCGCGCAGGCTGAACTGCGGGCCGTCGTCCACCCGCGCGGTGCCGCGAATTTCGGAGGCGGCCGTCTGGGGCATGTGAGCCGGCTGTGTGCGCCGCAGTTGCAGACGTCCGGTACCGGCGGCGAATTTTTCCATCTCTTGCGCGACCTCGACGCGAAACGCCTTGTAGTTCGGCGTATCGGCGTTGGCGATGTTCGACACGATGACATTGTGTTTCGACGAGCGCACATCGAGGGCGTGGTGAAGCAGTTCGATCGAACCGCCAAACAGCTTGACACTCTCCATATTATTTCTCCTCGATTCAGGCTGACCGCCGAAGCGTGCGCTTCGTCGCGGCAATGTTCGTTCGGCCGGCGGCCCCCTCAACAGGCCCGGCGGCAGCCTTCGGTGTTCATCTCCCGGTATTCATTGAGCTTGTTGCGCAGGGTCCGGATGCTGATCCCCAGCATCGCGGCGGCCTGGGATCGGCTCTGGTTGACCGCCTTGAGCGTGGTCATGATCAGCTTGCGTTCCATGTCCCTGACCGTCACCCCCGCCCGGATGCCCGCGCTCTCAGCAGGCTGAACCACGGCCTCACCGGGTTCGATGATCAGCTCTTGCGGCCCTATCTCGGTGCCCGTGCCGATCAGAACCGCGCGTTCGATGGTGTTTTCCAGCTCGCGAATGTTTCCCGGCCAGTTGTGTCTCAGTAAAAGCGTCATCGCCGCAGCGGAGATCGCACTCAGCCTGCCGTTGGCCCGGGCGTATGTTTCGCAGAAATGACGCGCCAGCAAGTCGATATCCCCTCTGCGCTCCCGCAGGGGGGGAATCTTCAGGGGCAGGACATTGACACGGTAAAAAAGGTCCTTGCGGAATTTCCCGGCCTCCGCGGCAGCCTTGAGATCGATGTTGCTGACGGCGATCACCCGGGCCGTCATCGGCACCGGACGATGGCTGCCGATGCGGTCGACCTGCCGTTCCTGCAGGACGCGCAGCAGCTTGGCCTGCAGGGCCGGCGACATTTCGCTGATTTCATCCAGAACGATCGTCCCGCGCCCGGCGGCCTCGAATTTACCGATCTTGCGGTCGGCCGCTCCGGTAAAGGCCCCTTTTTCGTGGCCGAAGAGTTCGCTCTCCGCCAGGGTCTCGGGCAGCGCGGCGCAGTTGACCGCCACATACGGTTCCTCTCCGCGGCCGCCGCGTTCGTGAATGAAACGCGCCAGAAGCTCCTTGCCGGTTCCGCTCTCGCCCTGAATGAGCACGGTTGTGGAGCTGGCGGCGATGTTCTCGGCCACCTTCAGGAGACTCAGAAACTGCGGGTCCCGGGTGACGATACGCTTCTCGGCCGCGCGAGAACCGCGATCCGGCCGGGCGGCGGTCCTTGCCGGCGAAGCGATCCCGGCCCGACCGATGGCGGCCTGGAGAGCTTCGTTCGAAAACGGCTTGAGCAGGTAATCGCTCGCCCCGCCCTGCATGGCCGCCACCGCATTTTGCACCGAACCGTACCCCGTGATGACGATGACCGGGAGCCGCGGCGCGGCCCGCTTGATCTCATCCAGCAGCTGCAGCCCGCTCATCTGCGGCAGACGCACGTCCGTGATGACCAAGGCGAACCGGTTGGCCCTGATCTTCGCGAGGGCCTCCGGCCCGTCGGCCGCGCCGTCGACGGCATAACCGCTGCAGCCGAGCGTGCGCGCCAGCATGGCGCGCACATCGGGATCATCCTCGACGATCAAAATCGTTTGCGTCTGCATCCGGTTAAACCATGCGGCCCTTCGTCGACGCGATCCGTTTTACGCGCCGATCGCCGTTAGAAGAATTTGTCGAGAGATACGGCCGGCGCCCCGCGGACGCGACCGGGCAGTAATCACTTCAAATTCCGTGCCATCCGGCCTAAACTTCGATCCCGGCCCGTTCGCGACCGAGTAGACCCGTTTACTGCATCTTTACTGCCGGCCGCCTGGGCTCTCTACGGCCCATACGGCCGGAAGCATCGTCATTGCCTCGTTTCTCCCGCAGCGCGACGTGTCGCAGAAGAGATCGTAAAGCGGGATGCGTCGTCAAAACTCGCCGCTGTTCACGTCAGGTCTTTGACGCCCGCAGTAATGTAAGCGACTTGACTGCAAGCCATGCCGATAGCGATCGCAGGGCAGCCATCCTGGCGCGTGGCACTGCCGGAATAAAAGGAAGAAAAAGGAAGAAGAAAGCGAAAGGGTGGAAATCAACTCGGGAACCGGATCGGATCGCCGCCGATTTGATGCATCCGCGCCTTGGCCGGGCGCCGCCGCGTCTGAGCAAAGCCCCAAGGCACTCACAGTGGTTTTTATTGCTTATCGCTTCAGGACCGGTTCGGGCGTCTTCTACTTCCCCCCGAATCCTGGCATCCTATAGGGTCCGCATCCCTGGCGCAATCACAGCGCTTCGGGTTCGAGGCGGTGACGCTTGATCTTTTCGACGAGTGTGGTGCGGTTGAGCTGCAGAAGTTTGGCCGCCTGGTTCTTGACCCACTTGGTCTTTTCCAGGGTCTGAACGATCAACGCCTTCTCGAATTCGGTGACGGCGGTGTTCAGGGAAAACCCCTCCGCGCCGATGGCGGTCAGCGGCACGCCGGGGCTGAACGCCGTATCCTTCGATGGAACCGGCAGATCCCTGGCGGCAATGCGGCCTTCACCCTTGAGAACGACGATCCTTTCGAGCATGTTTTTCAGTTCCCTGACATTGCCCGGCCAGGCATGATTCGTCAGGACGGCCACGGCCTCTTCGGTGAAGCCCTCGACGCGGCGGTTGTTCTTGCGGTTGAGGCTATTCAGAAAATCGGCCGCCAGCAGCGGGATGTCCGCGCGGCGATGCCGCAGCGCCGGGAGCTGGATCGGGATCACGAACAGCCGGTAGAACAGGTCCTCGCGAAAGGTCCCCTTTTGAACCTCCTCGTCGAGGTCCCGGTGGGTGGCGGCGATGATGCGCACGTCGACCTTGATGGTCCGGTTGCCGCCGACCGGCTCGAACTCGCCCTCTTCCAGGACTTTCAACAACTTCACCTGGAGCTCCGGGCTCATGTCGCCGATCTCGTCCAGGAAAATCGTGCCGCCATGCGCCCGTTCGAATTTTCCGACCTTGTTGGCGGTTGCCCCGGTGAACGCCCCCTTGACGTGGCCGAACAGCTCGCTTTCCAGCAGGTTCTCGGGAATCGCGCCGCAGTTGATGGCGACGAAGGGCTTGTCCTTGCGCTGGGAGCAGCAGTGAATCGCCTTGGCCGCCAGCCCCTTGCCGGTGCCGGTTTCTCCGCTGATTAAAATGGTGCTGTCGGAGTCCGCCACCCTCCGGATCAACTGGAAAACCTTTCGCATTTTGTCACTTCCGCCGATAATCCCCAGAAATCCGGTCGGCTGGCAGTCGTCAGCGGCACTGCGGCACTCACACGGTTTCTCCTCGGCTTCCACGACAATGGCGTCATCAGCAGCAGCGAGATTCAGCAAATCACCCTCCTCCGGGTAGCGGTTAGGTATGGTGTCGAGCCGGCGCAGCCATCGGGTCTCAGCAAGGAGCATGCCACGCCCCGCAACCTGAGGGCCCGGCCGATGCGTCGATGACGACGGCCGGCAGCGCGTGCGACGCCAAAAGACAAGATGTGTTCACGTGCAGACATCCCGGACACCACATTTTGGTATTGACACGCGAGCGGACCGTCTCGCCGGAAGAAAAGATTTTTAACCGCCCGCGCAATTCCAGGAGTTACCCCTTGGAGCCGCCCGCAAGGAATGGGGGCAAGAGGGGCGCGGGGATTGCAAATTGCAAAAGCGCCGGCCGCCGTGCTGGTCTCCAATTCCGGGACCAGTCGGCGAATACCAACCTATCTATCTGTAATTTATTTATTTATAAGCGATCCGGCGGCGGCCCCCGACGTCGTTGCCAATTGGAAGGCCATCTTCGGCCCGGTCGTCAGGCGCTGTCAAAATCCATCGCGAAAGGCGCTTAAGCTGCTGTAATCTAATGTATTGCATTTGGCCTACAGTGGATGAACCCCATTTCGCAGTTTGCAAACCGCGCCGGCTGTGCAAAAAGCCAATATTTTCCACCCGGGCGTATTCACGCCCGGCCGGCCGGACGTGAATCCGTTGTAATGTCAAATTGTTCTGGGTTTTCGCAGCGCAGCCGGACGGGAGGCCCCGGCGTGGCAGCGGCGATCGACGCGACATCGCGGCGCGGTCCGCCCCGGACCCCGGAACCGGCCCCCTCAAAATTTCCTCAAGTTCCGCCAACCGGGCCCGATAATGGACAGTGAAGGCAGGGCAACGGTCCGCAACGGAGGCCTCAACCGAACCTGACCAGCAAATGCCCCGAGAAACAGCGGTAACAGCGAACACCGGCAGGAGGCCGGTACAACCAACCCCTAGGAAAGGAGCACCACCATGGACATTACCTTAACATCGGCAATGCGCTCGAATCTTTTCTCGCTGCAGCAGACCAGCAAGGCGATGGACCTCACCCAGAGCCGCCTGTCCACCGGCAAAAAAGTCCAGACCGCCCTGGATGACCCGATCAAATTCTTCGCGGCCCAGAACCATGAGCAGCGCGCCGGCGACCTGGCCTTCCGCAAAGACGACATGAGCGAGGCCATCCAGACCATCAAGGCCGCCAACAACGGCATCGAGGGCATATTGGACCTCATCGCCGCCGCCAAGGCGACCGCGCAGTCCGCAAGATCAATTTCAGAAACTGACGGCGCAATAGAAAGAGCTGCCTTGGGTGCTCAGTATGACGCTCTTTTGACTCAAATTGATGAACTTGCGGAAGATTCCGGATACAAAGGCATCAATTTTTTGGGTGGAACTGATGAAGAACTGACGGTTTTCTTCGATGAAGAAGCATTAAGTAGTCTTACTATTACAGGATTTGACGGTTCCTCAACCGGTCTTGCGATTGATATAATGGCCGGCAGCTGGGCTGCGAACACCGATATCGATGCTGCTATCCTCGATTTGGATACAGCTAAAACTAACTTGAGGACACAATCGCAAACACTGTCAAGCAACCTGAGCGTCGTCACCATTCGCCAGGATTTCACCGAAAAGATGATCAACACCCTGGAAGACGGTGCCGTCAACCTCACCATCGCCGACATGAACGAGGAAGGCGCCAACATGCTGATGCTGCAGACGCGGCAGGCCCTGGGCACGACCTCCCTGAGCCTGG
>JBFYWB010000027.1:0-110180 GCA_041299015.1 Deltaproteobacteria bacterium
GAGACCTTCCAGGCTTTGATCGATATGATCAACGCCTTTTACGGTGGGGAGCTCACGGCAGACGGGGTGGCCGCCCTGGGCAAGTCGGTGCTCAAGACCGAACGCGACTTCAACACCCGCGCCGGTTTTACCGCCAAGGACGACCGGCTGCCGGACTACTTCCTGAAAGAGAAACTGCCGCCCCACAACGTCACCTTCAAGGTCAAAGATCAAGATCTGGACCAGGTGTTCAACTGGTAGCACCGCGGACGGAGACCGGTCGAATGGGGAGCGCCGCCCGCGGGTTCCCCATTTTTAAACCCCTGCAGGGCCGGCAGCGCCGGGTGCCAAGGCCCAGATGACCCCCGGCCGAAATCAAGACATCGGCAACCGGCGTGCGCGCCCGGCCCGCTTAGCATAAAATCGGGAATTGTGACGGTTATGAGAAACGGCAGTCCCCCAAGGCTGTATTTGCTGGTTGAACCGGCAGTCATTCCGCCTTGCTTCACGCCCTTATTGGCGCGTGGCGTTCGCATCGCCGCTTGCCTGGAGTGCAGCTTGAAGGAACTGATGTGCCGCCAACTCGGTTTGGCGGAAGACTATCTGGAGAACAGGGTTCAAACCGTATTTCTCAACGGCCACCCGGTCGATGACGTCAGCCGCGCGACCATAGCTGAAGGCGCAACCGTAGCGCTCTCGGCCGCCATGCCCGGCCTGGCCGGCGCCGTTTTAAGGAAAGGCGGCGCTCTGGCCGCCCTTCGAAAAGACATCACCTACCAAAGCGAAGACGCCGATCATGTCGCGTGTGAGGGTAGTGTGATCGTGAAGCTTTTCAACATGACCACCCGTGAGGTCGGGCCCTTGCTGCTGGCGCGCGGCATTTGGATAAGGGGCGTGGAGTTGGCAGAGGTCTTCGCGCGCTGCCTTGACTTTCTCCGGCAGGGATGCCGTCAGGCCATGCTGGACGGCAGCCCGATCGGCATTGACGAACTAAGCTCACGTGTAAAAGACAAAGATACGATTTTTCTTCAGGTCAACACCCAATAGCCCACACGGCTTGTCTGCGCAGGCAAGTGCCATCCGGCAACCACCGATCATCGGGCTATCCGCCGCCCACCGGAGGAAAGACGCCCACACGGCTGCCGTCTTTCAGGATCGATTCGCATCCGGCATGCACCCCGTCGACAAAGATGAGCTTCACCTGCTCAACCGGTATGTTGAGGTGCTGCAATACCTCCCCGACAGTGGCACCGTCGGCGATATCGATAACGCAGCGGCCTTTTTCATGTCGGTTGGACAAATAGCGCGCCAGCGTCGCATATAAATTGGCTTCAATCTTCATCTGATGGTTTCTTTCGTTCGTTTGCGGGCAGCTGGTCCGCGTCCGATGACGACGAGCTCATTTTCCGCATTTAATCGACAATTTATGGGTAAAGTATATCTGAACG
Source organism: Deltaproteobacteria bacterium (assembly GCA_041299015.1). Taxonomy (GTDB): domain Bacteria; phylum Desulfobacterota; class Desulfobacteria; order Desulfobacterales; family SG8-13; genus JARFQH01. Next base: position 1,428 of record JBFYWB010000027.1, read on the forward strand.
CGTTACTTTTCAAGGTCTTTGCGGCCGCAGGGCCTTGGCGTAAATATTTACGGCGGCCCCTCCGGAACAGGAGCACTTGCCTTTTTAGCGGTTGCGGTTTATTCGAAGGAAACGGGACTTTTTTTTGCATCTGCTGCTGAAAAGGAGCGGCCGATGGACTCGGTCACCAGCGCACGACTCGAAAAATTGGTACGCGACATAGCGGAGCCGGTTTCCGACCCGGCCGGCCGAAATGTCCGGGTCATGGGAGATGACCCGGCCCGGCGGCTTTCCGAAAGCTGCGCCTGCAGCATGCGAGATGTTTACCTTGCGGCGCTTAACCAAAACATCTGGCCAAGTCGCTACGTTCGCAACCGGGACATTCTCGCACTTGAAGACCAGCTGAGGCTCGCAAACTCCAGGGTAGCCGTTGTCGGCGCCGGCGGGTTGGGCGGGACGGTTATCCTCCTGCTGGCGCGCATCGGGATCGGTTTTTTGACCGTGGTTGATGGAGATGTTTTCGACGAAACCAATTTGAACCGTCAGGCCCTGTCCGACACCGCGAATATCGGCAAGCCCAAAGCGGAGCAGGCTGCAAGTAAAATCCGCGACATCAATCCGGCAGTTGAGGTAAGCGTGTTTCGGCAAAAAATGACAACGGCCAATGCCGATGCTATGTTGGCAGAAGTACACGTGGTGGTCGATGCGTTGGACACCATCGCCGACCGAATGACGATCGGAGGCGCCGCACAAAGACTCGGGCTTCCCCTCGTACACGGTGCCTTGGCCGGCTTCGACGGGCAGGTCATGACGATTTTCCCCGGAGATCCTGGTTTGCGGCAAATTTATGGCGAGGCGCCGGCTCAAAGAAACGATCCGGGTCGTCCGGAAGCCGTTCTCGGCGTGCCGGCACCGACGCCTGCCATCGTCGCCAGCATCCAGGCCATGGAAGTCATCAAGATCCTGCTCAAACGCGGGCAGGTCATCCGCAACCGCATGCTGTCCATTGATCTCGAGGGGGGTCGGTTCGAGAGCTTCAGCTTTTAGACGTCAATGAACGTTTTTCATCTTTCGGCGGCTAATCGCAGAGCTCGAACAAAGCCGCCGCACCCATGCCGCCGCCGATGCACATCGACTCGATACCGTATTGGACCCCCCTGGCTTTCATGTTGGCCAGCAGGGTGGCGCACAGTTTGGCACCGGTACACCCCAGGGGATGTCCGAGGGCAATCGCGCCGCCGTTGACGTTCACTTTTTCCATGTCCAGGCCGAGCTCGCGGATACAGTAGAGCGCTTGGGAGGCGAAAGCCTCGTTGATTTCAAAAAGGCCGATGTCGGCAAGAGCCAGTCCGGCCATATCGAGCAGTTTCGGAATGGCATAACGCGGTCCGACCCCCATTTCCTCCGGCTTGCACCCCACCGTCGAGTAACACTTCAGCTTGGCGAGCGGTTGAACCCCGAGTTCCTTGACCTTCTCTGCACTCATGATGACCGCAGCCGCCGCACCATCGGTCGTCTGGGATGAATTGCCGGCCGTTACCGTACCGCCGGCCGCGAAGGCGGGCGACAGCGACGCCAATCCTTCGCGGGTCGTACTGTCGCGGATGCCGTCATCGAACGCCTGGACAAAGGTTTCTTTCTTGTAAGTGCCGTCCTGCCGTCGGACGAATCTCGTGGCCGGAGTCGGCACCAGTTCGGTAAAAAGCTTGTTTTTCTTGGCGTTGGCGGCTCGCATCTGTGACTGATACGCAAATGCGTCCTGATCTTCACGAGCGATGTTGAAGCGCCGGGCAACATTTTCGGCCGTGATACCCATCGACACATAAAGTCCGGCGTGTTCACGGGTGTACTCGGGATGCGGACGAGGCATGAAACCGCCCATCGGAATATACGTCATCGACTCTACCCCGCCGCCGACAACGATATCCGCCCAACCCGCCATTATTTTCAAGGCCGCGGCGGCGATTGCTTCCAGGCCTGAAGCGCAGAACCGGTTCACGGTTGCACCGGTTACCTCGACCGGAAAACCGGCAATCTGACTGACGATCCGACCGATGTTCAAGCCCTGCTCGGCCTCGGGAAAACAACACCCCACCATGATATCTTCGACGTCCTTTTTCTGAAGGTTGGGCGTGCGGTCAACCGCGCTGGTCAGGATAAAGGAAAGCAAATCCTCCGGTCGCGTGTCGGTGAAAGCCCCTTTGCTGCGTTTGCACCCCGGTGTTCGAATGGAAGTGACGATGTAGGCCTCTTTCATGTCCTTACCCCCTTTTCAATACGATGCTGACGGTAAGCTCCCGTGGAAAAACGAGCGCGACTGGACCGTCGACATTCGAAAAGCCGTATAAATGTTTTTATCCTCCGCGGTAAAAATTCAGCGGACCCATTTTGACATCCGCCTGACGGTGTTTCAGGCGCTTAGTTGCGCAGCGGCTTGCCGGTATTGAGCATGTGCTCGATCCGGGCGACTGTTTTATCCTCGCGGAGCAGATCCATGAACGTCCGGCGTTCAAGCGCCAAAATTACCTCTTCGTCCAGTTCGCTGTTGGTCCGGACTTCACCGCCGCTGATGACGAAAGCGATCCGCTTGGCCAGCAGGGCATCATATTCGGAGATGAAGCCGCCTTTTCGCATGTTGTAAATTTCGGCGGCAATCATGCCCTGGGCCGACTCGCCGAAAACCTTGATCGTCCCTCCGAAAGGCGGGGCGTAGCCCTCATCCACCATTTTCAAGACTTCTTTTTTGGCCTCGCCGATCAGGTAGTCGCGGTTGAAGACGATCCGATCCCGCGCGCCGAGAAAGCCGTTGGCGCGAGCATCGGCGGCTGAAGCGGAGACCTTGGCCATGGCGATGTTCATGAACACGGGTATGAAGAAGCGCCCCAGATCGATATCCGTGACCGCGGCCGGAATCGTCTGCAGGGTCCGTCGCCAAAGATTAAGGCAGCCTCCGCCGGCCGGCAGCAGTCCGACACCGATTTCCACCAAGCCCATGTAGAGTTCGGCGTGGCCGACGATCCGGTCAGCCGCCAGGCAGACTTCGCACCCCCCCCCAAGGGTCAATCCGAAAGGCGCCGCCACAACCGGAAAAGGCGCATACTTCGCCCGCTGCAGCACCATCTGCAAATCGTGCACCATCTTTTCGATATCGTCGAAGCGCTTCTCTTTCACGGCCCCGAGAATGCCCTTCAGATCGGCACCGGCGGAAAAGGCGCCGGGCATGCCGCCGGCCTGGTTACCGATGACCAGTCCGACCCCGTTGGCATCGACATGGTCGAGCGCTTGTGCCAGGCAGTCCAGTATTTCCGCATTCAAGGCATTCATTTTGGTGTGGAATTCGAGGCAGGCCACGCCGTCACCCAGATCGACCAGGGTCGCGGAAGGCGTGCTTCTGATCACTTTGCCGGCGGCCTTGAACGCCTTGAGGGAGATGATGTTGGGGCTGACCTTGAGTTCCCGGTAGTCTTCGGCGCCAAAATCGTAATAGTAGACCGTTCCGTTTTCGGCCCTGTAGAATGCGCTGTGGCCGGCTGCGATCATCGCGCGGACCTTGTCGGGAACCCGGAAACCGTCGTGCTCCATTTTTTCAACCGACTCTTTCAAGCCGATCGCGTCCCAGGTTTCAAAGGGGCCGAGCTCGAAGTTAAAGCCCCAGCGCATGGCGTTGTCGACATCGACGATCGTGTCGGCTATCTCCGGAATCCGGTTGGCGGCGTAAATCAAATTGTCCGCCAGCGCTTTCCAGGCAAACTGCGCCAGGTTGTCGTCACCGTAGATCACAGCCCGCATGCTTTCCTGCAAGCTCTGGGCGCGCCGCGCCCGCTCGAGGCAGGGGTAGGTCGGTGGCTCGACTTCGCCGTAGCTCAGTGTATCCGGATCGATCACTTTGCGAATCTTTTGCCACTCGGGTGTCAGTTCGGTTTTATAGAAACCGCTCTGACTTTTATTGCCCAGTAACTTCTTTTCAATCATGCTCTGAACGAAATCAGGCATCACGTAGCTGTCCCGGCCTTCGTCGTCGGGCACCAGTGCATAGGTGTTGCGAGCGACATGGGCAAGCACGTCCAGTCCCACCAAGTCGGCGGTCTTGAACATGGCGGTCTTGGGCCGTCCCATGACCGGACCGAAGACGGCATCGACGGCCGGAATCGACAGGCCCCCTTCGCGCATCAACTGCATGGCCTTGACGATTCCCTGAACTCCGATGCGGTTGCCGATGAAGTTGGGCGTATCCTTGGCCCACACGATGCCCTTTCCGAGAACCTTTTCACCGTATTGGGCGATAAAACCGAGAAGTTCCGGCAACGTGTCCTCACCGGGGATGATTTCCAGCAATCGCATGTAGCGCACCGGATTGAAGAAATGAGTTCCCAGGAAGTGCTGTCGAAACTCCAGGCCCAGCCCTGCCGACATGGCCTTGAGCGGAATCCCGGAGGTATTGGTGGTGACGATGGTGCCCGGCCGCCGAACCGTCTCGATCTTTTTCAGGAGGTTTTGTTTGACTTTCAGGTTTTCCACGACGACTTCGATGATCCAGTCACAGTCGGCAAGCCTTTCGAAATCATCTTCGAGATTACCGATGCCAATCCGCGCGGCATCCTGCGGATGCATGAGCAGTGCCGGCCGGGCTTTCGACACCTTGTCCAAACCCTGCGCGACGATGCGATTGCGCGCCTTTGGATCGTTTTTTTCTTCATCCTTCAAGTCCGGAGGCAGGATGTCCAGCATCAACGTCCGCACGCCGGAACTGACCAGCAAGGCGGCAATGCCGCCACCCATGACGCCGGACCCGATCACCGCAGCCTTTCTGATCTTTTTCATACGCAATCTCCTCCCGCTGATTGAAATGAATGAACATTCATTCGCTTAACAAATCCCGACCGGCTCTGTCAAGGAAAAAGCCGGTCGGTGGTTTGGTTTGTCAACGCTCTATTATTACTCTTCAAACAGATTATAAGGCTGCGGGCGCCGTTTTTTCACAGTCGGTTCGGACGCGATGAAAAGTCTGACCACGCTATGAATTTATATTCACAATACGCTTGTCCGGCGGAGAACAGGCCCCGCACGATGACACCTTTGCCGGTTGTGATCATCACGGTGAGCGGAATCGCGCCGGCTGCCGTCGCGGTCGGCTAAACCGACCCCGAGTTGACCTAAAACGACCGGCAGTGATAAAATAAACCATTTAAACAAGGTCAGATCCGTTTCGGCTTAAATCGCCCCGGGGCTTAAGGTCAACCCCCAGGGGCTGAGTGGCGCAGGAAGGAAGTGGTGATGAATGCAAGAATCAGAAAGTATCTTTTCAGCGGCATGGTGTTGTTCGTTGCCTATTTCCTGGCAAGTCACCACATCGTGGTCAATAAAAAAGAATTCAAATTATTAAAAAAACCTCAACTGACCTATGAATATACCTTCTACAACGTCACCGACAGAGATCCCGAGGACATCATCAAGATCGATATGCTGCGGCAAGACGGCATCGGGGATGTCCTGGTTGATTTCGGACTATTGAGCGAAGAGGATAAGGACAAGCTCGAGTCCTATTACGATAACCTGCAAGAGTGACATTTCTAGTAGGACATATTTTCAGCACCGGTTTCCGGATGTCGTCCGCGACCCTTGACGGTCGTGCGGACGGACAACCGGCGGCCGTCGGTTTCAAGAAAAATCGCGCCGTCTTGGTCCGTGCGCATCAGGCGGGTTCTTGCCTCACGGTAGCGCTGCAAAACGGCGGGATGGGGAAAGCGATAGCGGTTCTGCCACCCCGCCGAAACTATGCCGATGCGGGGTTGAACGGCGTCGACGAAACCAGGCGTGCTCGATGAGTTGCTGCCGTGATGCGGGACAAACAAAACGGTGCTTTTCAATCGCTCACCTTCCCGAGCAACAAGCTCATTTTCGGCTTTGGCGGTGATGTCGCCGCAGAGAAGAAGCGAAATCGCACCCCGCGTAAACCGGATGACCAGGGAATTGTTGTTGAGATCCCGCCACGGCTCCGCATGTCGATGTTCGAGAAACCCGGAAGGCGGGTTCAGAATCTCGACCCCAACCCCCGCGATGTCCACCCGGCGATCAAGCTGCCGAAACACGGGATGAGTGATGTTTTGGTCGCTGATGACTTGCATCAAGCGCCGATATCCCGACGTTTTCCCGGGCTCGCCGTTGGTCCAGATATTCTGTACGTTGAAGTGCTCGGCAATGTAAATCAATCCGTTCAAATGATCGCTGTTGGGATGCGTGAGGACGAGAGTCTCAACGGTTCTGATTTTCTTGTGCCACAAGAAGGGAGCGATGATCCGGGCACCGACATCGAACACAGCATTGTCCGGATACCCGCCGCCGTCGACCAGCATGCAGTATCCTCCGGGCAGCTCGATCAGCGCCGCACTGCCCTGCCCGACATCGAGGACGGTGACCCGCAAGTCCTGACGTCCCAGTCGTTGATAGGTCCAGTAACCGACGTCGACCGCGATCGCAGACAGAACCAACGCCAGGGCGACCCAGATCGGCTGGCAGCGTCTGAAGCCCCTGCCGGAGGGCGCCGCCGCGACAGTGCCGTCTGATTCCGGCCGGTGCTCAGGACTCTCTGCCGTCGACCCGGCCGCCCTGCGGCGGGTGATAAGGATCACGAGTGTGCAGACCAGCAGGTAATAGCAGGCGCACTCGAACAGCGAGGGCGTTACGGTACGAATTGCCGAGAAGGGCAACTGCGCCATCAAGCCCACCAGCTTGAGGGTCGGGGCGAGAACGGCTGCAGTCAGATTCAATATCGCCGCAGCCGCCGCCGGACTCACCGGTAAGAAGATGGCCGCCGAGAGACCCGCCGGCACGACGCCAAAACCGATTATCGGAACGAACAGGCAGTTGGCAAGAATTCCGATCAACGAGACCTGATTGAAATAAAACATCGTCAACGGCAGGGTTCCCAAGGTGGCATATACCGACACGAGAACGAAGAGGGAAAATTTTCTGATGACCCGCGCCGGCGGAGGTGCAGAGGCCGGCAGCGGCATCAGCGGGAACCACGACACTCCGCAGATGATGGCCAACACGGCTGCGAAGGATAGCTGAAAGGAGGCTGAAAAAAAGACGGGCGGATGGACCGCGAGAAGTGCCAACGCGGCTACGGCCAGTGTGTTCAGAATATCCTGGTCCCTGCCAAACAGAAAAGTCAGCAAAAAGACACCGACCATGGTCAAGGCTCTCTGGGTGGAAGGTGACATGCCGGCCAGCAGCGCGTATGCCAACACGGGGAAAAAAGTCCCGATGGCCGCCCATTTGCGGGTTTCGGCATTCCAAAGGAGCCTGGGTATCCGCGACAGAATGCCGGACAACAGATAAAAAACCGTTGCGGCAACGATTCCGATGTGCAGACCGGATATGGCCAGGAGATGGCCGATGCCCACCCGCTGAAAGGCGAGGGTTGTCTCCGGCGACAGGCGAGCCTTTTCCCCGAGAATCAATGCCGCCAGAACGCCCCGGTGCTCGCCGGCAGGGGTCGTGTCGATAAGCTCGTGGAGTTGCTCCCGCACCCGGTCGATCCAATTCCCGCTCCCGTTTCTTGAAATTTCGCTCAAAATGGTCACGGATTCAAGGGAGCTGAAGGCCGTCGCCCAGACCCCTTGGAAGGCCAGATGCCGCTTGTAATCGAAGCCGCCGGGATTATAAAAGTTATGCGGTTCACGTATCCGGCTCTCGAACATGATGCGGTCGCCGCTGACAAGGCCGCATCCGCTCCCGATGGCGGTGACCCGTATCCTTCCGGTAACCGGCCGGGAGACGCCGACGGCTTCTATCCGTTCGACCGCCATTAGGAAGCTGTACCGGTTGAACTGAGGCACCGGTCGCGTAGCGACGGTTCCGGTGACGCGCCATTTTTCTTGACCGGTGAAATGAATGATGTGATGCGGCGGAAAGCGCGGTGCCATCCAGGGCTGCAGCGAGAGGTAGCCGAGGAATAGGAAAATCAGCAATGGCGAGAGCCGTGCGCTTTCGCAGCGCAACAAGCGCAAGGCGGAGACACAGAAGGCCGCCGTGAGGCCGACCAGAACCGCGGGCTCGATACCCGGTATGCAGAGCCCGCCGATAATGCCGACCATAAAAGCAAGCGCGAGCGGAATGACCGGGCGTGCATATACATTCAGGACCATCGGTGCCGCCAATCATATCGATCGGAGCGTTTCCCGAGAGCCTATCCCTATGCCGGCAGCCGCCTGACGGCGGCCCCAAGGGCGGCGATTTTTTTTTCGATGGCCTGGTAGCCGCGGTCGAGGTGGTAGACGCGATGAACCTCGGTGGTGCCCCTGGCCACCAGGCCGGCGAGAATCAGAGATGCGCTGGCCCTCAGATCGGTGGCCATAACCGGTGCCGCCGACAGATGCGAAACGCCCCGCACGACGGCCGTATTTCCGGTGATGCGGATATCGGCCCCCATGCGGCGCAGTTCACTGACATGAATAAAACGGTTTTCAAAAATGGTTTCCGATATGACGCTCAGACCGTTAGCCACCGACATCAGCACCATGAACTGGGCCTGCATGTCGGTCGGAAAGCCCGGATAGGGTTGTGTCCTGACATCCACGCTGTTAAACGCTTCGGTGCCGGCAATGGTTAGACCGTCGTCCTCGAGGCTGATCCGGGCCCCGGCGAGTTTCAACTTGTCGATGCAGGCTTTTAGATGTGCCGGTTCACAGCCGCGCAGTGTGACCTGTCCCCGCGTCAAGGCTGCGGCGACCATGAAGGTGCCGGCCTCGATCCGGTCGGGAATGATGGTAAATGTGGTCGGATGCAAGGCGTCGACACCTTGGATCGTGACAATCGAGGTTCCGGCCCCCTCGATACAGGCGCCCATTCCGGTCAACACGTCCGCCAGGGCGACGATCTCAGGCTCGCAGGCCGCATTCCTGAGGACCGTCGTGCCGTCGGCCAGAACAGCTGTCATCATGAGGTTTTCCGTGCCCGTGACGGTGGGAATGTCAAAATAGATGTCGGCACCGGTCAAGCGGTCGGCTTTGGCCTCGATGTATCCGTGATTAAGATCGATGGCCGCGCCCAGTGCCGTCAGGCCCTTGAGATGTAAGTTGATCGGACGGGCGCCGATGGCGCATCCACCCGGCAACGAAACCCGCGCCCGTTTCAGCCGAGCCACCAATGGTCCCAGAACCAGTATTGAGGCCCGCATCTTGCGCACGATATCATAAGGCGCTTCAGGATTGTTGAGCCCGGCGGCATTGATCCGCACCGTGCCGCCGAACCGCTCGACCGCGGCGCCGAGGTGCGTCAGCAACTGCTGAGTGCTGTCGATATCCCTCAAATCCGGTACATTGTCAAAGGTGTTCCAGCCGTCGGTCAGAAGGGCGGCCATGAGGACCGGCAAGGCGGCATTTTTGGCGCCGCTGATCGCGACCTCGCCGCGCAGCGGTCTACCGCCCTCCACAACGATCTTGTCCATATAAAATTTTCTCCGAATATTTTATCGAACAACAAAAAAACGCTTGCCCTTTTGAAACCGCATGAGGGAGCAAGCGCTTTTTCTTTCGGTAAAATTTTCCGACGCGACGTTCAGTGATGGTGGCTGCCCTTGCCTTTGTCTGTGTCTATGACCGCCTTGACGACGCAGTAGGTCATTCCGAGTCCGAGGATGGTCAGCGCGTACCAGAGCCCCCCGTGAAAAACCATATGACCCATATCCCAAACCCATTCGAAACTAAACGGAAACATGTCTCTCCTCCTGTGCTCTCGATTTAGGCTCGTACCGGTTCTAAAGTCCCTTCGGGGACATTGGCCGCCGCACCGGTTTCAAGTTGGGACGGCTCGACCTCGCCCAATGACGGTTCGATAGGATTGAGTTCCGCTTCCTGAGGAAAAACAGGCATGTAACGGTAAGAGAGCGCAACCAGAATGATGCCGTAGGCCACCGGCAACAGCGTGGTGGCGACTTCCTGCCAACTCGGGTAATACAGGATCCACTTGATAAAGGGCATCACCGGCACGGCGAGCACTTGAAGCACCATCACCCAGCGGTTCAGGCTCACGCCGATCACGGCCAGAATCACGGCCAGCCAGAGGATTTTCCTGTTTTCGCGGGTCTTTCCGAAAACCAGCAGCAGGGCCGGCAACCAGCCGCAGATGACCACTTCCAGGATGAGGATCCAGTAGCCGTAAAGGGCATTGTTGGTGTAGAAATGGCTGAGCGCCAGGCCTTTGCCCGGAGCCGTGACGGTTGCCCAGTAGATGGTGTCGATGCTCTTGGCAACGGCGTAGGTGAGCATCATCCAGCCCGATATCTTGGCCAACAGCCAGATCACGTTGTCTTTGACCAGTTTTTTGCCGGTAATGGATTCCGTGATTTTGGTGATCAGGATGGTGAAACAGGGTCCGTAAGCCGCCGCCGACCAGGTAAACAGAAAAAAGGTGAAGGGCCAGATCAGGATGTGCTCGCGGAAGCCGAATGGCCGTCCGAAAAGAACGCCGGCCACGCCGCCAAGCGAGCCCTGGTGGAAAAAGGACAGGAAGGCACCGGTGGCGGCGAAAATCGCCATGATCTCGTGCATGTTGTGGCTGAGGTTGTGGAAAAAGGGCACCCGGTCCAGCTGCCGGTTTTCCAGCACGAGCGGCAGATATTCGATGCACAGCACGAAGAAGTAGCAGGTCAGACAGAAGGCCACCTCCGTCAGCATGGAGTGGACATTGGCGTGCCAGAAAATGAACCAGCCCCGCAACGGTTGGCCGATGTCGATGGCCAGGATAAGGAGCGCCGAACTGTAGCAAATGAAGCCGATCAGCACCGCGAAGTTGATGATGTTCTTCAGCTCGTCCTTGCCGACGATGTATTTCAGAAAACCGCTGAAGAAGGCGCCGCCGCCCAGCGCGATAATCGCCAGGTCGGCCCAGATCCAGAGAGCAAATCCATAGGCATTGTTCATGTTGGTCTGGTTGAGGCCCTTCAACCAGCAGAGCAGCATGGCGTAAACACCCCACAACAGCACCAGGACCACCGGTGCCAGCCCGGCAAGAAATATCCATATCGGGCAGCGTTTGACTCCTTTGGGTATCAATGCAGCGTCCATAAGCTCCGTGCTCCTCGGTCGTTTGGATTAAGCACCGTTTATTCGGTTGAGGGTCCGGCCGCGGCCGTTTCATCCGTCACCGGCTCAGATCTCCTGTGTTTCATCCTGAAAATTGTCCCCGAGACGACGAACCCATTCCCGGCTCGAATGGTAATACACCTTGGGGTTGGTTCCCAGGCGCTCCAACAGGCGAAATACGTCCTTGGCCCGGGGTTTGCCGCCGTTGGAGTTGTCCGGTTGGGCCAGTTGGTGCACCCGGTGCTCGGGATTGTTCAGGTCGCCGAAAACGATGGCATCCGCCGGACAGGCCTGGGTGCACGCCGTCTGGTATTCCCCTTCTGCGATCTCCGTGCGTTTCTGGTAATAGGCCAGGTCCTTGGCGCGCTGGTAACGATGGTAGCAGAAGCTGCACTTCTCCACCACCCCGCGCATGCGGACCGAAATATCCGGGTTGAGGGACTTCTCCATACCGTCGGGCCACACCGGATCATACCAGTTGAAGAGGCGCACGTGGTAGGGGCAGGCCGCCATGCAGTACCGGCACCCGAAACACCGGGTGTAGATCTGGCTCACGATGCCGGTATGGTTGTCATAGTCGGTCGCGGTGGCCGGGCAGACCGAGACGCAGGGGGAGTGGCCGTGGTGCCCTTCGCAGTGCTGGCAGGGCCGCGGCAGAAAGCAGATGTCGCTATCCGGGAATGATTTACCGTTGTTGAGTTGGTAAACGCGCAACCAGGCGACGCTCAGCAGTTTGTCCGTTTCGTCTTCGCGGAACGGGACGTTGTTTTCGGCCATGCAGGCAACCATGCAGGATCCGCACCCGGTACATTTGTCCAAATCGATGAACATTCCGAATTTGTGGACTTTTTCCTTTTTCATCTATACCTCATCGACAATTGGTAGTGAGCGCTTCCCACCCGTCACGCTTGCCGCGGCGGCTCTCGGATCGTATGGTTAGGCCTTGGTCAGCTTGGCCCGGATGCCCCAGGCGGCATTCAGTCCGGTGTCAGGGTCCTCGACGGCAGCCACCATTTCGTTGTAATTGACGCCCTTTCCCGCCAGGTTGGGTTCGAAGGCGCTGTGTCCCAGCCCTTTGGGCATTCCCACCAGACCCGGCATGATGCCGGCGTAAAGGTGGACGCGGACGCGCGCGCGCGCCCTGGGCGTCTCCAGCAGTGCGCCTGACCCTTCTTTGAGTCCGGCGGCCCGGGCGGTTTCGGGATTCACCTCAACCAGGAGGTCGTTGCCTTTCAATACGGTGTCGTCCACGGCCTTGACCACGTATTGCGGGCTGGCGATGTAACCGCTCCACAGGCGCATGCCCTCCACCGGAATGAGCACCAGCGGGAAAGCGGCTTCATCCCCCTCGGCTTTGAGCGGCGAGAAGCTCGTTAGGAAATCGATGGCGGCATTGGCGAATTCGAACCGGCCCGACGCGGTCTCGAAACCGGCGGTCCATTGCCGAGGGCCAAATTTCTCGTCCATCCAGTATCCCTGCTCGACGAGCGCGTCCCACTTGTCGGCCAGACTTTCCTTCAGACAGGCGGCATGGCTTTTCCAAGGGAAAGCCGCGGCGACGCTTCCACCCAAGGCTTGGGCCAGCCGAATCACTACGTCTCCGGTGGGCAGGGTGTCGTGCAACGGTTTGACCACCGGCCGGGTCAAGCCGATGAAGGGCCGATGGAAACCGGAAGTGACCGCAACGTCTCCGAAGCGTTCAAGGTAAATCGGGTTCGGCAGGACGAAATCCGCCAGGTGAGCGGTTTCATCCCAAAAAGAGGAGAAACTGACCACCATGGGGATTTTCTTAACGGCGTCGCTGAAGGCCCGGCTGTCCGGCATCGAATGGCAGGGGTTGGCCTCCGAAACAAAGAGAACCTGGATCGACGGGTCCCCGCCCGCGACGACCACCTCCGGCAAACGGTGAAGCAGGTAGCGGGCGTGAGGATATTTTCCGCTGCCGGCCTGATCGATCCGGCCTTGCTGCATGCCGGCCACGGCCAGCGCGTCCATCTCGGGTTCGGGCCAGTCGATGTATTCCGGTTCGGGGATGGCCCAAACGCCGCCCTCCCGTCCGATGGCGCCCACCAGGGCATTGAGGGCGTGCACCGCCAGGGACTCTTTCAAGCTGCCGGGAACCGTACCCTTGCCACGCCCGCAAATCGCCAACGGCCGGCGCGCCCCGGCAAACTCGCCGGCCAGCTGCTGAATGACCGCCGCCTCCACTCCGGTGACACTGGACACGATCTCCGGGCTGAAACCATCCAGGACCTGACGTTTGAAGGTTGCGAAACCTTCGGCGTACCGCTCGGCAAAATCGCTGTGATACAGCGATCCCTTAAGAATGAGGTGCGCCATACCCAGGGCGAGCACCCCTTCAGTGCCCGGATTCACGGCAATCCAGCGCTGGGATTTGGCGGCGCTGCTGGAGAGGCGCGGTTCGATCTGAACCAAGCGGGCACCGCGGTCGAGCATGCGGCTGTGGGCTTGAAACAGGTGGAGCGGAGAGCCCCACCCGTCCAGCACGCCGCTGCCGAAACTCAGCACGTAGTCGGCATTGTCGATATCGAAACCCGGGGTGGCCTGAACGCCCTGGGTCAGGTTCAGGGTAATCTCGTAGGCATCGAGCATGGAGGGCATTCGGAAGAACTGCGGGGAGCCGTAAACGGTAAGAAAGCGGCTCAACATTTCCGGCAGGGTGCCGCGGTCGGAATCGGCAATACAGGCCACCCGGTGGGCGTGCCCAGCCTCCCTGAGATCGCCGAGCTTGGCGCTGATTTCCGCCAGAGCGTCTTCCCAGGATACCCGGCGAAACCGTCCGTCGACTTTTTTCATGGGACCCGCCACCCGCCGCGGGCCATAAAGCAGCTGAGCGCCGGAAAGCCCCAGATTGCAGAGCTTGCCGTCGTTGATCGGATGACCCTCGCACCCCTCGATCTTCACGACCCGATCACCCACCTTGCGAACGCGGATGCCGCACCCGCCCGGGCACAGGGTGCAGGTGGAGGCGACGGTGGTGACCGCGCCCCTCTCGGGCACGGGGGTCCAGGGCCACATCTGGGTCCAGATGGAAATGTTATCGGTGAGCTTCCAGGGCAATGGCGAGAGGGCGGTGCCGGCGGCACCGCCGACCACGAACGACAAGAAACTTCTGCGATCAATCTTCATCGAATATTCCCCTTTACCTGAACGAGCCGATAACCGTTCGACCGTGCGTAATCATCAGCGGGCAAGTCCAGCTGCATCAATGATGGCAGACGAAACAGCCGCCCCGCTGGGTCTGGACGCTTCCCTGATTGACGTTTTCCTTTTTGTGGCAATCCGCACAAACGTCCATCTTCATCCGTTCCCCGGGATTGCGTGTAAAACCGGCGATGCTTTCGCCCCAGATGTCGCGGCTGTAACCGCTGATCCGGTCTTCTTGGTAGACCTTAAGGCTTTCGGATTCGCCGATGTCGCCGTGGCAGGTGGCACAGTCCATGTCGGCCTTTATCACATGGGCGGCGTGGGAAAAAAAGACGCAGGGTGGTTGCCGGGAGTAGACGAACCAGGGAACTTCCCGGCCTTTCTGAACATACTCGGTCACGAAGTATTTCTCTTCTTCACTACCTCCCTGGACCTCTTGGTGGCAGTCAATGCATTGGGCCAGCGCCGTCACGCCGGAATAGGAGCCGTCCTCACGAAAAAAATGGCAGCTTTGACAGCCCGCGTCGACCAGTTCGTTGTGCATCGCGTGGTTGAAGGCAACCGGCTGCTGCTTCTGAGAGTAGAGCAGTTTGGGGAAAACCACCCACCCCACGATCAGGCTGGCCACGAAGCCGACAATAAAAAACAGGATGATCGCCGCACCGGATCCATCCTGTTTTTTGTCTCCACTTCCCGAAGTCGCCGTTTCCGCAACCTTGCCGGCTGCCTTTTCCGATACCGTCCTGTCAAGATCGTCTGCTGCGCTCATGGAAACTCCGTCTGTGAATGTTTGAAAGTGTCGCGGTCTGACGGATGCAATACAATTCTCTTCCGCATGCCGCCTTCGGCAGGCGGCGGCAGCAATACGGCAACTGAACCATATGCGCTGCAGAGCGCCGCTGCGGCATGGTTACCCGGCGCATCCGGCAGTACCTTTGAGCGAGGGGGGGCAAAATCGTGGGTTGTGTACCTCGCGGGCCTGCCTTTGTCAAGGAAAAATCATTGCCCCATGGCCCCGTAACTGTGCAAACCGGGAAGCAGATTGACGCCGAAATAGGTGAACAACACGGCGGCAAATCCGATCAGCGAGAGATATGCAATGCGGCGGCCGTGCCAACCGCGCATCATCTTGGCGTGCAGGAGCGTTGCATAGATGAACCAGGTGATCAGCGACCAGGTCTCCTTCGGGTCCCAACCCCAGTATCGGCCCCAGGCGGAATTGGCCCAGACGGCTCCCGTAATGATGCCGACCGAAAGAAACAGGAATCCGAACATGATCATCCGGTGGGTCAGGTCATCGATCACCCTCGGTTCCGGAAACCGCCCAAGCACCGACCCGTTTCGACCCGGTTCACGGTGTCGAATGAGGTACATGATGCTCAGTCCGAAAGCGATGGCAAAGGCGGCGTAGCCGATAAAACAGGTGATCACGTGCGCAATCAGCCAGTTACTTTTCAAGGCCGGCAGCAGCGGTTGGATGCGGTCACTGATATTGGGGGACAGGGAGGCATACGCCATGGTCAGGAAGGCCAGCGGCATGGTGAAGGCGCCAATGACCCGGTTCCCGTAGCGGCGTTCGATGAAAAGATAGAGCAAGGCGATCGTCCAGGCAAAAAAGACCAGTGATTCATAGAGATTGGACAAGGGCGCATGTCCGATCCCCATTTGGTAAGACTCCGCCCAGCGCAGCGCGATTCCAGCGGTGTTGCCGATCAGCCCCGCAAACACAAAGCCGGTCGCCAGCACCCCCGGCGTCCGCCACTTGAAAACGAGGGCGATGAGATACAAAAAGGCGGAAAAACCATATAGGAAGGTGGTAATGGAAAGGGTCAGCGAGCTGTTCATTGGTCTTCCTTTTTTATATTCTGACCGGTTGGGACCGGTGCAGCCAGCGGTTCACCAGCGGTTCCGAGCAGGTGGTCGGCGATGGTTTCGACTTTTCTGTGCATGCCGAGTTTGTTCTTGTTGGCGCTGCCTGACACCGTCACAAGGCACTGCCGGCCTCTGCGGACCACTTCGACGCACAGCCGCTGGTGCGACATGAAAAAGGCAATGACACAACCGATGATCATCAACACAAAGCCCGTGTAAACAACCCAGACACCGGGGTCTTTGGTGACCTGCAGCCCGGTATAGAATCGTTTGGCCTGCTGGTCCGGCAGGGAACTTACGTCATCGATCGAAATCAGGACCGCATCATCGCGTTGAGGATCGATGATGGCGCCCATGCGGTCGAAACCGGGGAACTTGAACGGCAGGAGCACCTCCACCGTCGCACCGTTTTTCTGGACCAGCGTGCCGATCAGGGTCGGGCCCAGTGCCCGGCCCCGGAAGTCATAGGTCTTCTGGAAATCATTGATGACGAATTCGCCGAGGTCTTCCGGTATGACGATCCGCTCACCGCTGCGCACCGTTTTGTTATACACCATGCCGGTTTCCTTGCTGGTGAAACTCAGCGTGATTTCTTCGGGCGCAGCGGTCATCGAGATCTCGGCGGGCAATTGCCCGTAACTGGATTGAAAAATATTGATCCCTTTGAAACGCAGCGGATGGTTCACCAGAATGTCTTTCTGCAGAACCGTCGCGCCGTTTTCGATGATCGACAGGCGGCTGCGATATTCCTTGGGCATGCCGGAGGGGTAAAAACTGACGTTGAAATTCTCACAGCGGATATCGAAGCCCAGCTGAATCGTCTTGCCCGAGTTTCTGAGGTTAACCGTATTGGTCATCTCCCCCTCGGGGATGTTGACGTATCCCTCAAAGCCGAAAATAGAACCGAGCAACCCGCCGATCAGTAAAATGATCACGCTGGCATGCACGACGTAAACCCCGAGTCGGGTCCAGCGCCATTTTTCCGCGAAAAAGACAAATCCTTCCGCGGTTTCGGCGGTGCGGCGGTAGGTGAACTTTTTCGCCAAGAGGTCCTCGATGACCGGTCTCAGTTCTTCCGGGGCTTGCGGAACCTCGCGACTGATTTTGTGCTTGTCGCTGCGGAAGCGGTTCAGATTGAAGCGCGGCTGCTTGGCGAAAACGATTTTCCAGGTGGCGGCAAGGCGATCCAGCGAGCAGACGATGATATTGACCGTCAGCAGAAGCAAGAGCAGTTGAAACCACCACGAATGGTACATATCGAAGATATCGAGAGTCTCGAACAGACGGTAATAAAATTCGCCGAATGCCCGACGGTAATTCTCCGGGGTTTCATTCTGCGGAATGAGCGTACCGATCACCGATGTGGCCGCCAGCGTCAGCAAAAGAACGACGCTAAGCTTTACGGAGGCAAAAAAACTCCATAGTCCATTGGGGTGCGGAGAATCGCCCGGGATCTCCTTATTGTCCATCACCGATCCTTTCCAGGGTTGTTTCTTTCAATCGCGCGTGTTGCCTCATACAAAATTGCAGCGGCCATTGCAACGGGAAACAAAGGGCCGGCCCACCTTGCCGGGAAAGCCATTGGATCGGATGCGCGGTCGCACGACCGCAGTTCGGACGGAAACGAGAAACTGGGAACGCGTCCCGCGGGCAGCCTGTTCTCAAAACCAAAAAGCCCCTGCTCGCCGACCCGGAAAGCGGTGGCAAACAGAGGACTTTCGGCATGGATTCAGCCCGAACCGCAAATAGGCTCGCCGCTGAATGCACACACTGCCGCGCCTCACCCACAACCTTGATGGGAAGAGAAACGACGGACCGTGTGATCAGATGGGCTTGGAGTGCGGCAAACTGTCTTAGGCTTTTGTGTAGATCCCCCGGGAGACGGCTTTGATCGACCCCTTTTTGGTCAATTTGTAGAGAGCATTGCTGAGCTGGCGCGGGTTCAGATCGGTATTTTCTTTCAACTGAGCGATGGAAATTCCTTTTCTGCTCTTTTTGATAACATCCAACACCGATTTGAGAACCGTTGCACTCTTATCTTCCTTTAGTGTTTTTGCCGGCTTGGCGGCGGGAGCTTTTGCGGGCTTGGGCTTTCCCCCGGTGCTCTTCGAATCGGTTTTTTTCACCGCAAGACCCTTGTCGACGAGTTCCGACAGCTTTTCTACCTGTTTTGAAAGGGCGGCGAGGTGTTTGGCGATGCTCTTCAACTGATTACTTGCCTGGGTCATTTCGTCATTCCTCCCTGTTCGAGAAAGATTTTTGGCAAAGGCACTGTTTTTCTTCGTGTAGTATATAGCGACCTCAATAAATGTCAACACATAATATAGAATTTTCAACAATTAATTCAGCCTAATAAACACATACCGCCAGTATTTGGCCCTTGCTCCCTTCAAGTCGCGCCGGGCCGGTAAACGGTTGAGGAATGAAGAACTCCGAATCTCATCGCCGTTCGGCTGTACACCTTTGCCGAATCGTGCTATTGGGAAAAAGAGAATGACCAAGGCCCGCACCACAACATTGCTGCTGGACTTCCCAGCGTCTAAAGCGTGTCGTCGATGGATGAAAAACCCAATACAGACGCTCTTGTTCGCAGTCAACGCCGTCATTGACGCCGGCGTCGTCCCGGAGCTCGCCAATCCGGGTCGCGCGGCTGATCAAAAGAAAGTGAAGAAAAACAGATGCGCCCGGAACAAAAACACATCAACTACAAGCAAGAGCTCAATTCATCCCAACTCGAGGCGGTAATGTTCGACACCGGACCGCTATTGGTCATCGCCGGCGCCGGCAGCGGTAAGACCCGGACTCTGACCTACCGTGTGGCGCGCCTGGTTGAAGCAGGCGTACCGCCGGCGACCATTCTTCTTCTGACCTTCACCCGCAAAGCATCCGCGGAAATGCTCTCCCGTGCCTGCCGACTGCTCGACGACCGGTGTGAAAAGGTCTCCGGCGGCACTTTTCATTCTTTCGGCAACGCTATCTTGAGGCGGTATGCCGCCGTGTGCGGCTTCGAATCCGGGTTCTCCATAATGGACCGCGCCGATGCGGAAAGCCTGATCGGAATGATCAGGAAAGACATCGTTCTCTCGGTGAAGATACGCACGTTTCCGCGAAATCAGACGCTCGCCGGCATTTTCAGCCGGGCGGTCAATAAGGGTGCGAGTGTCGATGAAGTCGTTTTCAAAGACTACCCGCATTTCACGGACGCGGCAAACGACATGACGACGCTTTTCAACCTGTACTCAGAGCGTAAACGGCAGCTCAATCTTCTCGACTACGACGATCTTTTGGTCTTTCTGCACCGACTGCTGCGCGACCGGGCCGATATCCGTCACAACATTTCTTCGACTTACCGTTACATCATGGTCGACGAGTATCAGGACACCAATCATCTGCAGGCCGAAATTCTGTATTATCTGGCCGATCGAAACCGGAACGTAATGGCCGTCGGAGATGATTCGCAGAGCATTTATGCTTTCCGGGGTGCCAATTTTAAGAATATCATCGATTTTCCGCAAATCTTTCCCGGCGCCAAAATCATCGGCCTGGAGGAAAATTATCGCAGTGTCCAACCGATCCTTTCCTTAACCAACGCCGTCATCGATCGTGCGACTGAAAAGTATGACAAAAAATTGTTCACCCGCCGAAAGGGCGGCCGGCGGCCATGTCTGGTGGATACGGCCAATGAAAACAACCAGTCACGCTATGTCATCGATAAAATCCGGGAAATCATGGTCACGGGCGTGCCCTTGAACCAGATCGCCGTTCTTTTCCGCGCCAGTTTTCACTCTTTCGACCTGGAGATCGAATTGACCCGCGAGCAGATGCCCTATGTCAAGGTCGGGGGGTTTAAATTCATGGAATCGGCCCATATCAAAGACATGCTGGCCCATTTGCGCGTGGTCCTGAATCCCGAAGACAGAATCAGTTGGCACCGGCTACTGCTGCTGCTGGAAAACATCGGCCCGAAATCCGCCCACGACATCTATACAGCGGTGTCCGCACAGCACTCCATAACCGCTGGCATCATGACCGCCGTCAGCGGGAGGAAGAAAAAAGCGGGACTCGAACGGCTGGCAGAACTCTACGCCGCTATCGACGCCCGAACGCTGACCGTGGCAGAGATGGGGGAGGCGGTTTTGGCTTACTACCTGCCGATATTGAAGCGCCGCTACGACGATCATCCCAAGCGTCAGAAGGATCTGGAGCAACTGTTGACCATCATGATCCGCTATGCCGGGCTCGATGCTTTTCTGACCGACATGGCTCTGGAACCGCCTTCGGCCAGCGTCGAAGGCAACCTGTCACCCGAGGCAAGTGACGGCAACCGAATGGTTCTTTCGACGATTCATTCCGCCAAAGGCCTCGAGTGGCACACGGTCTTCATCATCTGGGCAGTCGACGGACGTTTCCCATCGGTTCGCGCGCTCGACAATCCGGCGGAGCTCGAGGAAGAACTCAGGTTGATGTATGTCGCCGCTACGCGGGCCAGAGAGAACCTCTTCATTACTTACCCAAGCCAGGTTTTCGACCGCGGCACCGGACTTTATTTCGGCCGTCCGTCGCGCTTTGTCGATAGGCTGCCGCAGGCGATCATCGCGCACGCCTCCGTTTCCCCTTGGTGACGGCGTTCGGTCTGGACCATATCGAACATTAGCTGAGGGTTTTTAAAAGGAAGGATAAACCGGCGGGGGCTTTTTCGGGCAGGCGTTTTTGCCGCACGAACGGTTATTCGGAAAAATACTCGACTGTGTAAGTCTTGACCGTAATGTCACCGCCCCTCCAGCAGTTCTTTTCCAAACCGGCTTTCAGGCAGAGGTGCTCCAAAAAGGATTTTTTGTCGGGGAGTTGTTTCCAGACTTGCGGTAAAAAAGTCGCTGAATGCCACGCTCTTGAGATGATGACGCCGTGAACCTCCGCCTGAAGTTTTTCCAGAAGATCGTCGGCCGTGACGTATTCGAGTTTTATCGGCACGGAGAGAACGCTGATCTCGATAACGACCGCCGCTAGTTCATCTGCTTCCAGCGGCGGGAAGCGGGGGTCTCTGAATGCGGCGCTGCGGGCATTCTCCTGCACCCCGACCAGGAGCGAACGCGCCGCCTCGATCGTGCCGATGCAACCGCGCAACGCCTTTCCTTTGTGAAGCGTTACAAAGCACCCGCATTCTTGCTGCAAGGCAAGCGTGGGACTGGACGGTGGAATTACTTCGATCCCGGCATCCAGTTCGGCGGCAATGGCGCTGCGGGCCAGTTTCAGCAGGCAATTGCGGTCGTCGTCCGTCAGGGTCTGGATCGTCATGATGGCAGCGCGGATTAAGATGGCCTCAAGGGGTGTTGAATCAACGGAGGAAGGCCCACCAGATGTATACACCCAAAACCAACAACGCCACAAACGCCGAGAGGTATGCCGACCAGTTCACCGTCCGCTTGGCCATGCCATGCGAATCGACTTCCCCAAGTCTCGATTTGCACGAAGGGCATTGGGTCACCCGCAGCGCCACATAAGTGTAGCATTCCGGGCACCTTTTGGTCGCATAAACGAGACGATTGTCTTTGGTTTCGGATCTCATCTGCGCGTCAACTCCTCCGAAAAACCGTGTGCGATAAGCTAAATGGGCGACGTTTCTGTCATTTTACACGATTTCGGCGGAGTTAAAAACAGATTTTTTTTCTGCCGTCGGCCGCCCTGCGGTCGATCGCCTCCGCAAACCCGTCGAGAACAGCGTCTCGGCGGCACCCGGCGGGTAGAACCCCCGTTTCGGGTGAAGACTAGTTAAGGAAGCTCTGATCGATGCTGATCTGGCCGCTGTTGCGCAGTTCGGCCAACCAGTCCGTGACGGTACGGTATTGCTTCTGTTCGCGCAGTTTCTGCATTACCTGCGTTTTTTCCTTTTCGAAATCTTCCGCGGAAGGTTCCTTGCGGCCATTGAATTCGACGACATAATAGCCGTCCTGGCCCTCGAACACCTTTTGCGGCCACCGGTTTTGCGGTGACAGGCGAAAAGCCGCATCCGACAGGTCCTGGTGGTGTCCGATTTTGGGCAGCGGCGCCTTACGGGTAAAAAAGCCGGTGACGGCGACCGGCAATCCCGAACGAAGGCTCTCATCATCAAAGGATTTTCCGGCCTTCAGCGCTGCCAGAAACGCTTCGGCCTGCTCCCGCGCCTGGACATTCTGCTTGTCCCTGATCAGATCCGCCCGCACCCGCGGGGCCACCTCTTCCAGCTCCGGTATTTGCGCGTCCTTCCTGTCGATCACCTGCAGGATGTAGTATCCGTCGCTCAGCTCCTGTATCGGGCTGATATCCATGACGGAGAGGGCGAAAGCAGAGACGGCAAAGGCCGCTGCGTCCTTGATTCCTTCGCCCGGGCCTTGCCGGTTGAAAAAGCCGGTTTCCCCGATGGTCAAATGATGTGCCGCGGCATTTCGAACCAGATCGTCTCCTTGAAAAGAATTGTCGTAAATCGCCTCTGCCGTCTCATAGGCCAGTGTTTTGACACGTTCATCGACCAGTTTTCTGCGGATATCGTCGCGGGCGGCATCGAAGGCGACTGTGGACGTTTCGTTGACTTTCTCGACCTTTATGATGTGCCATCCGAATTGGGTCTGCACAGGCTCGCTGATCTCTCCGGCGGTCATCGCAAAAGCTTGATCGGCAAAGGGCTTGACCATCGCGTCCTTGCGGAATGTCCCGAGGTAGCCACCGTTCTTGGCGTTGGGCTCCTCGGAGTATTCTTGGGCCAGCTCTGCAAAGTCTTTGCCCGCCCGGGCCAGCTTGAGAACTCCCAGTGCTTTCTGGCGGGCCGCCTCCACGATTTTTTCGTCGGCCTGCGGATCGGCTTTTATCAGGATATGCCGCGCCTCGACTGTCTTGGGGATGTGAAATTCATCCAAATTGGTGTCATAGTGGGTGCGCAGGTCCTCTTCCGTGAGTTCGACCCGATCGGTGAAGGTTTGCGGATCGATGTGGACATAGCGGGCCTTCAGTTCGACTTCGGTTTTATAATTTTCCTTGCGGGCCTCAAAAAAGATTTTGAGTTCATCTTCGGTCGGGCTGATGTCGCGGTAATGGTCGGCCGGAAATTTTACGAAACGAAGATCCACCGACGCGTTGTTCCATTTGTGCCAGTCCAGTGTTTCGGCATCGGAAATTTTCACGTTGGCCGTCACGAACTTCGTCAGTTTGTCGACCAGCAGCGCGCGCTGCTGATCGGCTTCGAACCCATCCCGAGTCAACCGCAGGCGGTTGAGCACATATTCGTAACGCTTTGGATCGAAGACCCCGGCAGTTTGAAAGGCCTCGATTTTAGCGATCGATTCAGTCAGTTCCCCGTCAGTGACACTGATGCCCAGCCTCTCGGCCTCAGATAGCATCAATTTCTGGTCGATCAACTGGTTCAGGGCCTGCTCTTTCAGCCGCAGGCCCTTGATCGTCTCCTCGTTTAAGGTACCGCCGAAATTTTGGCGAATCTGATCGACCAGGTTGTTGTAATGGCGGTTGAACTCCTCGAACCGGATCGGATCGCCATTGACGTCCGCTATCTTGATATCCCGCCGGTCCTGGTAGAAATCATAGCCAAAGGGGATGAACGCAAGGATCACCGCTCCCAGTATGAACTTGATGATCCAGCTTCCGGCATATTTTCGCATTAAACTGAGCATGCTGTTCCTTTCATCAAAAAAAGGGAAGATGGCGACCCTGAGGCCGCGACCGACGACACCCCTTGGCTGAGCGCTGCCGAGGTCTCGATTCTGAGGCAGCCGGCTGATATGATGGCTTTGTTAGTGTAAGTTTGCCGGAGAACGCACGGATGGGGGGATTCACGGGCTGGCCGGGATCACACGATTACCCCCCGCGGGGGTCCATTGCGATCAAATTTTGTTCCCACCGAACCCGAGCAGAAGGCGCACAAATATTCGTATTTATCGCCTTCGGGCAGGACCAGCAACAGCCGCTTTCGAACCGGAACGGCTCGCCGGCAGGTTGCGCAGTAAAGCTCAGTGGCGTCGAACTGTTTGTAAGCTGCCGCTCTTTTGTTGGAACGGGCCCTGCCGCCGGCAAGGGGGAAAGTCGACTTCGCTGTCATCGATCCGGCAATTCGGGTTTTAGGTCAACAGGTCCAATGAATTTTAGTTATCGCCCGCGTCACCTGTAAAACGGGTCAACTGTAAACGGAGTAAATAATATTTTCAAATCTCGCATTTGTCAACAACTCAAAGATCCCGCAGGAACGGCAACGGATGGATTCGATAACGCGTCTTCGCATCCAACCGGGATTTGCGATGCCGCCCAGCGGCAGTCGCCGGGGGTGAAAATGCCATTGCGCCGGCAGACAAATAAGGGTTGACACACATTGGGGGACTTGTTACCCTGCGGCCTGTTTTTGGGGCTGTAGCTCAGCTGGGAGAGCGCATGACTGGCAGTCATGAGGTCAGGGGTTCGATCCCCCTCAGCTCCACCAGAAAATCAATCGCCACGGCTGACCCCTTTCGGTTGGCCGTTTTTTTTTAAGGCCCCGAGATCGACGCTCGGGCGGTCCACCTTGTTGAGCGGCGCACGGATCGCCGTGGACTCTTGCATTGTCATTCACCCCGAGGCGATATGAAAACCGCAAGCTCCAATCCAAGCTCGCGCATGGCGTCTGCCGCGCAGACCACGCGCCGGCGCTGCGGCCGGTTTGCGCCCCTGTGTGTCCTCGGCTTGCTGTTGATCGCGCTCGCCGGCGGCGAAGGACGGTCAGCCGATCGGACCGGCGGGGATTCGGACGCCGGCGTTTCAGTCGCCGAACCGCCGGCCTTCCCGGTGGCCCACATCTACTTTGCCGATCCGAGCGGCCGCTACCTGCAGGCTGAAGAGAGGATCTTTACCGGGCCTGAAATGAAAGTCGACCGCGGAAGATCAATCGTGGAGGCCCTGATCAAAGGCCCCAAGTCCGGCCTCATCCGCACCATACCCGTCGGCACCCAGTTGCGCGGGTTTTACCTGGCCTCCGGAAACCGAGCCTACGTCGATTTTTCTGAACATATCGTGGAACGCTATCCGGGAGGGTGTAAATCTGAAATATTGACGCTATATTCAATCGTAAATTCACTGATACTGAACTTACCGGAGGTTGCAACGGTAAAAATCCTCGTCGGCGGCCGAGACGTGCCGACCCTGGCGGGACACATCGATATCCGCAATTCCTTCACAGCCGACATGTCGTTGATAAGATGAGTGACAAAAACCGCATAAACCGCATCCGCAACATCGGCATCATCGCCCATATCGACGCCGGTAAAACGACGGTAACCGAACGGATCCTTTTCTACACCGGCCGTTCGCATAAGCTCGGTGAAGTCCACGACGGCGAGGCGATCATGGACTGGATGCCCGACGAGCAAGAGCGTGGCATCACGATTACCTCGGCCGTCACCACCTGTAATTGGAAAGAGGCCGAAATCCAGATCATCGACACGCCCGGGCATGTCGATTTTACGATCGAAGTCGAACGCTCACTGCGGGTCCTCGACGGCGCCATCGGTGTTTTCTGCGCCGTCGGCGGTGTCGAACCGCAGTCTGAAACCGTCTGGCGCCAGGCGGATAAGTACAAAGTGCCCAAGATGGCCTTCGTCAACAAACTCGACCGGGTAGGAGCCGATTTCTTCGGCACGGTCGAAACGATAAAAAAAAAGCTGCACGCCAATCCGTTGGTTCTCCAGCTGCCGGTGGGCGCCGAGGACAATTTCAACGGTGTCATCGACTTGATCGAAATGCGGACCATCGTCTGGGACGACGAAACCCTGGGAGCACGGTACCAAGTCGATGAGATCCCCGCGTCGATGCTCGATCAAGCCGTCCAATACCGCGATCTCCTCCTCGAGACGGTGGCCGAGCAGGACGACGAGATCATGGAAGCCTATCTCGCCGATGCGGTGATTGCCCCGCAAGACCTCCTGGCAGCCATTCGCCGGGCAACATGCGGCTTGAAATTGGTACCGGTGTTGTGCGGTTCCGCCCTTCGCAACAAGGGTATCCAACCCCTGCTGGACGCCATCGTTCAGTTCCTGCCGAGCCCGATCGAAGTCCCTCCGATCAAGGGCATAGACCCCGCGACAGGCGCCAGCGTCACGTGCAAAAGCAGCGAAACGGCCCCTCTGGCCGCGCTGATCTTTAAAATTTCGATGATGGAAGGCCGCAAACTGTCCTTCGTCCGCGTTTACAGCGGGCGGCTTAAAGCCGGCGATGACATCTATAACGCGTCTTTGAAAAAGACGGAGAAACTCTCGCGCATATTGCGGATGCACGCCAACAAACGCGACCGTATCGATGTGGCCGGCCCCGGCAGTATCGTCGGCGTCGTGGGACTCAAACACTCCTCCACCGGCGAAACGCTCTGCTCGGCTCAGCACCCGGTTTTATTGGAACGCATTGAGTTTTACGAGCCGGTCATCTCGATCGCTATCGAGCCGAAGACCCACGCCGACCAGGAGAAGATCTCCCAGGTCCTGGAAAAATTCATGGCCGAGGACCCGACCCTGCGCGTTCGCCAAGACGAAGATACCGGGCAGACCCTTTTGTCCGGCATGGGTGAGCTTCATCTCGAGATCATTATCAGCCGCATGCAGCGCGAGTTCAACACCCAGGTCAACGTCGGCAAACCGCAGGTGGTGCACCGGGAGACGATTGAGACCGCCGCAGAAGGAAACGCCGTTTTCGACAAGGAAATCGCCGGTCAACGCCAGTTCGGCGAGGTGACGCTGCGCCTAAAACCGTTGCCGCGGGGAACGGGCGTGCGCTTTGCGTCGCGGATCGGTGCTGAAACGATTCCGGAGATCTTCATACCGGCCGTCGAAAAAGGGGTGCTGGAATCGCTTGCAAGCGGAACGCTGATGGGATATCCGGTCGTCGATGTCGAGGCCCAGCTTGTCGGCGGATTCTTCCGCGAATCGAATGGAACCGAGCTGGCCTACACGGTCAGCGCGTCTATGGCCTGTAAAAACGCTCTGAACAACGCCAAGCCCTACCTGCTCGATCCACTCATGAAGGTTGAGGTCTTTGTTCCGGAAGCCTTCATGGGGGAGGTGATCGGGGACCTGAATGCCCGCAGTGGAAAAATCGAGGCCATCGAATCACAAGCGGGTATCCAGGTCATCAAGGCGATCGTCCCGCTGGCGCAAATGTTCGGCTACAGCACGGTGCTGCGCTCTTCGAGTCAGGGCCGTGGAACCTTCACCATGCAGTTCTCTCATTTCGATCGTCCCTGACCGCTGCCGTCAGGACGTCGCCCGGCCGTGCTGGTCCGCTTTTACGGTTCCTTCAAGGCCGTCAGAATCTTCTTGATCTCTTTGAGCCGTTCCTCGATTTCACGACGCTGATCGGGATCCTGAGCTTTTTCAAGAGCCTGCGTGAACTGAATCCGGGCGTTGGCGAAATCGTTTTTCAGGTAGTAATAGCGCCCCAGACTCATGTAAGCCGCGGCCATTTTGCCCTGTTGGCCATACGCTTTCCCGAGAAAATAATAGACCAGTTTGGCAACGAACTCCTGTTGTTGCAGGCTTTCAAACGCCGCCTGCGCCTCGGCCGGCTGGTCGAGCTCCAGACGGACGCGCCCCAGGAAAAACAGCGCTTCCGGTTCCTGCGGGTTAAGGCTGAGCGCACTCGCAAGGGTGTTGAGTGCCTCTTTGTATTGCCCATCCAGAAAATAAACCCGGCCCAGCGCCGCCAGCATCGTCGGGTTGAAGGCTTCGGTCTCGAGAGCCTTCTTGAGCGCGGCAACCGCTTCCTTGCGTTTACCCATCCGAGCGAGCGCCAACCCGTATCCGTAATAGGTCACCGCATCTGCGGTATCGCTTTTCAGTGCCGTCTCGAATTTGTTCAGGGCGAGTTTTACGTCGCCGTGAAGGGCCAGGAGTCGCGCATGAACCAGTCGAAAAGCCTCTGTGTTGACCGGCCGGGTAATCGCGGTGTCTTTTTGCCGGCTGGCGAGATAGGTATCGAGGTACGCCAGTCGATCTTCCACGGCCGGATGGGTCATCAGATAAGTCGGAACCTGCTCGGAGCCGTACCACTGCTTTGCCCGAATTTTGTTCAGAACCGAGAGCAATCCCTCCCCTGTGTAGCCGGCCTCGGTCAAATACGCGATGCCGACCTGGTCGGCCTGGATTTCGTTCTCCCGGCTGAATGCCAGTGACGCGGATTGGCCGGCGGCCATCGATCCCATCGTCAAGGCTGCGGCCGCCTGGCCGCCGCCCGCAGCCCCCAGCAGCATCCCGGCAGCCACCCCGGCCAGGGTGGCGATGTTGACCAGCTTGGAGCGCTCAATCTTCTGGGAAATATGGCGGCAGGTGACATGGGAAATTTCATGCGCCAAGATACCGGCCAGTTCGTCCTCAGTGTCCATCGCCGCCATCAGCCCGGAGTAAATGAAGACATGACCGGCCGGGGTGGCGAACGCATTGTAGACTTCCTGGTTGACCACGTGGAAATGATAGGGAAACGGCTGTGGCGGCAATTTGCTCAGTATCTTGCGTCCCACCGAATTGACATACCCGACGATTATCGGATCATCGATGATTTCAAACTGCAGCGCGATGTACTTGAGAAATTCACGCGCCAGTGCTTCCTCTTCCTTGATGGTGATGCCCCTGGCTGCCGGCGGGCCGACGAGAACCGACAGCAAGACGAACGCCATCAGTCCGGCGATATGTTTTTTTACTGTGCGCATACTGCCTCATCTCGATTCCTGGCGATGGGCCCGCTCTCGGAAGGCAACGGGTCTTGTGGTGATCATGGCACATTTTTAAAACCTTTTCAAACGGCTTGCAGTATGGTAGGTTCTCGGCCATGGCGTTTATCCTTTGTATAGCCAACCAAAAAGGCGGGGTCGGCAAGACGACGACGGCGGTCAATCTCTCGGCGGCCCTGGCGGTGTCGGAGAAAGAGGTCCTACTAGTTGATTGCGACCCGCAGGGCAACGCCACCTCGGGCGTCGGCCTGAATAAAAACCGCATCTCAAAAACCCTCTATCATGGCCTGCTCAAAACCGCTGAAGCGCATGAGCTGATTTTAAACAGTGACATCGACTCCTTGAAGATCATTCCGGCCAACGTTGAGCTGATCGGCTTCGAGGTGGAAATGATGTCCAATCCTGATCGGGAGAAGGCCCTTAAAAACCTCGTCGCCACCGTCGCCGCGGAGTTTGAGTACATCATCCTGGACTGCCCGCCTTCC
Organism: Deltaproteobacteria bacterium; assembly: GCA_041299015.1. GTDB lineage: Bacteria > Desulfobacterota > Desulfobacteria > Desulfobacterales > SG8-13 > JARFQH01. The sequence continues at coordinate 30,743 of JBFYWB010000027.1, forward strand.
CTCAGCCTGCTGACGGTCAATGCCCTGACCGCCGCTGATGCCCTGATGATACCGCTTCAATGTGAATTCTACGCACTGGAAGGTCTGGGTCAGCTCCTGCAGACCGTCAAACGGATCAAACAGCATTTGAACCCGCACCTGGCCATAGCGGGCATCCTGCTGACCATGTTCGACCGCCGGACGAACCTGTCTTACCAGGTGGCCGAGGATGCCGAAAAATATTTTAAAAACCTGGTCTACAAAACCATCATACCGCGCAACATCCGATTGAGTGAAGCCCCCAGCTTCGGCAAACCGATCCTGCTCTACGACGCCACATCGACCGGAGCGCACAGCTATTTCGAGTTGGCCCGGGAGATCATGGCTGCCCATGCCGCCGATCCGGTCCGCTCATAAACGAATCAGGAATGACCATCAGAAATGCCCGGAGAAAACACCATCAGAAACACCACCGACTCTAAAAAACGCAAGAAACTGGCCCTGGGCCGTGGGCTGGATGCCCTGATTCCCGATCTCGAACCGGACGAAGACAACCCGCGGGATTACTTTCTCTGCGACGTCGATCTGATCCACCCGAACCGCTATCAACCGCGTCAGCATTTTTCCGATGAGGACCTCGAGGAACTCAGCAACTCGATCAAGACGCAGGGCATCATCCAGCCTCTGATAGTGCGCCGGCTGGATCACGGCTACGAACTCGTGGCCGGAGAACGACGCCTGCGGGCCGCCCGAAAAGCCGGATTGACAAAGGTTCCGGTTCTCTACAAGGATGTCTCTGACGCCGAGTTGCTGGAAATGTCGATCGTCGAGAACATCCAACGCGAAGACTTCAATCCGATTGAAGAGGCCGAAGCCTATCATCGCTTGATTACCGAGTTCAAACTGACCCAGGACCAGGCCGCCGAACGCGTCGGCAAAAGCCGCTCGGCGGTGGCTAATTTTCTGCGGCTCAGGAATCTGCCTCAGCAAATCAAAGACAGCATCACCGACGGCTCCCTGAGTATGGGTCATGCCCGGGCCCTGCTGGGTGTCGACAAGAAGGCCGCCCAAGTCGACATATGGCGTAAGGTGATCTCGCGAGGCCTCTCGGTTCGTGAAACCGAGAACCTCGTGCGGCAGCTCAGAGTCGAAAAAACACCGCGCCGATCACTGCCATCCTCCTCCGAAGACGCTTATTTTTCAGATGTCTCGGCCGATCTTGCCCGTCGCTTGGGCACAAAGGTCACCATCAAACGCCGCGGCAAAGTCGGCAAGCTCGAGATCGAATTTTACGGCGATGACGATCTTGACCGGCTGCTTGGTCAACTGAGGGGATGACGGGAAGATCGCTTCCTGGGCGTTCTTCCATCGATGCCGTGCACCGGCCAACCTGCCAAACGCCGGAAGCATCGGATCCTGCCGGCTGAACCTGAACCCGGCCGGCGATCGTAAAAACCGGTTCTTGCACGGTGCCGGGGGGACTTTTCCGGCGGATGCGGTTCAATGGCGCTGCACATCATCATCGACGGGTACAATTTCATACGCCTATCGCCCGCACTGAATGAGTTGGACCGCCAGGCCCTCGAACTCGGCCGAGAGGCGCTGGTGGAGATGCTGGCCGCCTACAAAAGAGTCAAACATCACCAGATCACGGTTGTCTTCGACGGGACCACCGCACCGACCAATTGCCGGCCGCACGATCGCGTTAAAGGCATCGCCCTGAGATTCTCGGCAGCCGGTGAGACGGCCGACGCGGTAATCAAACGGATGGCGGCCCGCGACCGGGAGAAAGCGCTGATCGTCAGTTCCGACCGGGAAATTATTGCGGCCGCCGCAGCCAGTCGCGCCGCGACAATCGGTTCCGCGGAATTCGAGCAATTGCTTTGCATGGCCGGAGCCGACGGCAGCGGCGTTTTTCAAGCGGACGAGGACACCGACAAGCGGACTTTTTCGACCCAAAAAAAAGGGCCGCGGCGGCGGGCATCCAAAAACCGACGCCGCAACCTGAAGCGGACCAATAAACTTTAACCCTAAAAAAGTGCGATCGAATCATCTGAGCGTTTATCGCAGGATAGGCGCGTATTTCCGATTCTTTGGATCGACCCGGCGGATATTACAGCGGCAAGTGCAGAACCGGAGTCCCGAATGAAAATCATTTGTGTCATCGACGGTCAGGGCGGCGGCATCGGCAGCACGATCATTAAGAAAATAAAGGAATTGTACGGTGAGACCCTGGAAGTCATCGCCCTCGGCACCAATGCCATCGCCACCGCCCAAATGCTCAAGGCCGGCGCTAATCGCGGTGCTTCCGGAGATAACGCGATCATCCAGACCACTAAAAACGTCGACGTTATTCTCGGACCCATCGGTATCATCTTCGCCCACGCCATGATGGGAGAGGTCACGCCGGCTATCGCCGAGGCGGTGGCCGTTAGCCCGGCCGCTAAATTTCTGTTGCCGCTGACCCAGGAAAACGTGACGGTCGTCGGTGTTGCCCGTCTGCCGTTGCCGCACCTGATCGAGGAATTGATCGATATGTACCTGCACGATTTCATCGCCTGACCGGATGTGCCGCCCCAATGAAGATCTTGATCGCAAAGACCGCCGGTTTTTGTATGGGGGTCCGCCGCGCCGTCGAAATGGTCATGGACACCCCCGGTGAGCAGCAACGCCCGATTTATACATTCGGTCCCCTGATCCACAATGCCCAGGTCCTGGATCTGCTCGAAGGCAAGGGCATCTCGATTTTGACGGAGATTCCCGATAGCGGCAGCGGAACCGTTTTGATCCGGGCGCACGGCGTACCGCCCAAGACCAAACTGCAGCTGAAAAAAGCCGGTTTCACCGTCATCGATGCCACCTGCCCGAGGGTGATCAAGGTCCAGAGCATCATCGGCAGACATGCCAAAAAAGGGTATGCATCGATCATCATCGGCGACAAGGACCATCCCGAGGTGATCGGGTTGCTGGGGTATGCCGGTCCAAACGGCCACGTCGCCGGCAGCTTCGAAGAGCTGACGTCATTGCCGCATTTCAAGCAGGCCATCGTTGTGGCCCAGACCACACAGAACACCCAATTTTTCGAAACCGTAAAAAATTGGGTCCGCGAGAACCACCCGACATATAAGATATTCGATACGATCTGCGACTCGACCGAGCGCCGCCAAGCTGAGGTCAAGCGCCTGTCCGCGGAGGTCGATGCGATTATCGTCGTCGGGGGGCGCAACAGCGGCAACACCCAGAGGTTGGCTGAAATTGCCGGATCATCGGGCAAACCGACCTACCGCGTCGAGACCGAAGAGGACCTCGACACGCTGGATCTCAAGGAACTCAATGCCTTGCAACTGATCGGGATCACTGCCGGGGCGTCGACACCCAACTGGATCATCAAGCGCGTCTACAAGGCGCTCGAAGCCCTGCGGTATAAACGGGCCTGTGGGTGGCGACGGGGTCTTTTTGTCCTGCAACGCACCCTGCTGCTCACCAATGTTTACGTTTCCGCCGGAGCGGGCTGCCTGTGTTATGCCTGTACCCGCCTGCTCGAAATCCAACCCGCCCTGCCCTTTGTCGCCATCGCCGTTCTGTATGTCCAGTCCATGCACATTCTTAACCACTTGACCGGTCGGCAATCCGATCAGTACAACGATCCCGACCGTGCATCGTTTTATATTCGCTACCGGCTTTCGCTTTCCCTGCTGGCCGTCGTCGCCGGCGGCGCCGGTCTGCTGTTGGCGTATACGCTGGGCATTCAGCCTTTTCTGATCTTGCTGCTGATGAGCCTGCTCGGCCTCACCTATAATTTGCAGGTTATCCCTGAGCGCCTTACCGCGGCCCGTTACCGGCGGTTGCGGGATGTGCCCGGATCCAAGACGCTCCTGATTGCCGCAGCCTGGGGTGTAGTGACCTCGCTTCTGCCGTCTTTTTTCAGTTCGGATATGCCCAAACTGGAGATGGTTCTGGTCTTTGGGTGGTCGACCGGCCTGGTGTTCGTTCGAACCGCATTTTTCGACACCCTGGACATGCAGGGAGACCGCATCGTGGGCAAGGAAACCATTCCGATTCTGTTGGGCGAACGGCGGTCCCTGAGGCTGTTGAAATCAATTCTGTCGGTTCTGCTGGTCGTTCCGCCGGTTGCCGCGCTTGCAGATCTTCTGCCCAACCTGGCCTATGCCCTCGTTACCTGCCCGCTGTTCATCGCCGGAGTGCTTCTGGCTTATGAGCGCGGCATCATGATCCCGGGCATCCGGTTGGAATTTTTACTGGAAACGAATTTCATCATCGCCGGTATCATTACCCTGGCCTGGGCATTCTTCGGATAGCACGAGTCATCCGTAGAGATTGGCACGGCGGCGCCGGAGAGCTTGCGGTTGCACATCGACGCCAAAAGCCAAACGGCCGGCCGCTGTGAAACGGATCAACGCCGGTCGCTTTTTTTACCGATGGCCGGCTCGCTGCCGATGATCAGTCTGCGGATGTTGTCCTTGTGCCGCAGAACGATCAGAACGGCCATCAGCAAGGCGCAGCCGCTGTAGACGGGGGACCGCAGACTCCACCAGACCGCGACCGGCAAGGCCACGGCGGCGGACAGGGATCCAGCCGATACACGCCTGGACCAACAGACGATCAGGAGAAAGACGACCAGGGCAGCCAGAATTGATACCGGTGAGATCACCAGGAAACAGCCCGCAGCCGTGGCGACCCCCTTGCCCCCGCCCTTCAACTTGAGGTATAGGGGAAAGAGGTGCCCGACGAAGGCGGCCAGGGCCACGACCGAAACGAAACCCGCCTTCAGAATCGGATCCAGTCCGCTAAGCCTTACGGCCAGATAGACCGGTGCAGCGCCTTTCAGCAGATCACCGGCCAGGGTCAAAAGACCCAGCGGCGTGCCGGCCACGCGGCGCACGTTGTTCGCCCCGATGTTCCCGCTGCCCTGCCGGCGGATGTCCACCGTTGTGAACATGCGGGTCAAAACCAGCCCCCACGGCACCGACCCAAGCAGGTAAGCCAGCAGCGGAAGGCCGATCAGGAAAGACGGCACCGGTTGAAACATAGCTCACATCCATCTAGGCATCGGCCGAATCTGCCCCCTTGGGACCGGAACACTTTCAGAAAAGAATTCGCACAGCTGCGGTCGTCGCCAGTATTTGGAGGCCGCTGAAAACAGTGTCCGTCCTCAACCGGCTGCCTGAGCGGTGACCGCTTCCACGGAAGCTGGATGATCAGCCGAATGAAGATGAGCGACCCCGTAAAACTGCCAATCGAAGATGTCCTGGACCTGCACACGTTTTCCCCCCGTGATGTGCCGGACCTGCTGGAAGACTACTTCGAGGAGTGCCGCAAAGCCGGCATCTTCTCAGTGCGGCTGATACACGGAAAAGGCAGCGGGATACTCAAAAAAAGAGTGCACGGTCTTTTGAAAGGCAATCCTCTTGTGACGGCATTCAAAGACGCCCCGCCGGATGCCGGCGGCTGGGGCGCCACTCTCGTGGAATTGAAGAATGAACCGGCCCGCTGATCATAAACGGCCGTACCGCGCAAACGCCGTGAGCACCAACCAGGCCTTGGCATCGAATTTCAGCTTGGGATCCGCGCACAGCCGCGCGACTTGCGCAGCGGAGGCCATAATGACCTCAATCCGCTCGATACCCTCGTTGAAGGCCGCAGACGGCTCGCCGTCGCATTCCACATACACCATGGCGACCGATTCGTCGGTCATACCGGCCGAAGAATAAACGGGCGGACCGATGTCGAGAAACCGAGTGACCGTCAATCCGGTTTCTTCGTACAACTCGCGCCGCGCCGCCGCCTCCACGGTCTCGCCGTCGTCCACCAAACCGGCCGGAAATCCGTATTCGTCGCCGGCCAACGCGATCCGGTATTCGCGGGTGATGACGATCATGCTCCGACCGGCGTGCCACGGCACGATCACCACCCCATCCGGCCTCGCAAAACGCCCCGTGACGCACTTCGGCTGCCGGCGGCGGGAGGCGAGCCGCCAGTTTCGATCGGCCCCCGAGGTATCGACGACCTCGATGTCAAACAGGTTGAGCCACTTCACATCCGTTAATCTGACCGCTTTTTTGATGCGCATCGATTCGTTTCCGTTCGGCTGCTCAAGCCCACGCCCATCAGCATGGATCAGGCGCAGCGTGGCTGCAGGCCGAGAGTTACTTGACGGCCGGATAACTGCCAAGAACTTTCAGTGAAATGGTCAGCGCCTCCATCTGCCCGAGGACCTCGGCTACCTTCTCATCCTTGCCCGAACCGATAAAGTCCAGAAAAAAACAGTAGTTGCCCGGATCGGAGCGCAGCGGCATCGAAGCAATGCGCGTCAAGTTGATCTGTGCCTCGGCAAAGAGACGCAGTACCGCATACAGTCGGCCGGCCTCGTGAGGGGTAGCAAAGATAATCGATGTCTTGTCGCCGCCCTGCGCATGGGGCTCCCTGGACATCAGCAGAAAACGCGTCGTGTTGGCGGGACCGTCCTCGATCCCCTCATCGATAATCTCGAGATCATAGAGTTCGGCGCAGAGTGCGCTCGCGATGGCGCCGGCGGCCCGCGGGTTTTCCCTGGCCAGCATTTTCGCCGCTCCGGCTGTGTCATAGAAGGGCCGGGCTTCAAGTTTGTGGCGCGCCAGAAAGTTCCGACACTGCGCCAGGGCCTGGGGATGGGAATAAACAAGGCGAAGCTGGCGGTAATCGGTTGCTTCGGTCGCCAGAAGACAATGTTTCACCATGATCTTGGCTTCGCCGATCACCTTAAGGCGCGTGGTCGTCAACAGATCGTTGACCTGCGTCACGGCACCCTCCAGGGAGTTTTCCACCGGCACCACGCCGAAATCCAGATAGCCATCTTCCACCCCGCGAAACACGTCGCTGAACTCAAGGCAGGGGATGAAGGCCGCGCCCGGAACCAATCTTCGCGCGGCGACTTCGCCATAAGCGCCATGTTCGCCTTGGAAAGCCACGAGTTTGCGGTCCTCCCTCTGAATCCGCTTGCTCTCTGCGATGATGGTTTTAAGCAGTTGCCGCGCAAAAGACCGTTCGACAAGATCCAGATTAAGGCGTTCGGCACGGGTCAGGACATCGGCCTCCCGTTGCGGATCGCTGATGGACTTTTTAAACTTTTTCGAGCGGAGCGCAAGCCCCATGCGCTCCTGAAGCAACACCAACAGCTCCCGGTCAATCTTGTCGATCTTGCGCCGAATCTCCTCGAGCCTCATCGGGTCTCCTCAAACAGGCTGTCGCCGGCAAAAAAGCCGGATAAACCCCTGTGCGTCAAGGCGGCCTAAACCGTAAAAGTCCCCAAAACGCACATCTTCAGCACCGCGCCAAGGATCGATTTCTTGAGGGTCTATGCCATTTCATATCGGCCCCGAGTTCCCGCAGGACCTCGAAAGCCCTGTCAAGATGCAGTCCGACCGAATCGACGCCGTGGGAGTCATCCCCGGGCACCAGCGCTATGCCCAGCTCCTGCGCCTGCTGCAGGATCGATTGGGTCGGATACGGTTCGAGGGCCCCCTTTTTAATGGCGCGGACATTCACCTCCATGATCGTTTCCAGGGAGCGCACGAGTTTCAGATTGCGCCGCACCCGGTATTGAACGGAAGGCAAAGCAAGGGTGGCCGGGTAGGCCGGATCGAAGATCCGAATCAGGTCGAAGTGCCCGACGACCTGCGGCCGGATCGCCGTGAGCAGCTGATGCTGGGCATCGAAATACCGGCAGTAAAGCGCCTCGAGACTACCGGCCGCGGAAACGGCCTTGGTGTAGCAATCGGCTGAATAATCGAATCCGATATCATCGACGTGATGCACCGACCCCACGATGTAATCGGGATCAAAGAGACGGGCGAGGTCTTCAATAAAGGCTATCGAGCCGCTGTAGGCTTCGGTTTCGAAGCCGACGTAGAGCTGAACGGCCTGAACGTACTTTTGCTGCAGGCGCCGGCAGGTGGTGATGTAGCGCTCGAATCGGCCATAGAGCTGCCGGGCATTCAGGCCGGCCGCGATTTCATCAGGGTAGCGGAACCGGTCGTCGATCGGTGGAATGTGTTCAGTGATGCCGACCCATGCGAATCCGCGCTCGATATAGGCGCTGACAACCTCTTCCAAAGAATTTGCGGCATGGCAGCAGAACTCGCCGCTGTGACCGCCGTGGACGGATACCCGCTGCGCTGATTCCATGTGGCTGTTTTTCGAATCAATATTCGGTTGACGACAGCGAAAAAAACCGGCTGAAGCCTCTAGACCTTGTATTTACCGAAGTCTTCCGGTGAGAGGTTCTCCAGGTATTCGGCCCACTTCTTGCCTTCTTCGCTCTCATCGAGAACCTCGACTTGCTCCTGGCTGATCTTGGACTTCTCCATGACTTTTTCATCCACGTAGATCGGCGCATTGAACCGCAGCGCCAAGGCGATGGCGTCGCTTGGCCGGGCATCCATGTCGAATCCGCCATCCTGCGACTCGAAATAAATCCTGGCGAAAAAGGTGCTGTCCCGCAGATCGCACACCTCCACTTTGGATATGGCGATATGCAGGCGATCGGTGAAATTTTTAAAAAGGTCATGGGTCATCGGACGGTCAAACTTGACGTTTTGCAAGGCCGATGCGATCGAGGTGGCTTCAAGCAGGCCGATCCAAATCGGAACCGCCTGGTCGTTCTCTTCCGACTTCAGGATGATGATCGGGGTGTTGGATGTCGGGTCCATGGTCAGTCCGGCTATGCTTACCTTATGCAGCATAACTCTTTTCTCCTTTCACGGCAGTCGGCACAAAAGCGTCGCTCAGCGGGACCCCCCAGAGGGAATGCGCGTGCGCTTTTTCGATTTTCACGCGAACCAGTCTGCCCTTTAAATTTTCGCGCGCCAGCGCGGGGAGAGCGTCCAACTCAAAGTTGACGATTTTGTTGGTGGAAGTCCGGCCGGTCCACTGGGATGAGCCGACCCCCGGTTTTCTGCCGTCACCGCCGGACAGAAAACTTCTTCTGTTCACGCCTTCGACCAGAACTTCCTGAACCGAACCGAGCAGACACCGATGTTTGCGAAGCGTGATCCGGTTCTGTTCCTCCAGCAGTCTCTGCAACCGCGCGGTTTGCTCTTCCTCGGGCACTTTGTCTGCGAAGCCGCTGGCCGGTGCCGCCGAACGATCCGAGTATTTGAAGGCGAACAGGCTGTCGAATTCGACCGTTCGGATCAAGTCGAGGCTCTGTTCGAAATCCCTCGGCGCCTCACCGGGAAACCCGACGATAAAATCGGAGGACATCGCGATGTGTGGGCAGTATTTCCGCAGTTCGGCAACTTTTTTCAGGTAACTTTCACGCGTGTAGCGGCGATTCATCCGGTTGAGGATCGGATCCGAACCGGACTGCACCGGCAGATGGATGTGCCGGCAAAGTTTCGGCAAATCCCGGTATGCTCGACACAGGGCCGTGGAAAGATCTTTGGGGTGTGATGTGGTGAAGCGGATCCGTGACAGTCCGTCGACCGCATTGACGCGGGCAAGCAATTCGGGAAAGCCGCAAAGACCTTCTTTTTTACCGTAACTGTTGACATTCTGACCCAGCAAGGTCACTTCGCGCACGCCTGCCGCCACAAGCCTTTTGATTTCGGCGATGATATCCTCGGGTCGACGGCTGGCTTCCCGGCCGCGAACGTAGGGCACCACGCAGTAAGTACAATAGTTGTCACAGCCCTGCATGATCGTCACGAAGCGGGATACCTGACCCGTCTCCGGCAATTCCAGCGGTTCAGCGCACGGCTCGATATCGGCCGCCGCATCGATATCCACCACCCGACCCGCATCCTTCTCGACTTTTTCGACCATGCCGGGCAAACGGGCAATGGCATGCGTACCGAAAACAAGATCGAGGAAGGGAACCCGCTCCAGGATTTTTTCTCCCTGCTGCTGGGCGACGCAGCCGCCTACCCCGATGAGCAGATTCGGCCGCTTCCGTTTCAGGCGGCTCAGCCGTCCAAGAAAACTGAAAACCTTTTGTTCGGCTTTCTCCCGGATGGCGCAGGTGTTGACGATAATGAGGTCGGCGACGCCGATATCGGTTGTTTTACGATAGTTCAAGGGGGCCAGGGCGGCAATGATCCTCTCGGAGTCATAGACATTCATCTGGCACCCAATGGTTTGAATGTAGAGATGTTTCACTTTCATGGTCTTTAGATAACGCGGCGGTCGACTCACCGGCGCTGCGCCGGGCTCTCAGTCTTGCGATCTCGCTCCTGCTTGTCGAAGCGGTGAAAACGCCGGCGAGTTTGACACCGTCCGCGGCCGCACGCCCGACCGAAAGACGGGATTGGTGTGCGGAGTTTCAAGAAGGCGGCACGGCGGGTTCGATCAAAATCGTCTTCTTCAGATCCGAGATGATGTCATCGATCACCTCCTCGCAGCCGGGAGCAATACGAAGAAGCACCAAGCCCGACTGCGGCACGACCGTCGACAGCAGGCCCACCCCGTCGTAAGACTCGATGACAAATTTGAAGTAGGCGATCTCACGACGGTCCACTCGGAAGTATTTCGTCTCGCATTGCATCGGCGTTACCGTCGAACTCATCGGCCCGGACACATGCGGCAGCCCGGATGATCCGCCGGCCGACACCGGCTACGGGCTATCTTATTAATTCGAGTATAACCATATCACATACCATTGCAATAAAAATATGGTGTTGTCCGCAGGGCCCTCTATGGATTATAGTCGCCCCTGAATGGAAAAATACTGGCACATCCTGCAACCCGATCGTTCCCGGATACAAGAGCTGTGCAGCCACTTGCGGTGTTCCCCGATTGTCGCCGCCATTCTGGTCAACCGTGAGCTGCTGACCCCTGCGGTAGCCTCGCGATTTCTGAGACCGTCCATGGAGCATCTGCGTCCGCCTTTTGGCATGCAAGACATGGCGGTTGCGGTCGGGCGGGTAGCGCGCGCCATCGAAAACCGGGAAAAGATCATGATCTTCGGTGATTACGATGTCGATGGCGTCACGGCCGCGGCAATTCTTTTCGATTTTTTAAAGCAATCCGGGGCGGATGTGTCTTATTACATCCCGCATCGCCTCGCGGAGGGCTATGGTCTCAAACCCGATCATATCGACAAGGTGGCGGTGCCGGCGGGTGTCGACCTCATCGTTACCGCCGATTGTGGATCGGGGAGTCACGCGGCCGTCCAACGGGCAAACGCCGCCGGGATCGACATTGTCATCACCGACCATCACCGCGTCTCCGAAACGCTGCCGTCCGCGGTCGCAGTGGTCAACCCCAAAAGGCCGGACTGCTCGGCCGGTTTTGGACACCTTGCCGGTGTCGGGGTTGCCATGGCCGTGCTGATCTGTCTGCGCAAACGCCTCAGAGAAAGCGGTCTCTGGCATGCCCGGTCCGAGCCGAACCTCAAAGCCCTCTGTGACCTGGTCGCCCTGGGTACGATTGCCGATGCCGTCCCGCTGGTGGATGAAAACCGGCTTTTCGTCGCAGCCGGTCTGGAGGTAATCCGCTCGGGCAACACCCGAACCGGCATCGTCGGCATCCTGAACAACTGCCATAGATCCTGCCGCGATGTGGACGCAGCGGACTTGGCCTTTAAGATCGTACCGCGCCTGAATGCCGCCGGCCGCATGGATCACGCCTCCTTGGCCGCCCGGCTGCTGCTGACGGAAAGCCGCGCGACGGCCAAGGAAATCGTGGAGTTACTCGATAAACTAAACGACCGGCGCAAAGACACCGAGCGGGACATTCTGGAGGACATAAGGCACTACTTAATCGATCAGCCTCAGGAGCTCGATGGCCGGGCCTTGGTTCTATCGGGTGAAGGCTGGCATGCCGGCGTGCTCGGAATCGTTGCGTCGCGACTGGCGGAACGCTTTTGCCGACCGGTGGTCCTGATATCGACCCGCGACGGCATCGGCAAGGGGTCGGCCCGCAGTATCGCCGGGTTCAACCTGTATCGGGCATTGACGGCCTGCGCCGATCAGCTTGAAAATTTCGGCGGTCACAGCATGGCGGCCGGCCTCAGCATGAAGCCCGAAAATTTTTCCGCCTTTAAGGCCGCGTTCGAACAGGCGGCTGCGGCCGCCAGGGTCGACACCGGTCGGATGCCTGAGATTCGCATCGACGGCGTGCTGAATTTCGATCAGGTCACCGACCAATTGATCGATGAAATCGATGCCTTACAGCCGTTTGGCAACGGCAACGGCGAACCGCTGTTTATGACCAGCGATGTTGGCATCAAACAGAGCCAAATCGTGGGAGCCCGGCATCGGCGTATGCTCCTGACCCAATCGGGAACCGGTCGATCTTTCCCCGCCATTCAGTTCAACATCGATCCCGGCCGCGCCCCGCCGGAACGTCTGAAGAAAATCGCCTTCCGCCTGCAGTGGAACCGCTGGAACGGCAGCAAATCCGCTCAGATGGTCGTCGAAGATATCGTTGCGACGCTTACCTGAGCTGGCCGTGTCCGCCGTCAGCGTGCAACCGAGGTCGGCCCAGGCGCCTCTTACGGCATTTTCATATCAACACAGCGGCAAATCCTCGAGTTGAATTTCAAGCTGCGCCAGATCCACATCGGAGAGACCTAGGCCCTTAGCCTCCGGCAGCGCCGGCAGCACCACCGAAGGATCGCTCTCAGCCCCGATCCCCACCTTATTGCAGGCGTTATTCGCCATCCGCACGATCAACAATAAAAAGTCTTTCGGGTCGAAATCCTCTTTATGATGATCACGGGCAACGAGACAGTATCGGCTCGGCAGATTCCAGTTGGTCAGCAATGCGTATCCGTAGTCGCTGTGCATGCTGCGCATGACCTCATCCAGCAGAGCGTTCGAGGGCTGCTGACTCGTTTTGTTGCGCCGGATGTCCTCGACGACGGCCAGGATAAAAAGCTTGCCGATATCATGAAGCAGACCGGCAAAGAAGACTTCGTGAGCCAGTGATTGATAACCACACTGCTTGGCCAGCCAGTGCGCCCCGACGGCACAGCCGACAGAGTGGCGCCACAGTGTGCGCATGATGCCGTTGATCTGCGGATCCTTGGAATGAAAATTTTTCTCCTGAGTGACCAGCGTGACCATGTTCGACACCTCGTTGATCCCCAAGCGCAATACGGCATTGCGAACGGTCGTCGCTTTGACAAGCCCTTTGTAAAAAGACGAGTTGGCCACCCGCAGTACCTGGCCTGTGATGGCCTGGTCCCGGACGATCAACTGCTCGATCAGCTGGATATCCGGGTCCTCTTTCATGATTTCCTGCTGGATGCGCCGGGCAGTGGTATTGAAGGGCGGCAGACAGGTGTCGTTCGATTCCAAATGTTGCTGCACGATTTCCAGAAATGACGGTTCGCTTGACATAATTAAAGTCCTAACTTGCGCTGAAGGTCTTTCATTTGCCGCGGTTTCTGAAGTCGCGGAAGGCAACGGAAGCTTTCTTCAAGAGACACGATGCCGGCAGCCGCTTTGACAAGTCCGTCCTCGAAGAGTGTCACCAGACCTGCCGACTCGATGCTCAGGTGCCGGATCTCCTGACTGGTCCGCCGTTCCAAGATGGCGCTGCGCACAGCTTCGTCGGGTATCAACAGTTCATGCACTCCCGTGCGGCCCTTGTAACCGGTGTGACGGCAATGAGGACATCCCTTGCCGGTGTGAAAATGAATTCCCGTCAGATCGAGGGATTGATACCCCAAACGCCGGATGTCGACCGCAGTGGGCGCGTAGTGACCGCGACAATCCGGGCACACCTTGCGCAACAGGCGCTGGGCCAGCACGCAAACAACGGTCGAGGAGATCATAAAGGCCTCAAGTCCCATGTTGAGCAAGCGCAGGAGCCCGCCGACACTGTCCTCGGTGTGAAACGTCGTCAAGACCTTGTGGCCGGTCAGGGCCGCCTGAACCGCAATTTTGGCCGAAAAGGTATCGCGGATCTCACCGATCACAATCACATCCGGATCCTGCCGCACGACGTGTCGCAGGGTTTCTTCAAAGGTCAGGTTGATCTTGGGATTGATCGCACACTGGGCTATCCCGTCGATGAGCGCCTCGACCGGTTCCTCAGCGGTGATAATGCTGATCTGGGGCGAATTGATTTGGTTGATGCAGCTGTAAACAGTTGATGTTTTGCCGGATCCTGTCGGCCCGGTGACCAGGAGCACGCCGCTGGGCAGTTCCAACCCATACTCGATGAAACGCTCAAGCGTTCGGGGGGCCATACCGATCTCCTTGAGACTCAACAGTTCCCCCTGGCGGTTGAGTAGACGCAAGACAATTTTTTCACCGTGAACCGTGACGTAGAAGGAAACCCGCAAATCGAGTTGGCCCTCGGCGTACTCGAACAGGATGCGGCCTCCCTGGTGCCGTCGCTTCTCGGTTATATCGACATTGCACATGATTTTGATACGGCTGGTGAGCACCGGTATCAGGTCGGAAGGAAAATCCTTGTAAAAGTGCAGTACCCCGTCCTGTCTGAAACGCACACGAAGTCGATCCTTGGTCGGTTCTATGTGGATATCGCTGGCGTTTTCCTTGATCGCGGCCATGATGAGCGAATTGACGATACCGGATGCCGAATTCTCGCCGGCTTCTGCCATGCCGTCGAGGTTCTTCATCCGCTGCATCCGCCGGACCGCTTCCTGGATGGAATTCTCGAGGGCGATGGCCGGTGCGGTATGGGTTCCGAAAATCTGTTGGGCCGCTTCCAAATCGAAGCGATCTAGCGGATCGGCGAAAGCCACCACCACCTTACCGTCTTCATCGGTGCGAATCGGAATCAACTTGTGTGAAGTGTACCAGGCAGCCGGAATTTTGGAAAAAAGCTCGCGATCGATCTCCATGAACTCGGGATCGACCACGGGCAGCCCCAACTGAAGGGATAGGACATCGAGCAGTTGGCGTTCACCGACGAAATTCTGTTCAATTAAAATCTGTCCCATCTTTTTGGGCGGTTGACTGCTTTTCTGAATTTCAAAGGCCCGCCGCAAATCCGCCTCGGAGACAATACCGAGTTCCAACAGGAGGTTTCCGAGTTTCATTGAAACCCGGTTCCTGTGAATGACGTCCCGGATCTGGAGGTCATCGACATATTTGAGGTCTTTGAGAACCTGGAGCACGGTTCGCTGCCCTCCGAGCTTCAACCGCACCCGTTCGGCGTATTCAAGCTGTTTACTTTGGACGAGCCCTTCTTTGAGGAGAACGGTGACGATCATCCCATACCGTTCCGCAGCCGGTGCGATTGTATCCTGGTTTTGTCCCGCGATTCCGTTTTGGCGGGCTTGAACCGTTTTCATGTTGACCACCTGTGTTCAGCCGATGCTTGAGATTTTTGAACCTGGTCGACTGGGATTGACAGAGCCGCCCATAACGGCGGGCCTCATCTGTCAGCAGCACTTCACGGCCGGCCGCGGAATTGGGGGAGACTTAAAAACCGGGCGGTCGCAGATCACCCTTTTCAGACCTCAGCGGACCAATTATCATATCGACCGTCGCCTTTAAAACTTGAGCCTTACCCCAAAAGGCCTTTCCGCGCCTTCAGAGGTTTGCCGAACGGACCGACGCATGATGCCGGCGATGCACATTTTGCTTGCAATTCAAAGCCGCTGTCATTAATATGACCCAAATTCAACGGGGCTCCCTGCTGGAGAGGAGCCGTCATTCATAAAAGGTGGCAACATGTCGAAGGTTTTCCGGCCGAGCACCAGGGAGTCGTCCATACTTTCTAAGATCGAATCGTCCAAAGAACACGCCCGCCGCTTGGCCCTGCAGGGTATCAAAGATTGCCTGGAGTCACTCTCCGGTGCCATCGCAATGAAGCTGGTGGAGGAAAAACTGGTTGAAACCAAGAGTAAAAACTCGCTCGAAGAGCAGATCTCGCTCTGCCTCGAGAAACTGAGCCGGGCGGAAGATTTCGACATCGATTATGCCACCGCACCGATCCGCAACATCGTGTCGAATCCCCACGTCGTGAGCCTCTACGTCACGGCTTTCGTTCTGGAGAATCTGATCAACCACAAGGATGTCGTCGACATCTACGGTTCCGACGAAGAAATTTACCTATGCATCAACCATCAGGTTAAAAAATATCTCCCCTGAAATGCGTCCGACATTCAGTCCCCGTTTGGTCAACGGTCCCTTCGATGATCCGGGACTCTTCATTCCGTTCCAATTTCAGAATCGAGCCATTTTATTCGATTTGGGTGACATTTCGGCCCTCTCCTCGCGCGACATCCTGAAGATAAACCATGCTTGTGTGTCTCACACCCATATGGATCACTTTACCGGTTTTGACAGGCTGCTGCGTCTGTTGATGGGGCGTGACAAAACGCTTTACCTCTACGGGCCCCGGGGGTTTCTGAAAAACATAGAGGGCAAGTTGGCCGGTTACACCTGGAACCTGGTGGACACCTATGCCGGCAGCCTGGTCCTGGAAGCCGCCGAGATCCACGACGGCACGCTTATCAGCCGGCAGTATCCTTGCCGGAACCGGTTCGAGCCCCGCAAGGATACTGAAACAGCCGTATTCGATGGGGCCCTGTGCCGGGAAACCGGATTGACCATCAGCGCGGTTCAACTCGACCACGGTATCCCCTGTCTCGCCTTCACGGTGCAGGAAAACTTTCACGTCAATATCCGCCCGGAGGCCTTGGCTGAATTGGAACTGCAGCCGGGACCATGGCTTCAATCCATGAAAACGGCGCTCTACAGCGGCAGATGCCCAGAGACTTTAATAACAGCAGAGACCGTCGGGACGAGAACGCCTATAAAATTCCCGTTAGCCGATCTGACAGCCAGAATCGCCATCATCACGCCCGGTCAAAAGGTGAGTTATGTGGCGGACGTGGGGTATACCGAAAAAAACGCCGAATTAATTCTGGCTCACATAGACCATGCCGACCACCTTTTTATCGAAACCGCATTTTTAGACGAACACCGTGAGACCGCCCGCCTAAAAAACCACCTCACCGCGCGCCAGGCCGGCACGCTCGCCGGCTTGGCGCGGGTGAAACAGTTAACCCCTTTTCATTTTTCACCCCGCTACGCAGAACAGGGTCATCTACTGGAGGCGGAAGCCCGCGCGGCTCATAAGGCAGCCCTCCAATTAGAAAAGAACACGCCGATAACAGGCAATCGGTTCTAAGCGGCGCTCAACAAACCGGCGGCCGGGTTGGTTTCCGGATGGGTCCGATTCCGGTTGACCGCTCATTGGATAGAGCCCGTGGCTGCCGATGCGATCGACTCGGAATTCAAAAAAGGCCGACCGGGCAAGGGCAGGATCTTGTCAAAATGGTGAAACGGGCGTATTAGAAAAAGGGAACGGGGACCCGACCTGTGAAGGATTGCCTTCTATCCCGGCTTAACCCTGATGAAACATGGAGGATACGATGATCAATCGCATCATGATCTTGTTGGTAGGCGCCGTTTTGTTTTTCGGATGTGCGGGTTCTTCGAAAAGCATGAACAAGCTGCGTCTCGGGATGTCAAAACCGGATGTCATCGCAGCGATGGGCCAGCCCGACAGCACGAGCGCAAACCAGGACACCGAATACCTGAAATACCGCTTTTACTCTGACGGCATCTTCACCTCCGAGTACTACGTCAAGCTCCAGGGTGGAAAGGTCGACGCTTACGGCCGCGCGGGTGATTTCGGTATCGGCTACTAGATGGTCAGGCGATTGCCTGCATTATCGGTTGGTGGATGAACCCGCAGACCGCAGGGGCCGCAGGCGTGTGATCTTTTTGAAAATAAAAGGTATCGTGCGCAGCTTGCGGTTTAACCGGTCAAGCGGCTCATCATTACCCGCCCGCATAAAACGCCCCGATCGTTTCAACCACGCAGCATAGTTGGTCATCGGTCAGTTCGGGATAGATCGGAAGGGCCAGCGTATGTTCGGCAGCCGCCTCGGATAGCGGAAAATCCCCCTTGCGGTATCCAAGGTATGCAAAACACGCTTGCAGGTGCAACGGCACCGGGTAGTAGACTTCCGAGCCGATACCGTTTTCCTGCAGGTGCCGGCGGAGCCCGTCCCGGTTTTCAGGAACATTGATCACGAACTGGTTGTAAATGTGCCGGCCCTGTCTTTCGGTCGGCAATTGAATTCGGTCCAAACCGGCTGCGGCAAAAAGACGGCGGTAGGTTTGGGCATTTTTCTTGCGGGCCGCACTCCACTTGTCGAGGTGCTTCAATTTTACGGAAACAATGGCGGCCTGGAGCGCATCGAGCCGGAAGTTTCCGCCGATGAACCGGTGATGGTATTTCGGCTTCGATCCGTGAACCCTGAGAACCTTCATTTTTTCATAAAGGGCTTCCGAACCGGTGGTGACGATTCCGCCATCCCCGAAAGCGCCCAGGTTTTTGGATGGGAAAAATGAAAAACAGCCGAATTCGCCGAACGAGCCGGCGCGTCGCCCCTTGTACTCGGCCCCAATGGCTTGGGCAGCGTCCTCGATCATCAAAAGGTTCCGGTCTGCGGCGATTGTTTCAAGCGCATCCATGTCGGCACATTGCCCGTAAAGGTGCACAGGCATAACGGCCTTAACCCGTGCGCGGTCTTCCGCGGGCAGGTTGTCGAGGGCGCGCTCGAGTTCCCCGGCGGACAGGGTGTAGGTGTCAGGGTCGATGTCGGCAAATACCGGACGGGCGCCGGTCCGGGCGATCGACCCGGCGCTGGCAAAAAAAGTATACGGGCTCGTGATGACCGCATCGCCGAACCCGATGCCGGCGGTCATCAGCGCGATCAGCAGCGCATCCGTTCCCGATGAGACCCCTAGCGCATAAGGAGTGGTGCAGTAGGCTGCGATTTCTTTTTCGAGAGTCTCCACCCGCGAGCCCAGGATAAATTGCTGGCTTTCGTAAACCGCTTCGGTCACCCTCAGGATCTCGTCGCGAATGCCGGCATACTGCGCTTTCAAATCCAGCAGCGGTACCTTCATTATTACCCCTCACCCCGTTTCACGCCGAAAAATCGTCACCTGAACGATGACCAACGGCTCCGTCCCCCGGTTTTCGATCTGCAGGGTTTCGCCGGCGGCGGTGGCCGTGCTGCCGCGCTCCACGGCCAGCTCACCGATGTATCCGCTTCCCGCAACCACCGTCAAATGACACGCCTGTTCGGCAACGGTATGGCAGGCGGAGTCGGGAGAGATGTTCAGGCGGGTGACCTCGCTTCCCGGCCGTCGCTCCAAAACCGTCGCGCTGCCCCAGGAATACGATGTCGTCCGGTGACGGATGACTTCATCGCGTCCTTTTTCCTTCAACCGGGTCACGATCGTCTTGACCTCGCGGCTGGTATCCATGTCGGAGACAAAGATCGCATCCGGCGTTTGGACGATCACCACGTTATCCAGGCGGTTGGCGGAAACCAAGCGATCCTGAGCCATGATAAAACTGTTAAACGTTTCTTGGACGACCACATCCCCGTCGATAACGTTGTTGTCCCTGTCCTTGGGCAGGAACTCGTACAGGGACTTCCAAGACCCGATGTCGCTCCAGCCAAAATCCGACGGCAGCACGGCCCCCTTGCGGGTGTGCTCCATGATGGCGTAATCGATCGATATGTCGGGCAGCCGCTCGTAAGCCGCCGCTTCGAGCTGCTCGTCGGAGAGGTCCAGCGCCATCATGCGGTGCAACAGTTCGGGCTGGTAGTTTTTGAACTCTTCTAGAATGACCGACGCCCGAAAGGCGAACATACCGCTGTTCCAGAAAAAATTGCCCGCTTCGAGGTACTGGCGGGCTGTCGCCAGATCCGGTTTTTCCACGAACCGCTTCGTTTTCAGAGCCCCTTCGGACACAGCGCCGCTGCCTTCGATATAGCCGTAGCCGATTTCCGGATAGTGGGGTGTAATGCCGAAAGTCACCACGTGACCGCTGTCGGCCAGAGCAATCGCCGACCGCAGCCGGTCGTGAAAGGCAGCCGCATCCTTGATCATGTGATCGGCCGGGAAAACACACACAACCGCCTCTTTTTCCCGTTGCAGGATCTTTAGGACCGCCAGCAGAACGGCCGGTGCGGTGTTGCGGCCGCAGGGCTCGCAGATGATCTTGCCGCCGGCCGCAATGCCGATTTCCTGAAGATCGCAGATGATCACGTGACGGTGCTCCCGGCCGCAGACGATCCGGATGTTGTCAGCCGCCATGACCGGCAGCAGCCGCTTGACCGTCGCCTGAACCAGAGAATCCCGTCCGATGAACTTGACCAGTTGCTTCGGGGTGAGCTCCCGCGAAACCGGCCAGAGCCGAGAGCCGACGCCTCCGGCCAGCAAGACCGCATAGAGGGGCGTTTCAATATCGTCCATTGGATCCGTATCCTTTATGCCCGTTGCGATTGGACCCCGTGTTCGATACCGCGGTCGCCACGCTGCAGACCGTCTCGACGGCATGGTAGCCGAGCAACCGATTGACCTCGCGGGTCAACAGCGATCCGGCCTGCAGCTTGATCCTTTCGGGCAGGCTGATCACCGTATCGGTGCCCTGCGGATCGCGCAGGTGCAGGAAGGCCCGGCACGAGCCGGGGTACTGCAGGAGTGTTTCCTGCAGTCGCTCGAGCACGTCGCGATCGGTCCGCGTCATCTCCAGGTGAAAATGGATGCTGGCCGTCCAGGTTTCTTCAGCCTTGTTCATGGGGATGATGACATCGGCGATTACCTTGATCGACTGCTCATCCTTTTGGAGGCGCCCCTGGATCAGGATCGCGTTGTCCGCGGCGATAAGATCGCCGGCTCCGGCGTAGAGCGCCGAAAATACGATGGCCTCCACCGCGCCCTGCATGTCCTCGACGGTCACAAACGCCATTGTTTCGCCCTTCTTGGTCTTAATGGTCTTGACGGCAGAGATGATGCCGCCGATTCTCACCATTTCTTGGTCGGTGCCCTCCTTGACGGTCAGCGCATTGACGGTGGTGAACTTTTCCAACACGGCTTCGTAATCTTTCAAGGGATGGCCGGAGATGTAAAAGCCCAGGGCTTCCTTTTCGAAGGCCAGTCGCTGCCGCTCGTCCCATTCCTGAATCTGGGGCAGTTCCGGCAGGTTGATCGCCGGTCGGTATTCGCCCACATCAAAGAGCCCCAGCTGCGGATCGTTTTTTTCTTTTTGAACCCGCTGCCCGTACTCCAGCGCCTCCTCGAGGGCCGTCATCATCTGCGCGCGCCGGGCACCGGTGGCATCGAAGGCCCCGCACTTGATGAGGCTTTCGATCACCCGCTTGTTCACCTTTTTCAGGTCGACGTGTTCGCAAAAATCGAACAGGGAGGTGAAGCGATGGGTGGTGCGGGCCGTGATGATGGCTTCAATGGCGCCCTCCCCGACATTTTTGACGGCCACCAGACCGAAACGGATCGCGGCACCTTTTACGGCAAACTCCTTGTCGCTTTCATGGATGTCGGGCGGCAAAACCGGTATGGTGTGGCTGCGGCACTCGGCGATAAATTTGACGACGCCGTCGGTGGAGTGCATTTCACTGGTCAGAAGCGAGGCCATGAACTCGACCACGAAATGCGCCTTGAGGTAGGCCGTCTGATAGGCGATCAGGGCATAGGCCGCACTGTGGGATTTGTTGAATCCATACCCGCCGAATTTATCGATCAATTCGAAAATGGTTTGCGCTTTTTCCGCGGCGATGCCGTTGGCCACCGCCCCCCTGATGAACCGCTCCCGGTGCTGGGCCAGCAATTCCCTGATCTTCTTGCCCATGGCCTTGCGCAGGTCATCGGCCTCGGCCATGGTATAGTTGGCCAGCGCCGCGGCGATTTTCATCACCTGTTCCTGATAGACGATGACGCCGTACGTCTCCTCGAGAATCGGCGCCAACTGCGGCAGCAGATATTCCACCGGCTTGCGGCCGTGTTTGCAATCGACAAAATTGTCGATCATTCCGCTTTCCATCGGACCCGGCCGGTACAGGGCTACCAGGGCGATAATGTCGTTGAAACATTCGGGCTTCAATCGCACCAGCAGATCTTTCATGCCCGAGCTTTCCAGCTGGAAAACACCGGTCGTGTCGCCGGCGCATAGAAGCCGGTAGGTGTCCGGGTCGTCGAGGTCGAGGCCTCCGAGGTCCGGGGGGGGGGTCCCTTGCCGCCTGATCAGTGCCAGCGTGTTCTCAATGACCGTCAGGTTGCGCAACCCGAGGAAATCAAACTTCACCAAGCCGATCTTCTCGACAATTTTCATGTCATACTGGGTGATCACTTCACCCTTTTTCCCGCGGTACAAGGGCAGATAATCCACCAGGGGCCGGTCGGAAATCACCACGCCGGCTGCATGCGTGGAGGCATGCCGGGGCAGGCCTTCCAGAACCCGGCACACGTCGATCAGGTCGGCCACATCGCTTCTTTCCGCCACCATCGCGGCTAATCGCGGCTCCTCCGCAAGTGCACCGTCAAGGCTGATGCCGAGTCGGTCGGGCACCATTTTCGCGATGGCATCGACCTCGCGCAGCGGAATATTCAATGCCCGCCCCACGTCGCGAATCACCGCGCGTGTTTTGAGCTTCCCGTAAGTGATGATCTGAGCAACGTAGTCGCCGCCGCCGTATTTTTCGACCACGTACCTGAAAACATCCTCGCGTCCGTTGATGCAAAAATCGACGTCGATATCCGGCATGCTCTTGCGGGCCGGATTGAGAAAGCGTTCGAAGATCAACCCGTACGCGAGGGGATCCAGCCCGGTGATGCCCAGCGCATAGGCGACCAGGCTGCCGGCCGCCGACCCTCGCCCCGGACCGACCGGTATTCGGTTTTCCTTGGCATGGCGGATAAAATCGGCCACGATCAAAAAATACCCGGAAAATCCCATCTCCTTGATGACCTTGATTTCGTATTCGAGCCGGTCCAGGTAGAGCCGGATGTCCGCATCCGGTTGGCGGGCCTTGATCCGTGCCAGCACATCAGCGAAGCCCTCCCGCACACGCTCTTCGAAGTACTCGGCCTCGCTGCGCCTTTCCGGCGCCTCGAATTTCGGGAAATGATAGGTCTTAAAATCGAAGGTCAGGTCGCACCGCTCGGCGATCCGGAGCGTGTTTTGTAGAGCTCCGGGATAATCGGCGAAAAAGTCGGCCATCTCCTGCGGCGATTTCAAATAGAGCTGGTCGGTTCGAAATTTGAGCCGTTCGGCATCGTCGATCGTTTTGCCGGTCTGGATGCAGAGCAGCACATCGTGGGCACGCACATCCTTCTTGTCGAGATAGTGGCAGTCGTTGCTCGCCACCAGGGGTATCGAGAGCCGCCGGCTCATATCGAGCAGTCCCTGATTGACCGCAGCCTGGATATCAATACCGTTGTTCTGCACTTCCAGAAAAAAATTTTTCTCGCCGAAGAGCTGCAGGTACTGCTGGGCGGCCGCGTCGGCTTCTTTCAGGCGGTTTCTGCGGATCAGGGTCGGGATCTCGCCGTGCAGACAGGCGCTGAAGGCGATCAGACCTTCATGATGGGATTCGAGGATCTGCTTGTCAATCCGCGGTTTATAGTAAAACCCTTCCAACTGGGCCACGGTCACCAAGCGGCACAGGTTGCGATAGCCCTGCATGTTCTCGGCGAGCAGGATCAGATGCGTTAGACCCTTGTGGTCCTGGGGCGTCTTGTCCGTCAGGCGGCGCGGCGCGACGTAGCATTCACAGCCGATGATCGGCTTGATGCCGGCCTTGACGGCCTTATCGTAAAACTCGACGGCACCGAACATGGTGCCGTGATCGGTGAGGGCCACCGATGGCATATTGAACTCGGCCACCCGCTGGAGCAGGTCGGTGATCCGGATGGCTCCGTCGAGCAAGCTGTACTGGGAGTGAACGTGGAGGTGGACAAATTCTGAGTTATCGGTGGTCTTCATCGGGTGCTCACGGCCCTTGTGTTACTGAAAGAAACTGCAGAAGGCGGCGGTGGTCTGCGGGCCGGCCGGCTGGCCTGTCAACCGATCGGCCGGATCACATGCGTGCGGATTGCGTGAACAGCCATACCATACAACGGATTGGCACCCTTATTCAAGCCGGTAGTTGGGGGCTTCCTTGGTGATGATGACATCGTGTACATGACTCTCGCGCATGCCGGCGGCACTGATCTTGACGAAGCGGGCCTTCTCCCGCAGTTCCTCGATCGTGCGGCAACCGCAATACCCCATGCCGGCCTTCAATCCGCCGATCAACTGGTGAATATTGGCCGAAAGGCTGCCGCGGTAGGGCACCCGACCGACGATCCCTTCCGGAACCAGTTTGTCGTCCTCGGCCTGTTCGGTCTGGTAATAGCGGTCTTTGCTGCCCCTTTTCATCGCCTCAATCGATCCCATGCCTCGGTAAACCTTGTAACTGCGGCCTTGATAGAAGATCTGTTCGCCCGGGCTTTCTTCTGTGCCGGCGAACAATCCGCCGATCATCACCACGTGCGCACCGGCCCCGACAGCCTTGGTGATATCGCCGGAGAAGCGGATGCCGCCGTCTGCGATCAAAGGCACACCGGTCTTGTTTGAAACCGAACGACAGTTCATGATCGCCGTTATCTGCGGCACGCCGATGCCGGCCACGATACGGGTGGTGCAGATCGAACCGGGGCCGATGCCGATCTTGATCCCGTCGACGCCGGCGTTGATCAAATCCTCGGCCCCCTTTTCGGTCCCTACGTTGCCGGCAATCAATTCGATCTCCTTGTAATCCCCCTTGAGCCGCACCACGGCATCGATCACATTCTTGGAGTGGCCATGCGAGGTGTCGATCAAGATCACGTCCGCGCCGGCCTTCAGCAGGGCCTCGGTCCGCTCGGCCATGTCGGGCCCGACACCGATGGCCGCCCCCACCCGCAGCCGTCCCATGCTGTCCTTGCAGGCGTCGGGATATTTTTTTATCTTCTCGATATCCTTTATGGTGATCAGGCCTTTCAAGCGGCCCTTTTGATCCACCACCAGAAGTTTCTCGATGCGGTGCCGGTGGAGAAGTTTCTTGGAGTCTTCCAGGTTGATGCCCTCCGGCACGGTGATCAGGTTTTCCTTGGTCATCACTTCCGAGACCGGCTTTTCGAGCTCGGTCTCAAACCGCAGGTCCCGGTTGGTGACGATACCGACCAGTTGGTCATGCTTTGTGACCGGAACCCCTGAAATTCGATACTTTTCCATCAAGGCCAGGACTTCGGCCACTTTCTGTTCCGGTCGAATCGTCACCGGATCAACGATCATGCCGCTCTCGGACTTCTTGACCTTGTCGACCTCCATCGCCTGGCTGTCGATGCTCATGTTGCGGTGAATGAAGCCGATGCCGCCTTCACGAGCCATGCTGATGGCGGTCTCGCCTTCGGTGACGGTGTCCATGGCCGCACTGACGATCGGAATGTTGAGCGACAGGTTCCGGCTCAGAGGCGTCTGGACGTTGACATCCTTGGGCAGCACATCGGAATAATTCGGAATCAAGAGAACATCATCGAAAGAATAGGCTTCTTCCGGCGGAATTTTGATCATTGCGCTCCTCCGTGAAAAATATCCCTGACATGCTGTGGAAAAGTATTGTTATTGCCGTCGACAAGCAAATTGAGCACAGCGAAATCCCGTCCTGCGGGAGAAGATGCCGTTCCGGGATGACGGTGGCAAAGGGCATCTCTGATGTCGTCGATGGCCGGTGGCCGCATCGGTCCGACCGGGTGCATGACAGCCGAGTTAAATAACAAAAACCTTATTTTTTGGCAATCATATTTTGCGAGCCGGCTTGACATCCGTCGACCGGAATAATATGGAATGACTCCGTTGAGGTAACTTTCTGGAATCCCGTTTTGGAGTGGTAAACTGAAATGAGTGCATGGGCTACATATGCTCGGCCGTTGACGTCGCCGCCGCAATGGCGCCCCAAGCACCAGCCGACGGGCCGACCATGCTGATCGAGATAAACCCGGTCAATCCGCAACTGCGACTCATCCGGAAGGTCGTCGATGTCCTTCGCGAGGGCGGCATCGTCGCCTACCCGACCGACACGGTCTACGGTATCGGGTGCGACATCCTGAACAAGAAAGCCATCGAAAGGGTTTATGTGATCAAACAGCGCCAGAAATTGCAGCCGTTCAGCTTTATCTGTTCCGGACTGACCAACATCAGCCACTATGCCAAGGTCTCCAACTACGCTTACAAGACCATGAAGCGGCTCCTGCCGGGACCTTACACCTTTATCCTGGAGGGATCCCGCCAGGTCCCCAAGATGATGTTGACCAAACGCAAGACCGCCGGCATTCGCGTGCCGGATCACGCGATCTGCCTGGCTCTGGTAAGCGAACTCGGCAATCCGGTGATCTCGACCAGCGCCAGCCGACCCGATGGGACCATCATGAACGACCCGTCGATCATCCACGACGTTTACGGCTCCCGGATCGACGTCGTGATCGACGGCGGGCCGGTCCCCGGCCAACCATCGAGCGTGATTTCGCTGATCGACGATATACCGGAAGTTATCCGTGCGGGCCAGGGCGATGTCAACCTCTTCGAATGAGCCTATCGGGAATCAGCCCTCCCGCAATCCCGGTGCCGATCAGCCCAAGCGCCGGCGCAGCCTTTGGAAGTGAGCCCCGGAGCCGCTCCCGATCGCCTTGATTCCCGGCGGTGCTGTCGCGCGGATCGCAAACCGGTTGGGGCCGCGGGTGGATTTTTCAAAGATCACGGGCGGAACAAAACGGTCGGGGCCGGCAACCACCCGCTGCCGGCCCCTAACAATTTACATGTGACCGTACCCGCTATTCCTCGTTCAGCTTCTCCTGCAGGTTCTCACGCAGTATTTCGCCAAAAGTCGAGGTCGCCGGCCGCATATTGTTCACGAAGTCGCTCAGCACGCTCTGCTCGTCGTCCATCTCGAGCCGCTTGATGGACAGGCCGATGCGCCTCTCCTCGGTGCTGATGTTCATCACCTTGGCGGTGATCACATCCCCCACGTTGAACTTCCCGACGGGTGTCTTGATCTTTTCCTTGCTGATTTCGGAAACATGCACGAGGCCCTCGATGCCTTCTTCCAACTCGACGAAAATACCGAAATCGGTCAGGTTGGTAATGGTGCCGGTGATCTCCTTACCCACTTCATACCGCTTTGAGACGGTGTCCCAGGGATCGGATTGCAACTGCTTGACGCCGAGAGAAAAGCGCTCGTTATCCTTGTCGATGTCCAGAACGATGGCCTGAACAAGATCGCCCTTCTTGTAAATCTCCGACGGGTGTTTGATCCGCTTTGTCCAGGATATGTCCGAAATGTGGACCAGGCCGTCGATGCCTTCGTCGATGCCGATGAACAGGCCGAAATCGGTGATGTTTTTGATTTTACCCTCGATGGTCGTTCCGACCGGGTATTTCTCACTGACGACATCCCAGGGATTAGGGGCGACCTGTTTCATGCCCAGTGAAATTCTGCGATTGTCCGGCTTGATATCGAGCACGATGGCATTCACCTGCTCACCGACCGATACAACCTTCGAAGGATGGCGAATCTTGCGGGTCCACGACATTTCCGACACGTGGATCAACCCCTCGATCCCTTCTTGCAGCTCGACAAATGCGCCGTAGTCGGTCAGACTGACCACCTTGCCGCTGACGCGCGAACCGACGGGATATTTCGTAGCGGCCAGCGTCCAGGGATCCGGCGTCAGCTGTTTCATGCCCAGCGACACCCGCTCTTTTTCGATATCGAAATTGAGAACCTTGACCTTGATCTGGTCGCCGATCGAAAACAATTCCGAGGGGTGCTTCACACGTCCCCAGGAGATATCGGTTATGTGGAGCAGGCCGTCCACTCCGCCCAAATCCACGAAGACGCCGTATTCGGTGATATTCTTGACCACGCCGTCCAGGATTTTGCCCTCTTCGATAACCGCCAAGGTGGCCGTACGTTTCTTTTCGCGTTCCTCCTCCAGAATGGCGCGTCGGGACAGGACGATGTTGCTGCGTTTGCGGTTGTACTTCAAGATCTTGAACTTGTATTTTTTACCGACCAGATCGTCGAGATTGCGGATCGGTCTCAGATCGGCCTGGGATCCGGGCAAAAAGGCCTGCACACCGATATCGACGGAAAAACCGCCTTTCACCCGACTGGTGATGACGCCCTCGATAATGCCCTCGTCATCGTAGGATTTTTTGATCTCCTCCCAGACCTTGACGTTTTGGGCCTTTTCCTTGGAGAGAACGACGCGCTCTTCCTCGTCATCCCACCATTCGACCATCACCTCGACCTTGTCGCCGATTTGAGCGTTGATGTTGCCCTTTTCGTCCCTGAATTCGTGGATGCGGATCTGACCTTCGGATTTGTATCCGATATCCACCAGAACGTGATCCTTGTCCACCGATATGATCCGGCCGGTGACCACCTCGCCCTCGGCAAAGCGTTTGAAACTCTCCTCGTACATGTCCATCATGGTTTCCATGGAGTCACCGGATTTCGGAGCATCTTGCCCCGGTTGCTCCTCGGAAATCTGTGTCGGGGAAATCTGTGTCGGCGAAGCGCCCGCCGTGTCTGCCGCCCCGGTCGGCTGTGCCATCCGGGGGCCGTCATCACTGCCCGGCTCGCTGTCTGACATCGTTTCTTGATTGAGTTGACCGGTTTCCTCGTTTTTGCCCAAATCTTCCATGGAAAAAAATACCCCCTTGACCGATTTTAACTACCGCTCCCGTTTAACGGTTGCATATCTTTTGATCGCTATCAGAGACTGCCGTAAAATACAATGATTAATTTTAACGCCACCGAAAACCGCACCGCGGTGCCGTGTTTTTTGGCCGGCAGAGGGGTTGTGGCGGCAAACGGTTTCGGGCGCATCGCGGTCCGCAGTAAGGCTCCCATCCCCTGATGGGCGTCCTTCGGAGATAGCGTCAATTTTGAACCACTCTTTCGACATGAGCCAGCATGACCGCCACCACCTCCACCGCGGCCAGATCGGCCGAATCGATCCGGATGGCATCGGGCGCCGGTTTCAGGGGCGCCTCCGCACGGGTGCTGTCGTTGTTGTCCCGTCGGAGGAGCTCTCGTTCGACCTGCTCGAGAGTCAGTTCCATCTTGGGCTTTAGTTCCAAATAGCGCCGCATGGCACGGATTTTTTTCGGAGCGTCGAGATAGAATTTAACATCGGCATCCGGAAAGACCACCGTGCCCATGTCACGGCCCTCAAATACGGCGCTTCTCTCGCGACCCAGGGCCCGCTGAACACCCAGCAAAAAGCGCCGGACAACCGGCCGCGCCGAAACCGCCGAAGCCAGCAGGGTGATCTCTGGCGTGCGCAGCCTGTCGGTCACATCGTCACCGTTGGAGAGCAACCGCAGCCCCTGGTCGGTCTGTGCGTATCGAAAGCCGATTCCGGCGCACAGTTTTTCCAAACCGGCATCGTCCTTTGGGTCGATTCCGCCTTCATGCGCCGCCAAGGCGATCGCCCGGTAAAGGGCCCCGGTGTCGATGTAACGGTATCCCAATCGGTCGGCCAGCATCCGGCTGACGGTCGTTTTACCGGCACCGGCCGGTCCGTCGATCGTGATGACGATTTCTTTCATTCCAGCCTCAGCACACGGCCAAGCGCCGCGACAAACCGTTGGTTTTCGGCCGGCAACCCCGCGTTGATACGAATGAAATGCGGGTAGCCGTAGGAACGCATCGACCGCACGATGACCCCTTCGGCCAACATCCGCTCGAAAACGGCGTCGGCATCGGTTTGAACGTCGATCAGAAAAAAGTTGGCCTGCGTCGGAAAATAACGCACGCCGAGGCGGTCCAGTTGACCGAACAGATAGTCCAGTCCCGTATGAACCAGCCGGACCGTTTGCTGCACAAAAGCCTCGTCATCGAGCGCCGCCACCGCGCCCGCCTGGGCCAGAGAGCTGGCGTTGAAAGGCGGCCGAATCCGATGCAGGATGGCGGCCAGATCGGGCGGCAGGATGCCGTAGCCGATGCGTAGCCCGGCCAGTCCGTACGTTTTTGAAAAAGTCCGCAGGGATACGACCGGGCAGCCGCTGTCGAGGAATTTGAGCCCCGCGGCACAGGCCGGATCACGCACGAATTCGATATAGGCCTCGTCGACCACGACGGTGATGGCCGGCGGCAGGCTACGCAGGAAGGTGCTCAGTGCGTCGGTCCGAATGACGGTGCCGGTCGGATTGTTCGGGTTGCATAAAAAAATCAGCCGGGTTCGCGACGTCACCCGGTCGAGCATGGCCTCCAGATCTATGGCCAACGCCTCGTCCAAGGAAACGAAGACAGGCCGCGCCCCGACACTGCGAACCATGATGGCATACATCAAAAAAGACGGCTGCGGCATCAAGGCTTCGTCACCGGGTCGAAGCAATGCCCGGCTCAACATGCCGATCACCTCGTCCGAACCGTTGCCCAGCACGATGGTGTTCGCGGCGACCCCGAGTTTTTCGGCCAGCTTGGCCGTCAAGGCGAAACCGCCGCCGTCCGGGTAGCGGTGCAGTTTGGCGAGGTGCTCCCGAATCGCCTCAATCGCTTTCGGTGAGGGTCCCAGAGGATTCTCATTGGAAGCCAGTTTGACCGAATCGCGGATACCGTACTCGCGTTCGAGCTCCTCCAGGGGTTTGCCCGGTTTGTAAGGTTCGATGGCCAGGATGTAATCGGGTATGGAGAGATTCATAGCGCCTTTAGCGAATTTTCTTGACGTCATCCGGCAGCCCGATCATGACGCCGCCGCTTTGCAGCCCTCCTCCACGGCCGCGATGTTCAGAGAGATCAGCTTTTTCTTCTTAGAAAACTCCGTTTCGACGCAACCGCGCAGCGTGTCGATGGCGACGATTTTACTGCGCGCGACAAAAGCAGCCAGCGCGACGATGTTGGCCGACCGCACGCTGCCGAGCTTGACGGCAATATCGTTGACCGGCACCCGCAGCTCATCAACGTCCTTGCGGCCCGAACCGATATCGATCAGAGAGCTGTTGACCAGGATGACGCCCCCCGGTTTGACCTGGGCGGCGAACTTTTCAAGCGAGGGCCGGTTCATGGCCACCAGATGCATCGGATTGCGGATGATCGGCGATCCGATCAACCGGTCGCTGACCACGACGGTGCAATAGGCGGTCCCACCCCGCATTTCGGGACCATAGGAGGGCACCCAGGCGACCTCGCGCCCCTCCTCCATGGCGGCATGGGCCAGAATCTTCGCGCTCAACAAGATTCCTTGACCGCCAAAACCGGCAAACATCACTTCGCTCTGCATGACGCCTCCACATTTTCCGCTCGCTTGCAGCGGCCCGTGGTCCGCACATTACCCCCCAAAAAGCCCGCCGACACGCTCAGACGGGGTCGATTCACTGGGGAGTTTTCAATTCGCCCAGCTGGTAATAGGGCAGCATGGTCTCCTCGGCCCACCGGACCGCCTCGACGGGCGTAAGCCCCCAGTTGGTGGGGCAGGTGCTCACCACCTCGACAAAGCTGAAGCATTTTCCCGCCAATTGATATTCAAAGGCCTTTTTGATCGACTTCTTGGCCTTGTTGATGAACTTCGGCTTGATGACCGTCTGCCGGGCAATATAAGCGGGTGTCTGCAACGCGGCCAGGAGTTCGGCCATCTTGATCGGCATGCCGACCTCCTCGACCCGGCGGCCGAAGGGCGAGGTGGTGGTCCGCTGCATCGGCATCGTGGTCGGTGCCATCTGGCCGCCGGTCATACCGTAGACGGCGTTGTTGACGAAGATGACGGTTATTTTTTCGCCGCGGTTGGCCGCATGAACGATTTCCCCCATGCCGATGCTCGCCAAATCCCCGTCTCCCTGATAGGTGAAGACCACCAGATCGGGCCGCACCCGCTTGATGCCGGTCGCCTGCGCCGGCGCCCGTCCGTGGGCCGCCTCCAGGAAATCGAAGGTAAAGTAATTGTACATCAGCACCGCACATCCGACCGGTGCAATTCCCACCGTCCGGTCGCGAATTGCCAACTCGTCGATGACCTCGGCCACAAGGCGATGGATGACACCGTGGGTGCAGCCCGGGCAGTAGTGGGTCACCTGGTCGGAAAGGGCCAATGGTTTCTGAAATGTCTTGCCCATTTGAGTTGCTCCAGTGTTGCGGTTTGGTTGCGAGACGGACGCTGTCTCTCATCGAAGAGGTGAAGAATCGGTCAGTCCGCCAATGATTTAACGAAAGCCATCACCTCTTCCGGCGTCGGCACGTCACCACCGCATTTGCCGTACCATTTGACCGGCCTCTTGCCCTTCACCGCACGCTCGACATCTTCCACCATCTGCCCCATACTCATTTCGATGCTGGCCACGGCCCGGCAACTTTTTTTGCCCGCCGCCTCTTCGACGGCCTCCTCCGGGAAGGGAAATACGGTCTGCGGACGGATCATCCCGACCTCGACCCCGATCTCCTTCAGCTGATCGATCGCCGTACGGCACACGCGGCTCATGGTGCCGTAGCTGACGATGAGAACGCGGTAATCGCCGTCGGTATTGTAAGCTTCGCAGCGGACTTCCTCTTTTTTCATCCGGTCGTACTTGGCTTTAAGGATCAGGTTGTTTTCGTTCAACTGCCCAGGATCCAAATACAGGGAGCGGATCAGATTACGTCGGTCGCTTTTGCGGGTCTGCATGCCATTGACGGCCCAATCGTTTTTGTTTGACGGCGTCGTCCTCAAATGGTCGGGAAATTCAACCGGTTCCATCATCTGGCCGATCAGCCCGTCGCCGAGAATCATGACCGGATTCCGGTACTTTTCTGCCAGCGGAAAGGCCATCATCACCATTTCAACGGCCTCCTGGACGCTGGCCGGGGCCAGTACCAGCAGCCGGCAGTCCCCGTGACCGATCCCTTTGGTGGCCTGCAGGTAATCGGCCTGAGACGGCAGGATGCCCCCGAGACCGGGACCGCCGCGCATGATGTTCACGATCACCGCCGGGCACTGGGCGCCCGCCATGTAGCTGATGGCTTCGCTCATCAGGCTGATGCCCGGGCTCGACGAGGTGGTGAAAACCCGCTCACCGGCCGCAGCGGCGCCGAAGATCATGTATGAAACAGCGACTTCACTTTCACCCTGGAGGAAAACACCGCCCATCTCCGGCAACCGCCGCGACAGATATTCGGCCACTTCGGACTGCGGGGTGATCGGATAGGCGAAGTAGTTCAGGCATCCGGCCCGAATAGCCGCTTCACCGATAGCCTCGTTGCCTTTCATCAACACCTTGCCCATCGATTCTCTCCAATCATTTTGACCCGGCCGGCGCCTCGGCCGACTCGGTGATGGTAATGGCCACATCCGGACACATGGTGCAGCACATGGCGCAATAGATACAATCCTCCGGACGGGCGCGCAAGACGGGGAAATACCCCTTGGTGTTGACCTGATCGCTGATCTCCAACACGTTTTTCGGGCATACCGTGACACACAGCCCGCAGCCTTTACACCTGTTTTTGTCGATCACATGGATGAAAGCCATGTTTTGCATTTCTCCTTTTGCCTCTCCGCTCATGCCATCGCCGACGCATTTTTCCAGGGCGGTACGAGCTGCCGCGCGATGGCCAGTACCGGACAGGCAAAGCGCTCTTGCGCTATCAGCGGCAAGAGCTCGGCCGCGGCGGTGATAAACATCAACGGCAGTCCGCTGGCATCCGAAAGCTGCCGCACAAACTCGTAGCCCTGATAAATGTCCTGCGGCGTGGTCTCATCTATAAGATTGGCGTTACCGATCCAACCGGTAACCGCCATGCGGGCGGCCGTCTCGATTTCACGCCGCAGATGGAAGCAGCCGGCAAGGCTACCGGTCTCCGGCCGCAATGGGTTGACCACCTGCAGCATCTGGTAAGAGAGACCATTGAACGCATCCGCCAGCGTCGCTAGGACCCTGGCCCCCACCGGGTCACCGCCGGCATCGATCAACGTCAGCTGACCGGGGCGTCGGATCGCACCGGCCACCAAAGGGCTTAAAATCGGCAAGTCGGCGTGCAGATACTCTTCGGGCGGCAGGATGACCTCGATGCCGATCCGGGTTAAAACCTTGCGGGCTTCACGGCTCCGAAAATAGAGATTGACCAGGTCCAGGTCCACTATTCGAACATCGACGCCGCTGCGTTTTCGGTCAACGGCCAAATTGATGGCGATTTCGGTTTTTCCGCTGCCGTAATTGCCGACGATGGCGACAACACCCTCGAGCTGGATTTCCATTGTCCGTTCACCCATCCCAGCCCCGCCGAAGCAACCGGTTGCCGAAAAGCCACTAAAAGCGCAAACATCCTATTTAATTTTTATATACATCTTTGTCAAGATTTTCACCCGAAAAAAAAGACGGTCTCAGGATCATACCAGCGGAATATCCACACCTGCAGGTGCTTGACTCAGGCCCAAAACATGGTATGCTCGCCCCGGGATGGCCGGTTTCGTTACCGTTGCAACCGGGGCGCCTTTGATTGAATCCCCTTTAACAAACAAAAAAAGATACGTCGCCTGAAGGCGCAAGCCGCGCGGCTTGAGGCGCTCACCGCTGTGTTCATGAAACCTGTTACGCCCGGACTCGAAAACCTGTGTCAGAATCCCCCGGAGTGGCTCGGGGATAGCCGACTCGGCTTGCTCTGCAATCCGGCTTCTGTCGACAGACAGTTGCGCCACGCCCGCGATTTGATCGCCCACCGTTTTCCGGGTCGTCTGACGGCGCTGTATGCGCCCCAGCACGGTTTTCAGGCCGAGAAACAGGACAACATGGTCGAGTCGGCCGACGGCGTCGATCCGATCCTGAACATTCCCGTCTTCAGCCTCTATAGCAGCACCCGGGTGCCGACCCGGGATATGTTCGCACCGATCGATGTGCTGCTCGTCGATCTTCAGGATGTCGGCACACGCGTCTATACGTTCATTTACACTCTTTCCTATTGCATGGAGGCCGCAAAAGCGTTTTCCAAAAAAGTGCTGGTCCTCGATCGGCCCAATCCGGTCAACGGTCAGGTCGTAGAAGGCAACCGCGTTGTCGCCGACTGCACCTCCTTCGTCGGACGTTACCCGATCCCCATGCGCCATGGGTTGACCATCGGGGAGATGGCGTTGCTGATCAACCGGCATTTCGGCGTAGACTGTGATCTGGAAGTGATGCCGATGACGAATTGGCGCCGCTCGATGATCTACGCGGACACCGGGTTGCCCTGGGTGCCGCCTTCGCCCAACCTTCCGACGCCGGCTTCCGCAATGGTCTATCCCGGCCAGGTGCTCTGGGAGGGAACCAATGTTTCCGAAGGGCGCGGCACCACCCAGCCGTTCGAACTCTTCGGCGCCCCCTTCATCGATCCGCGTTCACTTGCCGCGACCGTCGACGCACCGGAGCTGCCGGGGATCATCCTGCGCCAGGTCACTTTCGAACCAACGGCCAATAAATGGTCCGGACACCCCTGCCACGGGTTCCAAATTCACGTCACCGATCCGCAACGCTATCGTCCGTATGTCACGTCGCTCAAACTCCTGCAGGCAGTGATCCGGCATCACCGGCAGGATTTTCAGTGGAAGCCGCCGCCCTACGAATACGAATTCAGACGGCTGCCCGTCGACCTGATCATCGGTGATCGTACGGTCCGAGAAAGGATTGAACGCCTCGAACCGGTCGAGGACATCGCCGCTTCCTGGTGCGATGCGCTCGATGAGTTCGTCATCCTCAGCCGTGGCGTCCACCTCTACGATTGAACCCATGCGCGACCCCGACCCCAATCAAGTAAAATGGCGCCGCATGCGCTTTAAAAACAACAAGGTCTGGCAGGCCACGGACCACAACGGCCGGCCGTTGAGTAAAAACGGCAAGGTTCTGATCAAGTACCAGTTGGAACAGGATTACGAATACTGGGTGAATCCCGTCAACCTGGCGCCCGTTGATTCAACCAGTGCGGCAAAACCGATCCCTCTCCGCGGAAAACCCAGGCCCGCGGCAAACTCGGAAAAGGCCATGACACCGCCAGCCCTGAACACCGTGCATATTTACACCGACGGTGCCTCGTCGGGCAACCCCGGTCCGTCCGGTATCGGGGTCGTGTTGGTCTACGGGGAGAAGACGAAGGAAATTTCGAAATTCATCGGCAATACCACCAACAACGTTGCCGAACTCGAAGCGATCCGCACCGCCCTGAGGGAACTGAAGCGCAGAAACCTGCCGGTCCGGATCTACACGGACAGCAGTTATGCCCACGGCGTCCTGTCGCTCGGATGGAAGGCTCAAAAGAACAAGGAACTCGTCGAGGCGATCCGCGACCTTCTGGCCGGACTGGCAGACGTGACGTTTGTAAAAGTCCGCGGGCATTCCGGGCACGAGCAAAATGAGCGCGCGGATCACTTGGCCCGGGCCGCCATCACGTCCGGCGGCCGGCAGTGACTCGCCCCCCCCAAAAAAAGAGCTCCGCCGAGGCGGCAGAGCTCTGTCGCTGAAGCAAGGCGGTTAGGCCTTTTTCAGTCCTTTGATCTCATCTTTGAGTTCGTCGATTTCTTTCTTGTATCGCTCAACCTCATCTTCTTTAACCGATGAGGACTCGAAGGACGGCTCATCTTTTTTCCAGGTATCCTTGAGTTCGTCAAAACCGAGATAGATCGCCAGCCCGCCGCCGAGCAAGAGCATAATGGGAATGACGCCGGCCAGGACCATCAAGAACTCGCTCCACCAAATCCCCAGACCGATCAGCCCCAGTGCCGCCGCAACCGCCCCACCGATTAACGTTTTCATAAAAATCCTCCTCTTTTTTTTTAGTTCACACCAGCTATCGGCTCTATTTTCGAGCGGCCAATTTAATACCGCTTAAATCACAGGTCAAATAAAAATTTTCAACTGGAGGCGACATCTTTCGACAATTGGGCGAAATCAGGCCGTAAATGCAGAAAACTCTAACCGGCCCAGCGCTACTAACGCCGAAACTCAGCGGTCCTTAACACAGATTAACAGGCAAGACAAGTCCCTTGGGAGGGTCAAACGCAGGAGCAATCATTTTTTTGAGGAAATCCTTCGCCGAGCCGTCACGGACACCGCCATCAAATAAAAGATTGCAAATCGCCCCTCATTTTGGTAGTGGATATTTTTTATTAATTGTAGATAGTTAAATCAAAAATGCGCTCGGGCTCGCGATGATGCCGAAGCTCGCTATCCACCGCTGCCGGACATTATCGCTCATCGGATCTTGTTCCTGAAGCACTCATGCGGCTCCGGCCGCTCTGGAAATCACGCATGACCCGGATGACAAAACCGGACCCTTCCGACACTTCAATACCCCACCTCGGGTGGTTCCGCCGACTGCTCGGCGGCACGACGGATCATTACAGCTGCTTTCTGCCCCGTAAGCTCGGCCGGCTGAGAGCGATGTTGTTGAAGATGTTCTATTCCGGCATTGCGCTCAATGCCGATTTGACCGCTGTCATCGACCAGATCCCGAAAAACGCCGTTATCGTCTACATCAACAAGAACAAGAGCAAGTTCGAGTACCTCTTTTACCACACGGCCTATTCGCGGAGAGGCTATCCTGTTCCCGAAATCGGTCTTGACTACCGCACGGTTTTATGGCAGCCCGTGACGCGGCTTCTCACAATTTTTCTGGCCCAGCTCCTTTATTTTTTTCGTAAACTGTCCTTCCAGGACCCCTACGAGAGCGGCTACATCCAAAAGGAATTGCTCAACGGCAGGGCCGGGTTTCTGTCACTGGTGGACAAGGGCGAATTTTACCAACGCTTTCTCAGATCCAAGATCGACCCGCTCGAGCACCTCATCGAGTGTCAAAAAACGATCGAGCGGCCGATTTACCTGGTCCCGCTGTTGATGTTTTTCAGCAAAGATCCCTACCGGTCCAATCCGACCCTGATCGACATGATGTTCGGTCCGGAAGGCAAACCGGGCACTATCCGCCGCCTGGTCACGCTTTTCAAAAATCCGGACAAGTTTTTCACGGAGATATCGACGCCGGTCAACCTGATGGCGTTTCTCTACAAAGCCGAAATCCACAAGAAGAATACGGAATACCAGGCGCTGTACCTGCGGCGCTTCCTGTTGAGACAAATTAATCGCCATCGTCAAACCATCACCGGTCCGGTCCTCAAGAGCGCGGAAGAACTCAAGGAAAACATTCTGACGGCAGAACGGTTCCAGGAGTTTTTGACCAAGCTCGCTGAATCGCGGCAGACCCCGATTCACAAACTGCGCAAGGAAGCGGCGGCGTGTCTGCGTGAAATCGCCGCCAAATACAGCACGAACATGATTAAAATCGCGTCAGTCGTGGTCGGCTACATCACCGATACCATGTTCGACGGCGTCTCCTTCAACAGCGATGGTCTTAAATACGTAAAAACAGCCTCTCAAAACGGTCCGCTCGTTCTGGTCCCCTGTCACAAGAGCCATATCGATTACCTGATTTTGTCCTATGTTCTGTATCATAACAACATGCCCTGCCCGCACGTTGCGGCCGGTAAAAATCTGTCGTTCTGGCCGATCGGCCCCTTGTTCCGACGAGGCGGGGCTTTTTTCATCCGGCGCAGTTTTCGGGGTGCGGTTCTCTACTCGAGGGTTTTTTCGGAATACCTCCGCAAACTGCTCGAGGAGGGGTTCAACATCGAGTTTTTCATCGAAGGGACCCGCAGTCGAACCGGGAAGATGATCTTGCCGAAACTAGGCTTTCTCTCCATGTTGTTCGAAGCCTTCAGGGACGGCGTCTGCGAAGACTTGATCTTTGTGCCGGTCTATATCGGTTATGACCGCGTGCTGGAGGAGAGCTCTTACATCAACGAACTCAGCGGCGGGCATAAGGAACCGGAAAATTTTCGGCAGGTGATCAACGCCCGCAGGTTCCTGAAGAAGCGTTACGGCAAAATTTACCTGCGTTTCCATGAACCACTGTCCCTCAGCCAGCTGCTACGCGACCAGGGCCTGAGCATTCAGGAGGTCAGCTCCAAAGATAAAAACACCTTCTGCCGTAACCTTGGTTTCCGGATCGTCAACGCCATCAACAAGGAAACCGTGGTCACCGCTCATGGTCTTTGCGCCTGTGCAATTCTCAACACCCCCAAACCCCGATTTACCCGAGCGCATCTTAAGTCGATCGTTGACCTGTACATGCACTATCTCAACACTCAGTCAGCTCAGCTGGCCGACACCCTTTTGATCAGCCAGGACCATGCGATTGACAATGCCCTGGAATCATACATCCAGCGAAAATTCATCGAGTCGATCGCCACGTCGAAAGAAGACGCGGCCACGGAAACCGAATACACGGTCAATGAGAGCCAGCGGACAAGCCTTGAATATTACAAGAACAACTGTGTCGCTTTTTTCATCCCGGCGGCTTTTACGGCGCTCGAGATCCTCCACCTGGACGCCTTTCAATTCGCCGCGGCCGACATCCACAACGGATACCGGTTCCTGCAGCACCTGTTCAAAAATGAATTCGCCTACGACGTCGACCTGAATCCGGAATACCTGGTCCGCAAAACGCTCAAGGTTTTCATCGACGATGCGATTCTCATTCCCCATCAGACGTTGCCGGATACTTACAACATCACCTCTGCCGGTTTCAGGAAACTGAAACTCTTTGCCACATTCCTGACAACCTATTTCGAATCCTATCTGATCGTGTTGAATCATTTCATGTGGGTGTCACCGGACAACCTGACCGCCAAGGATCGGTTAAAAAAGATCGAGGCCAGGGGCCGCCGGATGTACAAACGCAAGGAAATCGGGCGCCGCGAGTCCCTTTCCAAGGTAACCTATGAAAACGCGGCCGATTTTTTCACCGGTCAGGGGATTAAAAGCTCGGAAGATATCGAAAAAACGGAACCTTTCGCCGTCGCCATCAACCGTTACCTCAGCCGTCTGCAATAACGCTCCCGCACCGTCGGGGGAAAAATGGTTTTAAACAACCTGCGGCGGCACTTTGAACGGATCTGCGATGAAAGCCATGATCCTTGCAGCCGGTTTTGGCAACCGGTTGCTTCCCTACACCGGTTTTCGACCGAAAGCCTTGTTCACGATCGCCGATCAGCCCATTCTGGACCTGATAATACGGCAGCTCGTGACGGCCGGTGGCCGTGCGATCATCGTCAATACCCATCACCTGCACGATCAAATCGAAGCGTTCCTGGCCCGAAGGGAGTACCCGGTCCCGGTAAGCACGCGCTTTGAACCAGTGATCCGCGGTACCGGCGGTGCGGTGAAGAACGTGGGCGATTTCTGGGACGATCAGCCCTTTATGGTCGTCAACAGCGACATCGTGACCGATATCGATTTGGCAGCAGTGTACCGATTCCACCGGCAGCATCCGCACCCGGTTACATTGGTTCTGCACGACGCACCGGCGTTCAACACGGTCGTGGTCGGTTCGAACGACCTGGTGACCGGATTCGGTGAAACAGACGCATCACGCTCCCCGAACGACCGGCTTCTGGCCTTTACGGGCATCCAGGTTCTCGACCCTGACGTTCTCGATTTTATCCCGCCGGGCGCCTTTCACAGCAGCATCGATACCTATCGGACGCTGATCGCCGCAGGACGGGGCGTTAAGGCAATGATTCTAACCGGACACTACTGGTCCGACATCGGCACGCCCGAACGTTACCGCCAGACGGTCTACGACCGGATGACGCCCCGGGCGTTTGCCCGGGCCCTGACGCAACAGCCCCCGGGCCCGATCGAACGCGAACCGCTGGCCGGTGATGGTTCCGATCGACTCTGGTACCGGCTCAGATCCGGACCGTCTTCCCTGATCCTGGCGGATCACGGCATCCGCACGGCTGCACGGACCGCCGAAGTCGACGCCTTCGTCGCCATTGGCCGCCACCTCCGGGTCGCCGGCATCGAGGTGCCGCAGATTTACCTTTCCGACCGGTTCGCCGGACTGGTCTACCTGGAAGACGTCGGCGACGAGCATCTGCAGGAGACGGCCCGGGGTGACTTGGGGAACGAGGAGGTGTTGGCCCGTTATCGGCCGATCATTCGGCAGCTGGTTAAAATGGCATTCGCCGGCGCCGAAAATTTCGACCCTGGATGGACGTATCAGACCCCGTCCTACAGCCGTGAGCTCATCATCGAGAAAGAGTGCCGCTACTTCGTGGAGGCCTTTTTGACGACTTATCTGGGTCGCAGCGTCGCCTTCGCCGATTTGGCGGCCGAGTTCGCCCGGTTGGCCGACAATGCCCTGGCCTTCGGCGTCAACGGATTCATGCACCGCGACTTTCAATCCCGCAACATCATGATCAGGAACAAAGCCGGCGTCATCATCGATTTTCAGGGCGGCCGTCTGGGGCCGATCCAGTACGATCTGGCCTCGCTGCTGATCGACCCTTATGTCGATCTGCCGCAAAACGTCCAGGATCGCCTGTTGGCCTATTGTCTGCGGCAGGTCGCTTCGATGAAACCCGTCGATCCGCTCCGGTTCCGCAAGGGTTATCATTACTGCTGCCTGACCCGCAATCTTCAGATCCTGGGTGCATTCGGCCACCTCAGCAAGGTCAAGGGGAAAATCCAATTTGAGACCTATGTGCCGATCGCCGTACGAAGTCTGCATGCGCGGTTGAACCTTGGCGTCGAAAACGAGTTCCCGCAGCTGGGCGCCATTGCAGCGGACGTGTACGCCGGATTTTATCACCCGGATGGCGGGTGATGTCGAAGTTGAAACGTCCCGCAGGAGCGGAAGGGATGATCGGCAGCGCGGCCGCGTCCCGCCGCGGCGGGACCTGAAAGCGTTCGAAGACGGTGAACCCTTGGGTAAACTCCCCGATCGTTCACCGTCTAAATTTCAAACCCTTGATAAGGAGGCCTTCCCGATGGACGCGATGAGAGTGATGGTCAACGGTCTTCCGGGCCACATGGCTCGCGCCGTGGCGCAACACATCCTGAGCGACAGCCGCTTCGAGCTGATCCCTTTTTCGTTTACCGGCCCTGAAATTTCAGAGGATGAGACGCGCGTGGCGGATATTACCGTCCGTCTGGCAAGGCCGGCAAACCGCGATGCCGCGTTGGTGAAGATCAGCTCGGCGCCCCCTGATTTCATTAGTGTCGACTATACCCACCCGTCGGCCGTCAATCCAAATGCCGACTTTTACTGCCGCAACAGCCTGCCCTTTGTGATGGGGACCACCGGAGGAAACCGCGACCTTCTGACAAAGGCCGTGCTGAATTCTTCGACGGCCGCGGTCATCGCCCCCAACATGGCCAAACAGATCGTCGGTTTTCAAGCGATGCTGGCCCATGCCGCCCATTCCTTTCCCGGTCTTTTCAGCGGTTACACACTAACGATCAGAGAAAGCCACCAGAGAGGCAAGGCCGATACCAGCGGAACCGCAAAAGCCATGGTGAAGGTCTTCAACGACTTGGGCGTCCCGTTCGCCGAAGACGCCATCCTCAAGGAGCGCGACCCGGAAAGACAGAAAAACCTCTGGGGCATTCCGGAAGAGTTTCTGACCGGACACGGTTGGCACACCTACACCCTGACCTCCGCCGACGGCACCGTGCGGTTTGAATTCACGCACAACGTCAACGGCCGGGAAATTTACGCCCGCGGCACGCTGGATGCCATTGCCTACCTGCATGCCAAAATGCGGCAAGGGGCGCGGGGCAAGGTTTTCTCGATGATCGATGTCTTGCAGGGAAAATGAGGCGACCACACCCGGATGCGGAAGACAGGGTTCCGGAAACGACATCGTGCCCTGGTCACGCCGATGACGACCTGCGATTATGGATTGCCGGTGCTCCCTTCGGTCAGATCTTTCGGCCGCACGAGATGGTGCAGATGTTCGCGAGCGCCCTCATGGTGCGGATCCCGCTCGAGGATCATTCTGAACTGCGCTTCGGCATTCTCCACCTGGCCGGTTTCTTCATAAAATAGACCGAGGTATTCCCGAAATTCCAAAACATCCGGCGCCATCCGGATGGCGGATAAAAATTCGCCTTGGGCCGCAGCGTATTCGGACCTCTTCTGATAAGCCAGCCCGAGGCCGAAGTGATTGTCGGCGTTTTGCGGGTTCAGCGCCAGTCCGGCCTCAAAGGCAGCGACCGCTTCATCGGGACGATTGATTGCCAGACAGGCCTTGCCGAGGTTGTGAAATATCTGATCGCTTCGGTAGCCCGCCTTGAGCGCGGCAGTGTAGTAAGCGATTTCACTCTCGATTTCCCCCAGTTGTCCGTAAGCATAGCCGAGCAGGTAAAGGGCTTCCGAATGGCCCGGGTCCTCACGAAGCACCTGCCCGTAGAGACGGATCCCGGCAAGAAAATCACCGCTTTCCATGGCCGCATAGGCGCGCTGCTCGGGCGTTTTGTCGACAACCGACGGTGTATCGGCCATCGGCCGGTGCACAGCGGGCCGTGTGCACCCGGCCGCCAGCAATCCGAGTGCCAGGCAGGCCAATGGGATCCAAACGGCCACCGCAAAACGCCGTCGACGGTAGGTGAGTCGCGGGATGGAATGAATCATGGATTTACAATTCCGCAAAGCCCCAATAGGGAAACGCCAGGCGGTAACTCGCGATCTTGCCGGGGCTGTTCTCCCGGCTGGCCACCAGCCACAGTGAGCTCACCCGCTCCTTCGCAGAAATCGGATCGAAGGGGTTCCAGTCGGGCAGCAGAATCATGGCGTTGTCGGCGCTGTATTCGATGTCCCCCGACTCCTTGAAGGCGCCGAGGTCCGGGGTGCGGGTGTACTGCCCGCCCTCGCCCCGTGAGAGTTCGGAAATGACGAAGAAGGCGACGTTTTGCTCGTCGCGGATGGCTTCCATGTGACGCAGCCAGGAATCGATGCCGGTGCGCCGGTCGGAGAGATCTTTGAAGGGAAGTTTGTGAAGACTGTCGATCACCACGACGGTCTCGTCTCTGCGGGTCTCGTGCTGCAGGAAGTCCACCTGACGGCGCATGATGTCCGGATTCAACTTGCGATCGGTGACAACCCTGAAGTACTGCAGGAGTCCCCTGAATTCCTGTCGGATCTTGTCGAT
Source organism: Deltaproteobacteria bacterium (assembly GCA_041299015.1). Classification (GTDB taxonomy): domain Bacteria; phylum Desulfobacterota; class Desulfobacteria; order Desulfobacterales; family SG8-13; genus JARFQH01. The sequence continues at coordinate 74,545 of JBFYWB010000027.1, forward strand.
CTGCCGACCCACTTTTTCATCATCGGGATGCCGCCGGATCTCTTCTTCGGCAAGCCGAAGCAATCGGCAGAGGGTCCGCGAGTAGATCTTCTGGCGGCCGTTCTCGAAGTCGTAATAAATCACCGGCGTTTTGCGACGGGCCATTTCGGTCGAAACCTGCATGTAAAAACAGGACTTGCCGGCTTTGGGCGGTCCGCCCATGATGTTGATACCTTGACTCCCGCTCAGGGCGCGGTCCAATTTATCAAAACCGGAACGAAGCCCCTGCGGTCGTCCGCACCGTTTCTGCTCGACCCGTTCGAAGAATTTTCGGTGTTCCTTCTCGGGTGCCGAAAAAGGCGAAAAAGCCTTGGCAGACTGGATCATCTCCGCCACGGCCGATCGGAACGCTGCTTTCTCGTCCCGGGCCAGGTCGCAGAGGGTATAGCCGCGTCTGACGTGCGGCGGCCATTTCAGTATTCTCACTTTGAAACCGATGCGGGTTGCGGCCTCACGGGCCTGCAGGTGAGCTTCGGGCGCGTTGGTCACCGCGATAAAGACCTGTTTGATATCGGCCAGGTGAACGGCACTGATGTGTTCTAAATCGGCTGCGGTGGGAACTGCGATACCCGGATAACCCAGTTCTTTAAGGGTCAGCAGGTTGTCTTCGCCCTCGACGATGAAGAGTGCACCACCTTGACAGCGGTCGATTTCAGGGGTGTCGAAAATCTGGAAGTCGCCCTTGAAAAAGTTTTCATCACCGTACCAAAAGCTGTCCTCCGGGCGGCCAGGCAAAACGCACCGGGCCGCGTAGCAGTTGCCGTCCTCGAGCACGTACGGGTAAACCAGATATCGGCCGTTATAGCCGATGTTCATTTCGTCCACCACGGCCCGGGACACCCCGAAGTCACCGAAGTGGGCGTATTCGCTCTCGGTCATCAGCGCGGTAAACTTGATCATATCCGCTTTAAGGTTTTTGATCGGATACAGGATCTCGCGCACGAAGGGATCGCGATCCGGGTCGTACCCCGGAACATCATGCGGATCGATCCCCATCAAGCGACCGAAGTAGGGCGGAAATCCGCCGGGGCGGCAACGATTGAGACACCTGAAGTAGCCGCCGAAATAACTGTCCGGATTCAGGTAAGCCACCAGGGTGCCCCTCTGGCCGTTTTCACCGGGCTTGCAGAACGGACAGGGCGCCTTGAGGTAATTCTTCTCCAACGCGACGCCGCGAATATGGTCACAGTAATATTTCTTGATCTGATCCACAAAATCCATGGAGCGGACTCCGTTGACGGCGGATGTGAAAATAAAGCTTTTTATTTCAATTAATTATAGATGAGAACAGCAGAAGGTGTCAAGTCGGCAAGAATGAAGCGCGGACAAACCGGGTGGCGGGCCGGCAGGTGCCGTCGATGACCGATCCGGTGCGCAGACGAGGCAGTGTCACCGGCGCGGCCAGCGCAGACCGTCTTCCGGCGTGAAGCGGGCAATCGCAAACATTAGGCGCGTTGAACGATTTCGAAGGTTTTCTGCAACGCCCGATCGAGATTCTCGGGTTGCGTGCCGCCGGCCTGAGCCATGTCCGGTCTTCCGCCGCCGCTGCCGCCTACCATGGCCGACAACTCCTTGACGATATGGCCGGCGTGATAGCGCTGGCTGAGGTCTTTGCTCACCAGAGCGATCAAAAAAGCTTTGCCGGCGGCGGCGGTCCCCAGTACGACGACTCCGGAGGTCATTTTTTCTCTGAATCGATCGGCCAGTTCCCTCAAGGCCGCAGGGCTGTCGGCCGTCACCCTTTTGGCCAGAACCCGCACACCGTTGACGGTCTGCACGTCGTCTTCGGCGTCTGAGGCCGACAGGCGCATCAACTGGGACTTAAGGCGTTCGACCTCTTTCTCGAGGGCCTTGTGCTCGGCGATCAGCTTGATCAGTCTCTGGGGTAGGGCTTCGGGCACGTCTTTGAACAGGCGGGCCATTTCCTGAAGCAGACGATCGTTTTGCTGGGTATACACCAAGGCCGCCTTGCCGGTCAGGGCCTCGATGCGCCGCACACCCGAGGCCACGCTCGACTCGCCGATGATCTTGAACAAGCCGATGTCGCCCGTGCTCGCAACATGCGTTCCACCGCAGAGTTCCTTGCTGAAACCCGCCAGCGACACCACCCGCACCCGGTCGCCGTATTTTTCTTCAAAGAGCGCCGTGGCGCCGGATCTGAAGGCCTCATCGGCCGCCATTTCCACGGTTTGGGCCGGGACATTCTCGAGGATGTGGTCGTTGACCAGCTCTTCGATGCGTCTCAAGGTGTCCGCATCGATCTGGGAGAAGTGGCTGAAGTCAAACCGTAGCCTGTCCGGGGCAACCAGCGAACCGGCCTGTTTGACGTGGTCGCCCAGAACGCTCCGCAGGACGGCGTGCAGGATATGCGTCGCCGTGTGGTTGCGCTGGGTGGCCCGCCGATTTTCATTGTCGACGGTCAGGGCCACGGTCTGGCCGGTTTTGATGCGGCCGGACAGAATGCGCCCCCTGTGAATGATTAGGCCGGTGGGATCCTTGACCGTGTCGGTCACCTCGATGTCGAGACCGGGACCGCTGATCCGCCCGCTGTCGCCGACCTGACCCCCGGCTTCACCGTAGAAGGGGGTTGTCGCGGTGACGATTTCGATGTCGCTGCCCGCTCCGGCCAAATCGACGGCCTCGCCGTTTTGCACCAGCAGCAGCACCTTTGAAGAAACCGCGCTCTGTGTGTGTCCCACGAATTCGGCGCTCACGCCTTGGGAGGTCAGGTGTTTATAGGCATCACTGATTTTGGCAAACGCGGCCTTAGACCGAGACTGGGCCCGCTGACCGGCCATCGCCGCCTCGAATCCGGCCATGTCGAGACCGATGTCTCTCTCCCTGACGACATCGCGCACGATGTCGACCGGAAACCCGTAGGTGTCGTAGAGTTTGAAGATGACGTTACCGGGGATTTCTTTGCGCCCGAGAATCTCGAGGTCGGCCAAGGTGTCGTTGAGCAGTCTCAGTCCGGTATCCAAAGTCTCGATGAACCGCAGTTCCTCGTTTTTGATGACATTGGTGATAAACGACCGGGCATCCGTCAGTTCCGGGTAAACCGACCGCATCACCTCGAACACGATCCCCGCCGTCTGGTGCAGGAAAGGCCGGTTCAAACCGATGGTACGACCGTAGCGGATCGCCCGGCGCATGATGCGCCGCAGGACGTATCCGCGGCCCTCGTTGGAGGGAAAAACGCCGTCGCCGATTAAAAAAGCGGCCGCCCGGCTGTGATCGGCGATGACCTTCATGGCCACATCGGTCGCTGTGTTTTGCCCGAAGTTCTTTCCGCAGAGCGTCACGGTTTTTTGGATGATCGGAAAAATCAGGTCGATCTCGAAATTCGTGGCCACCCCCTGCAGGACCGACACCATCCGCTCCAGCCCCAGGCCGGTATCGATGCTCGGTTTGGGCAGAGGGGTCAGGGTACCGGAGCTGTCGCGGTTGAACTGCATGAACACCAGGTTCCAGATTTCCAGGAATCGATCGCACTCACAGCCGAGGGTGCAATCCGCACGGCCGCAGCCATGAGCACCGCCGCGGTCCAGGTGGATCTCGCTGCAGGGGCCGCAGGGGCCCGTGTCGCCCATAGCCCAAAAATTGTCTTTCTCGCCGAAGCGTTTGATCCGCTCTTCAGGGACGCCGATGTGTCGGTGCCAGATGTCGTGGGCTTCGTCGTCGTCCAGGTAGATCGACACCCAGAGATGGTCTTCCGGCAAGCCGTAGCCATTGGTGAGCAGGTCCCACCCGAAAACAATGGCCTTCTCCTTGAAGTAGTCGCCGAAGGAGAAATTGCCAAGCATTTCAAAAAACGTGTGGTGCCGGGCCGTGTACCCCACGTTTTCGAGGTCGTTGTGCTTCCCGCCGGCCCGCACGCATTTCTGGGCGGTCGTTGCCCGCTGGTACCCCCGTTTTTCCTCGCCGAGGAAGGCCCGTTTGAACTGGACCATACCGGCATTGGTAAACAGCAGCGTCGGATCGTCCTGCGGCACGAGCGATGAACTCCTGACCACCTCGTGTCCGTGTTTTTTGAAATACTCCAAAAATGTGTTGCGTACTTCATTGCCTGTCATTTGTCGCTCTCCGTTTTCGACTTTACGTCCTTCGGTTTTTCCTCCGCCGTTGTTTCCTCAAGTCCGACGGCCTCCCTGACCTTCCGGAGAGCCGCGGCATGGATGTCGGGATTATCTATGAGAAAGCGTTTGACATTTTCGCGACCCTGGCCGATCCGTTCGCCCCCGAAAGAATACCACGAACCGCTTTTCTCGATGACGTTGACCTGCACCCCGAGATCAAGCAAATCTCCGGTTTTGGAAATGCCTTCACCGTAGGTGATGTCGAACTCGGCTTCCTTGAAGGGGGGGGCCATCTTGTTTTTGACCACACGGACGCGTGTGCGACTGCCGGTCACGTCCTGGCCCTCTTTGATCGCCCCGACCCGCCGGATGTCCAAGCGAACAGAGGCGTAGAATTTCAAGGCATTGCCGCCGGTGGTCGTCTCCGGGTTGCCGAAGACGATTCCTATTTTCATCCGGATCTGGTTGATGAAGATCACGCACGTGCGGGTCTTGCCGATCGTAGCGGTCAGCTTGCGCAACGCCTGCGACATCAACCGGGCTTGCAGACCCATGTGCGAATCGCCCATCTCACCCTCGATCTCGGCTCTCGGCACCAGCGCCGCCACGGAATCGATGACCAAAACGTCAATGGCCCCGCTGCGAACCAACATGTCGGTTATCTCCAGGGCCTGTTCACCGGTATCCGGTTGCGAAACCAGCAGATCGTCACAGTTGACCCCCAGCCTTCTGGCATAATTAATATCCAAAGCATGCTCGGCATCGATAAAGGCGGCGATACCGCCCTGCATCTGAGCCTCGGCGACGGCATGCAAGGCCAGCGTGGTTTTGCCGGACGATTCCGGTCCGAAGATTTCAACCACGCGGCCACGCGGCAAACCGCCGACACCCAGTGCGAGATCAAGGGATAGGGAACCGGTCGGTATTACAGGGACCTTGATGACCGGGCTGTCACCGAGCTTCATGATCGATCCCTTGCCGAACTGCCTCTCGATCTGGGTGATGGCGGATTCAACTGCCCTTGCCTTTTCCGTAACATTGTTCATTTTTTCCTCCTCAATGGCGGATCCGGCAGCCACCGCCCGAACGGTTCCGAACTCCCGGTTTTATACCCAGTGATGCTGGTGGTGGTTAAAAGCAGTGTCCTGCAAAAGCCTTACGATGGCCGCGATGCGGGCACGCCCGCTCCGAAAAAAACTCCCGGATCCCTATGGACCGGTCAACGGGAATTGGCGGAGTTCGGTGTATACCGCCCCCGTTGGTCGCAGGTCGCTTTTAAATAAAACCACCCGGTCGACCACAACCGTTTCCGATGCAAAGTCGCGCAAGGCGCCCATTGCCGTCATCAATTCGGGCGCCGCAACCGCCCCCTTGACACGCCCAAGGGTCAGGTGCCCGGTAAAAGGGCGCTTATCACGCGGATAACCGATCGACGCCAGACCACCCTCGATCAAGCGCTGCAAGGCCGTTAGTTCGGTTAGCTGGCCCGCCACGCCGACCCAGATGACCCGTGCCCGTTTCAGGCTCGGAAACGCACCGACGCCGGCAGCCGCAAGCCGCAGCGGTCCATATCCGCGCACAGCCTCGGTCAGAACCGCGGCGATGCCGTCGATTTCACCCTCATCGACATCGCCGAGAAATCTTAGCGTCAGGTGAATGTTGCCGGGGTTCACCCAGCGCACGTTAAGACCGCAGGCCGCCATCCGTTTCTGCGCGCCGTCAATGGCGGCAAGGACGCTTTCGGGCAGTTTCACGGCAATGAACGTTCGGACCGAGCTCGTCATAGCGCAGCTCACCGCGGCAGCGTGAATACCGGCTCAGTCAGGAAAAACCGGCCCTTTAAGATTCTCCTTTTGAGCGTCTCGGCTATTTCGCGGGCGCGAACCAGGCTGGAGAGGGGCACAGTCGGCACGTCCCGGCCGTCGAACCGGATGACGCCGCTCTTCAGTTCGGCATAGCTGACCTGCCCGTGGCTCCTGGAAACGCCGCCGGGATAGTCCATTCCGTAATCGATGATCTGCGTAAAAATGTCTTCGTCCGATATAGCCGTGTACTGCGCCATCTCCTCGTTCAATAGGGGGATCGGGACTCCCAGGCCGACTGCCAGCGAACAGCCGTATCCTTGGATGCTGACCCCTTTGATCCATTTGGCATTCATCTTCTTAAGGTCGCCCATCACCATGAGGGTTCCGGCCGGCGATACGGGAATTCCCTTAGGGGTCCGCTTGACTGACGGTCTGTGTTGGGTGCCGTGCCAGGCGACGTACCCTTCTCCGCCGCCGAGAAACACGCGGGTTCCCATGCCGATGGTCATGTAAAAAGGATCGTTGAACAGCGGGCTCAACTCTCCGGCCGAACAGTAATTGGCGTTGCCGGCTTTCGGCTTGAGGGTTCCCATGTAGGTGTAGACGGTTTTATTCGACAGATTGATCGCACAATTGTAGTTCTGGTACCCATTGCGCGGGTTGCACAAGGTGGCCTGCGGCAGGCTTTTGAGCGCTATCTCCTTTTCAATCATCCGATTGGGGTAACAGTCGGTCCCGTAGGCCGTTGCTTTCAGAAAAACGGTCTTGCGCTCCAAGAGGTCCTGGATGACATGTCCCCCGCCGTAGGTGAACTCGCCGGGGTGCACTTTGTTCAGCGGGTCGTCCTCACAGGGTTCGGTGGCACCGATGAAACAGTCTACGGCTGCCAGGCCGGCATAGGCCGCAACGTTGTTCATCCAGACTTTGGATGCCTTGATGCCGGGAACCGAGTGGCCGAAGTTGATGAAGGCCCCCGAAGAGCACATCGGAGCGAAAGTGCCGGTGGTCACGACGTCCACCTGCCGCGCCGCTTCTTCCGGACCTTCGGATTTGACGATGTCGATGATCTCCTCGGCCGTCGCAACCACCACTTCGCCGGCCTTAATTTTGGCATTGATATCCCGAATTGATTTATTGACCTTGTAACGGCTCATTTAGACTCGGCCTGTTCTGGCGCCCCATCGTCGGGTTTCCTCGGCGAGCGCCCTGCGGATGCGTAGGTCCCGGCGCCGCTTGTCCCGTTGGGCGATCAATTTAATTTTTATTTAACTTCAGAAGGGTTAGCGAACTTCACCTTGCGACGTCAAAATTTAGCTAAATAGCAAGTAAAAACCTGATAATCAATGCAAAATTTTTCGTTTCTTGACTTTTGACCGATCGCGCGATACTATTTTTTAATAATTTCGACTATATTTTACAAATCGTGAACGGATTTTGCATATCGTGCTCAAAAAAAAACCCAGGGCCCTGAAGGCTGTTTTTGCCCTCTTCATCGTAACAACGATCAGTTTGCTCTTGTTTGCCTTTTTCAACTACCGTCGGATCCTCGACCAACCGGAACAATTGATTGCCGCCATTCAGCCGGGTGTGGACATGGCCATCAATGAGATCCACCAGACAGCCACCCGCAATGGGAAAAAAGAGTGGCAACTGGATGCGGCCACGGCGCACTACCTCGACGCCGAAAAAAAAATTCTTCTTAAGCAATTGGCGATGACCTTCTTTCTTGACGACCAACCGCCCATTCACCTGACCGCCGACAGCGGCACGCTGGAAACCGAAACCCGCGACGTCACGGTCAACGGGCATGTCAAGCTGAAGAACGAAGACTCACGCCTCTTGGCTGACGAGCTTCACTACCGGCACGAAAAACAATTTCTCTTCGCACAGTCCCCTGTCGAGATCATCGGCGACGGTTTTCAGTTGAACGCCGACAGCATGACCCTTGAGCTTGGCAAGAAAAGAGCCGTATTAAAAGGCAACGTAAAGGGCACCTTCAGTGGGGATCTTTCTTTGTAAGCGTCTGCCCGGCCGTATCCTCACTATGGTGTTGCTGTTATGGGCCGGCAGCTGGGTCGTTCCGCTGGCTGCGCAGCTGCGTGACAGCGAAACCGGCGTCGCTTCAGCCGAACCGGCGCCGCCGGTTACCATCACGGCCGATGAACTGATCAGTGACGATACATCAAAAACAGCCGAATTCATTGGTAATGTCAAAGTCATCCGAGGATTTTACACCCTGACGGCCGACCGGCTCAAGGTGCTTTACAAACGCAGCGACCAGCCGCCGTCCGCCGATGCCGTCGGCCGTGCCAACATCCGTGAGATTGTCGCAGAGGGCCGTGTGCGCATCGTCTCCCCCGACATCACGGCAAGCTCTGAACGCGCCGCCTACGATGCAAAAAACCGAAGGATCGAATTGTCCGGCGAGGATGCGACGGTGGTCCACGACGGCGGCACGGTCAGCGGACCCAAGATCACCGTTTTTCTTGACACGGCGCAATTCCAGGTGTCCGGTGATTCGGAAAACCGGGTCAGGGCCGTTTTCAAGACGCCCGAAAAAAAATAGCCGCCCGGCAACAGCGCTATTGGTTGGCATGATCAGATCTGCTATACCGGGCATAAAAGGGGGACAACCGGAGACGGACGCGGAAGCCGGACACATATGACCGTATTGTCGCTTCGAAATCTGGGCAAGACCTACGCCGGCAGGACAGTGGTCGATTCCGTGAGCCTGGAAGTTGCCAGCCGTCACGTCGTCGGTCTTCTCGGCCCGAACGGCGCCGGAAAAACGACGACCTTTTATATGATTGTCGGTATGGTAAAACCGGATGCGGGCCAGGTGCTGCTGAACCAGGAGGATATGACCGATTACCCCATGCATCTGCGGGCTCGAAAGGGCGTCGGTTATTTACCGCAGGAGCCCTCGATCTTCGGCAAGCTGACGGTCAGACAAAACATTTTGGCCATTCTCGAAACTCTCGCCTTACCCAAGGCGGAACAGAAAGAACGCGCGAAGTTGCTACTCGAAGAACTCGGCATCCAGCACCTGGCGGATCAAAAAGCGGCCGTGCTTTCGGGAGGCGAAAAACGGCGGCTTGAGATATCCCGGTCCTTGGCCACCAATCCGAAATTCATGCTCCTCGACGAACCGTTCGCCGGGGTCGATCCTTTGGCGGTCATTGACATCAAGAAGATTATCAGGCATCTTAAAATGCGCGGGATCGGCATTCTGATATCCGATCACAATGTCCGTGACACGCTGCAATCCTGCGACACCGCTTATATCCTCAATGGAGGCAAAGTGGTCGTTGCCGGAAACCCGGAAGAGATAACATCCAGTGAAATTGCTCGAAAAATTTACCTCGGAGACGAATTCAGGCTCTAAGAAAAATGGCACTCGAACTCAGGCAACAACTTAAACTGACCCAGCAGCTGATCATGACCCCCCAGCTGCAGATGGCGATCAAGCTTCTGCAACTCTCGCGCCTGGAACTGGTGGACACCATTCGCCAGGAACTCGAGGAGAACCCGGCGCTCGAGGAACTCCAGGATTCACCCGGTGATGACCGACTTCTGGAAGCCACCGAGCCGGTCGTCGAAGAAGGCGCCGCCGCCAAAGAGGTGGCGATCGAGGAAAAGATTCAGGACGATATCGACTGGAGCAATTATCTGGATGAATACAACACGCCCGGCCGGGTCAATTACGAAGGAGAGAGCCGGGAAGCCCCGAAATACGACGCCTTCATCGCCCGCAAGGAAACCCTTAACGACCATCTGCTCTGGCAACTCTTGATGACTTCTCCAACGCGGGAAGAGGAAAACATCGGCAGTCTGATCGTTGGCAACCTAAACCAGGACGGCTACCTCGATATCGCTTTAGAAGAAATCGCCCGGATAGCAGGTGCCGAAATGGTCAAAGTCGAAGAGGTATTGGCGCTCGTCCAGACCTTCGATCCGATTGGGGTGGCCGCCCGGAATCTCAGCGAGTGCCTGATGATACAAGCCCGTTACCTCAAGATCGACGATACCCTTGTCACCGAAATCATCAAGAATCACCTCGGAAACCTCGAAAAGAGAAATTACAAGGCCATCAGCCGCGCCCTGAAAGTCGGCATGGATGAGATCGTCGCGGCCGTCAACATCATCAAGAGCCTCGAACCGCGACCGGGACGCGAATACTCCGACGACACGCCCCAGTACATAACGCCGGACATCTACGTTTATAAAATGGACAACGACCTTGTCATCGTGCTCAACGACGACGGCATGCCCAAGCTGCGGGTCAACCCGTTTTACAAGAAATCGATCGGTGCCAAGGACAGGGTCTCCGGCGCGGCAGAGAGCTACATTCAGGAAAAGTTGCGTTCGGCCGCCTGGTTGATTAAAAGCATCCACCAGCGTCAAAAGACCATTTACAGGGTGATGGAGAGCATTCTGCAGTACCAGAGAGAATTTTTCGACAAGGGCATCACGCACCTTAAACCGATGGTGCTGAGGGACGTCGCCCAAGACATCGGGATGCACGAATCGACCATCAGCCGGGTCACGACCAACAAGTATGCGTATACACCGCAGGGAATTTTTGAGTTGAAATATTTTTTCAACAGTTCTATTAAGCGCGACCACGGAGGCGCGATCGCCTCGGTCAGCGTCCAGGAGAAGATAAAACAGATCATCGCCGGCGAAAACCCGCGTAAGCCTTACAGCGACGACAAGATCGCAAAAATGCTGAAGGAATCACACATCGACATCGCCCGCCGCACCGTTGCAAAGTACCGTGAGATGCTGAATGTTCTGCCTTCCAGCAGGCGCAAACAGATTTAAGGAGTTTTTCCATGCAGATCTCCGTGACATTTAAAAACCTGCCGCCCTCGGAAAACCTGAAAACCTATGTCAAAGAAAAACTCGATCGATTTGACAGGTTGCTGGACAACCCGGCCGAAGCCAGCGTTGTCCTTTCGGTAGAAAAATTCCGCCACATCGCCGAAATCAATATCACCGGAGACCGTCTCAGTCTCATCGGCAAAGAAGAAATCAACGATATGTATTCGGCTATCGACATGGTCCTGGACAAGTTGGAAAAGCAATTAAAGAAAGGCAAACAGAAGACTCGGGAACGCAGAGGCGGCACCAAATCCAGCATCAAAGACATTCCACCGGATTTCATCGTCAAGTCGGCGGAAGAAGACCATCAGCCTCAGATTAAGATCACGAACATCGAATACAAACCGATGGATGTCGAAGAGGCGGTGATGCAGATGGATCTTTTAGACGACAGCTTTCTGGTGTTCACCAACGCCCAAACCGATCGGGTCAATGTCCTCTATCGTCGTAAAGACGGTCATTTCGGTTTGATTCAACCCAGTAGTTAACCGAATCATATTAAATCGGCTGAGGTGGGATCCGGAGCACGGTGCCGTTATCGATAATGTTTCACGGCCCTGCCATGGGCTCTTAACCGATGGGTATTTTCAAATGAAAATCCTGGATGTATTGCCCAAAGACGCGATTCTTGCCGACTTGAAGGCGCAGGATAAAAAGGGGATCCTGGAAGAACTCGTTGAGCCGATTTCGCGTTTAAGGAAAGTCAACCGGGAGGAACTCGTGCGGGTCCTGATGGAAAGAGAAAGATTGGGAAGCACCGGAATCGGCAGCGGCATCGGCATTCCGCATGGAAAACTCAAGGATCTTGACGAGTTGGTCCTCGGATTCGGTCTCAGCCGCAAGGGCGTGGATTTCGAATCGATGGACAACCGCCCGACCCACATCTTTTTTCTTCTGGTGACACCGGAAAGCTCGACCGGGCTGCACTTGAAGCTGCTGGCCAGAATTTCGAAGATACTCAAACACGACCCCTTCAGGGAAAGGCTTTTGAAGGCCTCTGATCGCGAGGAGATTTACGCCATCATCAGAGAGGAAGACGCAGAGTTTTAGACAGCTTCACAACGGCCCTTCTTGACCGGCCCCTTGAAAACAACCACAATACTTAAAATACGGCTGACACTATGGGTCGCGCCTGCACGCGCACGCTCTGCATTACTCCCCGATCGGCGCGCTCCGATACTGACCGACCGCCGATAGAATTCTTCGGTCCTCATAATGAAAAAGCCGAAAATCATCATAGTGACAGGCTTGTCCGGCTCAGGAAAAAGCACGGCTCTGGCCGCATTGGAGGATGCCGGATTTTACTGCGTCGACAATATGCCGGTTCTGCTGCTGCCGGATTTTCTGGAATTGCCGAACGTCCGCGAACCCGATGCGATAGGCTTTGCCTTCGGAATGGATTTGCGCGAAAAAAATTTTCTGGGCAGTCATCAATCCGTTTTCGAAGATATCAGAGTCCAGGGGTTCGATTTCGAGATCATTTTCCTGGAGGCCGAAGAAGAAATTTTGTTGCGGCGTTACAGCCAGACCCGGCGACATCACCCGGTTGCCCGCGGCGAAGGCCTCCTTTACGCCATCCGATCTGAACAGCGTCTGATGGCGTCCTTACGGAAATCGGCTGAACACGTTCTGAACACTTCGCGGTTTAATGTCCATGAACTCAAAGCCGCAATTAAAAATATTGCTAAAAAACTTGTCGAATTGGCACCGATGCGGATCCAGGTACTCTCTTTCGGTTTCAAACACGGAATTCCCGGCGATGCGGATCTGGTCATCGACGTCCGCTTTCTGGTCAACCCTTATTTTGTGCCGGAATTAAAAGATCTCGACGGAGAAACGGATGCCGTCAAACGGTTTGTGCTGCAAAACGATGACGCGCGCCTATTCTTGTCAAAATATTTTGATTTACTTGACTATCTGATTCCTTTGTATGAAAGGGAAGGCAAGGCATATCTGACAATTGCCGTCGGCTGCACCGGCGGGCGGCACCGCTCGGTTGCCATCGCAGGGCGTCTTTTTGATCACCTTAAAAAAGCAGACAGAGAGGTCGCCATCGCCCACCGTGATATTGACCAACCATAAATCTTAAACATCCGATACCCTGTTGCGGGCCAAAACACCGGATGCATTTTAACGATGCCAGAAGCGGGAAAACAATGATCGGAATCTTAATCGTGACGCACTGCGAACTCGGAAGCGCCCTTATCGACGCCGCGCAATTCATCGTCGGAACAAGACCGGAAGACACCGAATCGGTGAGCATCGATCTGAAGGAGAGCGCCGAGAAATTGAGAAAAAAAATATTGGACGGCGTCAAGAAAGTCGATCGCAATCAAGGTGTGCTCATTCTGACAGACATGTTCGGCGGCACGCCTTCCAACCTGAGTTACACCTTTCTCGAAGAAGGACGCATTGAAGTCGTCTCGGGGGTTAATCTGCCGATGCTGGTCAAGGCCCTGAACATCCGCGCCAACCAGGAACTCGGGCAACTGGCCGCCACCGTGGAGACCTTCGGCAAAAAGAGCATTTCGATGGCCAGCGGCATTTTGAAGGGCAACAAACGGGGGTAACCGTGCCGGGGTGGTCATACGTTACTCTTGATGAAAGCCACATCGACGGTATCGTCGTCGTCGAGAAAGAATCTTTCCAACAGCCCTGGCAGCGCATATCCTTTCTCAATGAATTGTCCTGTCGGGACGCACTGGATGTCGTCGTTCTTGATTCGCAGCAGGGCCAGACTCTTGCCTACGCTTGTCTGCGGCTGATTCTGGACGAGGTTCACCTGCTCAAAATAGCGGTGGCACCCCACTGGCGGCGGCAGGGAGTTGCCACCGCACTGCTGGATGTTTGTTTTCGGCTGGCTCAACAGCGGGATGTACGCAGGGTCTACCTGGAGGTGCGATGCTCTAATGCGGCCGCCCAAAAACTCTATGCCAGAGTCGGTTTTCAGATCATCGCCAGACGGCCCGAATACTACGCTGACACCGGCGAAGACGCCCTAATAATGATAAAAAGTCTTGAGGAGGCCCAATGAGTGTAAAATTAGGAATCAACGGTTTTGGAAGAATCGGACGTCTGTTATTCAGAGCCAGCCTGAATCATCCCGATGTCGAAGTGATCGCCATAAACGATCTCACCGACTCGGCCACAATGGCCCATCTGCTGAAATACGACTCCGTGCACGGTATGCTCGATCAAACGGTCATCGCCAAGGACGATGCCATAGAAGTCGACGGAAAGGCCGTGCCGATCACATCGATCAAGGACCCGGCTATGTTACGCTGGAAGGAATTCGGTGTGGACATCGTCGCCGAATGTACCGGTTTGTTCAGAGACCGAGAGAACGCCGAAAAACATCTTGCCGCCGGGGCCCGAAAAGTGATCATTTCCGCGCCGGCCAAAGATCCTGACATTACAATCGTTCTTGGCGTCAATTCGAACCGCTATGACCCGCGACAGCATCACGTCATCTCCAATGCCTCCTGCACAACCAATTGCCTGGCCCCGGTGGCTAAAGTGCTGCTCGAAAACTTCGGGATCCGGAGCGGTCTGATGACCACCATCCATAGCTACACCGGCGATCAGCGCCTTCTCGACTTCCCCCACAAGGATTTGCGTCGCGCGCGAGCGGCGGCCCTGTCCATGATTCCGACCACCACCGGTGCCGCCCGGGCGGTGGCCCTGGTGCTGCCCGAACTGGCCGGCCGTCTAAATGGTTTGGCAATCCGGGTCCCCACGCCCAACGTATCGATCGTCGATTTCGTGGCAACGCTGGAAAAATCGGGCATTACCGTATCGGATGTCAACGATGCCCTTAAAAACGCGGCCGAGAAATCACTGCGCGGTATTCTGGCTTACAGCGATTTGCCGCTGGTTTCATCCGACTTCAACGGTTCGCGCTTTTCGTCGATCGTCGACGCGCCCACGACATATGTTGTCGATCAAATGGTAAAAGTTCTCGCCTGGTACGATAACGAAATGGGCTACTCGAGCCGCATGGCCGATCTGGCCGCGCTGATCGGCGCGCAATTGTAAATGGCCGACCCAAGGGTGTTCAAACTTGCCGATTCTTGTGTGCAACGCCGACGGGTTAGACCGGATAGCGAGCCCAGGCTAGTGTCAAATTTTTCCAACGGCGTTTCGGCATGGGGTGATAATTCGGCTGCGGAGACCTGGCACTCGCTTTTTTACGGATCGCAACCGCCGGCGGAGGGTTCTCGGTTAATCACTGACGCTGAAGGAAACCCAACAATTGACCCGTCATAAGAAACAGACCGCGCCCATCGAACCCGACGAAAAAAAGGCTGTGCCGAATGCCGTGAAGCCGATGGCGTTTGTCATTTTCCCAAAGTGGCGGATGTTGCCCGGTTTTCCCTGGCCCATATGGGCCGCGGGATGGCTGGCGTTTTTCAAAGCGCTTCTGTGGCTGACCACCGATCCGGTGGTTCCAAGGCCACTGGCAGAGACAATGACCACCAAGTTTTTAATCATGATGGTCCCCTTCCTGGTCACGGGAATCGGTGTCTGGAATCTGCGCAAATGGGCGGCGTGGGGTCTCATGATCACCAGTGGGGTCGATTTGATATTTTTTATCGTCTTTCCGGATGCGGCGCGCATCATCGCCGGCAGCAGCTTTATCGGGTTGGCCGTCGTTCTGCTGACCGGAGTCGGACCGCTGGGGGATGTCTTGATTCTCGCCGCTGCGCCGTCCATGCTCAAACATGCCGGAAAGTCCGGGATTTTTCGACCGCTCGTGACCTCCCAGGGCTGATGACGGCGAAATCTTGAAGAATACGGTTGCCTTTTTACCCACAGCATAGAGGAGAAGAGGATGACGACGCGCACACCGCTGATCGCCGGAAACTGGAAAATGTATAAGACCGTGTCCGAATCGGTTCAGACTGCAGGGCGCATCAGAGAGCTGACAAGGGATGTTGACGGTGTCGAGATCATGATCGCACCCACCTTCACGGCCCTCTGCCCGGTTTCAGAAGCACTCAAGGGAAACCCGATCTCCGTCGGTGCGCAGAACATGCACTGGGATAGGGAGGGCGCTTTTACGGGTGAGATATCAGCAGCCATGCTGGTGTCGGCCGGATGCCGTTACGTTATCATCGGCCACTCGGAGCGGCGTGAATATTTTGGTGAATCGGATCAAACGGTCAACAAAAAAATCGTGGCGGCCCTGCAGGCCGGACTGACCCCGATCCTGTGCATTGGTGAATCCGAAAAACAACGGGAAGCCGGCCAAACTTTTTCCGTCCTTGACAAACAGCTAAATATGGGGTTAAAAGGTCTTTTTGCGGATGCGTTAAAGCATCTGGTCGTCGCTTATGAACCGGTCTGGGCCATCGGGACCGGGAAAACGGCAACGAGCGGACAAGCCCAAGAGGTCCACCTTTTTTTAAGATCCACCCTGACGAAAATCCAGGGAGAATTGCTGGCACAACACATTCGAATCCTTTACGGCGGCAGTGTAAAGCCCCAGAATATTGTCGAACTGATGGCCATGCCGGACGTCGACGGGGCCTTGGTCGGCGGTGCCAGTTTGGATGCCGGGACGTTCAGTCAGATCGTTCACTATCAATCGAAATAATTGCGGTTCATCGAAACTCATCATGACAAACGTATTGATTATCATTCATGTCGTGGTCAGCATCGCTCTGATCATGATCGTGCTTCTTCAGACCGGCAAAGGCGCCGATATGGGTGCGGCATTCGGGGGTGGTTCCAGCCAGACTCTTTTCGGCAGCAGCGGAGCCTCCACTTTTCTGGGCAAGCTGACGACGATCGCCGCAGTCGTTTTCATGCTCACCTCTCTGGTTCTGGCATACTATTCGAGCAGCCGGGACAGAAGCTCCATCATGATGGAAAACCCGCCGGCGGTTAGCGATCCAGCGGTACCCCAACCCGGAACAACCGCGCCAGTTGCCGAACAGGAACCTCCGGCCGAATCGGCGCAGCAGGTGCCAGCGGCCTCGGCAAATCCGGAAAAAGCTGCGGGTGAACCGGCAGACCAGCAAAAACAGGCTCCGGCAGCTACGGAGAAAGGGCAGAGTACCCAATAGCGCCGGAACAGACCTATCGTGCCGAAGTGGTGGAACTTGGTAGACACGCTATCTTGAGGGGGTAGTGGCCAAAAGCCGTGCCGGTTCAAGTCCGGCCTTCGGCACCAAAAAGCCTTCATAGCCTGCTGTTATTACAGCAGGTTTTTTTATTTCCCAGCGCAAAAGCCTCTATTTTAAAATGTCGACCAAGACAAGCAGGACTTTCCCTGTGCCGCTCAGAACGAATATCCGGCGACGTTGACAGTCTGGATAAAAAGGTTTTACCGCCAATGATCAAACGGGATGATGCCGAGCAGATCGGCAACCTCAAAGACAAAATGATAATGCCCTTGATTTCGATGGCACCCATGTCAAGGGGCAAATATGGAAAAACCAGCCCGGTAACCCTAAACCTTGCGAAACGTGCCATTCTGTTGTACGGCATCGATTTCCAAGGTCCTCGCAATCACGATTACAGAGAAAAATTCTTTAATTTCTAACCAAAAAGTTCAGCTCATTTCGTCGCGAAAGATTGGAAAGGGCTCACGCAATGGTTCCCAGAGAGAAAATAGGATTTGGCCAGAAGTTTGTGGATCGGTTCTTTCTCAGGTGGCCTCTGTGCCAACCATTTGGCCACAGGTGCAAACATGCTTTTACAATGGAGGGACACTTTGACGGGAAAGGTCATGAGAGGCTCTACTGCCGGAAAACAAACACGGGAAAAGGCTCGTATACGGTGAAATCGCAAACACAGTGTCCCATCGGTTACTGGTAGGACAGGGTATCCCGGGCCTTTGAACCAGCCTGAATTCTCTTGTCTTCCGATCAAAGAAAACGACGGCCGAGGCACCTGTGCACTGCGGATATCTTCGACCCTAATTTCGTCATTTCCCCTTTACCACGCATAGATCTGCTGTAGTCAAACCCTCGGTGTCCATCCGTAAAACCAACAAAACGGACAGGCCGTTTCCGTCACACCGCCACCCGGATAATGGAAAATATACGTTCAACGCAACGCGTTAGCACTTATGGTCCGTGCATCTTGCTGAAAAGGTACAAGATGATCGTCGCTAAATACCAGATGAGAAATGCGGCCGATATCGCCATGAAAGTGCCTATCGCCACCTGCATGAACAATGGTTGCGTATTGGCCCATAAGCAAAAGGATTGCCACATATCAGCGCTCCTGAATTTTATCGCCGGATCAAATGTCCATTTTAATTTTACAGTGGCTTGTAGGCACGTCAATTGATTTTGATCCGACTGAATATCAAAACCGGCTAACACAAATCAACTGCTGAATTTCCGTTCGCATAACTCCTTGACACTTTGTATCTGACGTATTAATGATATCCATTATCATTTAAGCTTTTATATCATTTAAAACAAAGACTGTGAGTGGATGGCCGCTTCCAATAAACGGTTTCATTTCATATCCACACGTGATTTGTGTCGAGTGTAAAAAGGTTGTCGACCCGGAGCTGTCCACCTTGTTTCCGACAACCAGAACGCCATCACTGCCGGACCCCGCGGCCCGCTCCTGGTGCAAAATTATCAGTTGATCGAAAAGATCGCCCACCAGAACCGCGAAAGGATTCCCGAGCGTGTGGTCCATGACAAGGGCTGGGGAATTCATGGCACGTTTACCGTCACCCACGACATCACGAAATACACCAAAGCCAAGATCTTTGCCGCGGTCGGGAAACAAACGGAAATGCTGGCCCGCTTCTCGACGGTGGCCGGCGAGTTCGGCGCCACCGATGCAGAGCGAGGCGTGCGCGGTTCCGCCTTGAAATTTTACACCGAAGAAAGCAACTGGGACATGGTGGGCAACAACACACCGGTCTTCTTCGTCCCCGACACCATCATCGAGTGTCAGCTGGGGCATTTCGAGAAGATCCATCCGGATTGCGGCGCGCCGCCCTAAAGAAAAGGCCGCAGGCCGCGTAAGGGACCACCGCGAAACCAGACGCAATATTTCATAAAGGAGGGGGGCCTTTACCCCCCTCCCCGCAAAACCACTTCATAAAGGAGGTTCATCAATGCCGGAGAAAACATTTAAGCAGGTTTGCGAATGCAAAAACTGCGGCAACGAGGCTGAAATGGTTGTTACCTGTTCATTGGAAGAGAATCAGGTAGAGTCGGTGAAGCCGCATATTGTCGCCGAAGGCGAAGGAAAAACCAAAGGCCACGCCGTCTGCAGCCACTGCGGCGGGGAAGCCGACATCTGGTTGGATATGTGATATCGGTCTTATCCGCGCCGGTCGGTTTTTTTCCATCAACAAACCTGACCGACCGGACGGCGGTGAGTTTTCTGGCAAATTTAGAACGAAACCCGAAGCAAGCGTGTTTTTGCCCTGATCGGCTTAGGTCTCTATCGTAAAAGCACTCCGTGTGAACCCCGGGGGCCGCATCCCAAAGGGTCATACTGGATTTTGCGCAACCTTTTGTTTTTGGATCAAAATGGAACGATCCAGCGTTTTCGTCCTCAAACCATTTTATCTTACCCGGCTCTCTGAGAAATTGCACGTACCGTTCAAACGGCGAAACGCCGCTCGCTTTCCGGCAATGATCTAATTTGCCGGTATTTTTTTAAAATCCCTCTTGCGCTATCAAACATATCCGTGTAATAGGTTAGCCGTTTTTTCAATTACCTCAAAAAATGATGAAGTTGCCCTGGTGCGGCCACCTGTAAATGGTATCATCGGGTTTCATCAAGGAATCGACACATGACCTACGAACAAAAGGTTATCCTCTTTAGATCAAAACGGTATCTGATGCCTGTGCCGCCCATCGGCACCCATAATTGGACAGTTCGGGATTACATCAGGTTTATCGACCAGCATGGCCGATGGTGTCCCGGGAGCGACGCAAAAACCTGTGAACTGAACACCGTGGGCAATTATAACGGGTAGCCATAATCAGTGTCCGTCCCCGTCGGAAAGATTTCCGCAATGCCGGCGTCGCTTTCGCCGAACCATGAGCGGCGAACAACCGTCTGCGCTAAACTTCGCGGCCATTATCAGCCAAACCCTTATTGGCGGCCTCTGTGCTTTATTTCCACAACCATCCCGGTTCCTGTGAAATACTTTTCACAACATCAGTCCCCGCCGAGACCAATATCGATATAACGCCATAGAATAAAAAGACTTTATTTTATAATCAAATTGAGCACAAATATTGCTTATGAGGCCGTCAACATCGGCGCCACTTGATTGTAAGGCCACCGGCGCCAAGTGTCCCCTCCTCCCGTATGCAGAAAGGACCAGATGATGACTGCTTTGAAAACCACCGCCAGAGGTGAAACCGTACTTGAAAAACGTAGAAACCAGCGCATTCCCTATTCGCGGTATGTCTTTTACGCCACCCGCAGACAATTCTTCGAAGGGGAGTTGAAGGATTACAGCAAATACGGCGTCTTTATAAAATCGCATGCTCCGCTGCCCATCGGAGAAGTCATCACCGTGGCTCTGCCTTACTCGGAAACAGAGAAGGAAAAACGCAAAGGCATGGTGGTGTGGCAAAATATCGAGGGATTCGGCGTCGAACTCTTCAGGAACCCTGACCGGAGTCTGTCACGCAAAGACTTCCCGCAATCGATACTGTGACGAGAGCCGGAACACCGGCCTTAGCTGTTTTCAACTTTTTTGGGTGACCTATGCCCCTACCCCTCGGTCATGCGGCCATCGGTGTGCTAACCTATGAATTGAGCGCCGGCATCTCGGCCTTCCGCCGCTGGAAACGCTTTGTATTCATTGTCATATTGGCCAATCTGCCGGACATCGATGTTCTCATCGGCCTGCTCTTCAGATGGAACGGCAACGCCTTTCACCGCGGTCCAACGCACAGCCTGATATTTGCCCTTTTCGGCGGTTTTCTGGCGTTTTATGCCGGCCGTCACTGGTTGAAAATTCCTCGGATCAACTTTCGCCTATCCGTACTGCTGATTTTCTCGCACGTCATCGCCGATGCAGTGTTCACGGATTCACCGGTTTCTTTTTTCTGGCCCTTTGAATTGAACTGGTCCTCGGGCCACAGCGACTGGACAGATGTTGTTCGCGCGATCTTCTTCGACGGTTTCAAGGACGGTTGGATCGTTTTGGGCTGTGCCGCCGGCGTCGCCTTGTCCCGTTTCGTCCGTCGGTCCCCCGAGCCGATGCGCAGTCTCCCGCAAGTCATCAAAAAATAGATTCCCAAAGAGATCAGGGCGGCACAAACGCTTACACCGACCCGGCACCTCTACCTCTGCCGGCATGATTGAAGCCGGAATCACGCCGGCGCGGCTACGGATAAAAAAACAATTAAAGAAAACTGCACGGTTGACGCCGTAATTGCCGAAAAGAACCGCTTCCGAGGGAAACCGGCTGTCAGCCGAGATAATGCGCCATCCGCGCCTCCCACAATTTCTGGTTGACAACGCTGACATCGCCGCAATCATCGCGGGAGGCTATGATCGTACCGAAGTCTTCCGCCGACATGCGGCCGCAGGCATCGCCCGACCAATTCCTGAAGTCCGGGCAGACCGAAATGAAGGCTTGCAAGCGCTCCGCGTCCACCGGGACGCGGCATCCCGCATCCGGAATCACGATGGTGTCAGCCTGCTCTTTTTTGTTGTGAACGAAGTGAGCAATCACAAAAACTCCTTTCGACAGATGTTTTCCCTTCTGTTGCCGGTGCAAACCGACCGCGCCGGTACGAGGAGACCTATAAAAAAACTGATGTGCGGTCGCATTGCATCCGGTGCTGATGTGCAGTGCCTGAAAAAAAGTATTGAAACCCCTCGATGTTCCCTTATAATTACGGTGCCGCAAAATGTCAAAATGCCAGATATGTGGTACCGGTGAAGATCAAGTGAAATGTGTCATTCCCGATTGTTTAGGCTGATCGGATTTGTGAAAAATGTAACGGTTTAATCCGTTCTTTTATACCCGATAGGGAACCCATGAAACACAACTTGCGCCGGCCGCAGCAAAAACACGACATGTCCTTTTGGCAAAATAAACCGCTGGAAAAAATGACTGCCGAACAGTGGGAGTCCCTCTGCGACGGCTGTGGGATCTGCTGCCTGGAAAAACTAGAGGATACTGAAACCGGAGAGTTCGAGTACACGGCGGTGGCCTGCCGCCACCTGGACACCGGCAGCTGCCGTTGCCGGATTTACGAGCGGCGCCATGAGCTGAACACCGACTGCATCGAGATGAGGGCCGAGACCATCAAATCCCTGCACTGGCTGCCCAACACCTGCGCCTATCGGTGCCTTGCCGAAGGCAGGGATCTGCCGTCCTGGCATCCCTTGGTGTCGAGCAACCCGCAAAGCGTTTACCGGGCGGGCGTATCCGTCCGCGACCGGGCCTTGTCGGCTCTGTACGTACACCCGGACGATTTGGAAGCTTACACGATTCCAGATGGGCCAGGCGTTGACCGGATCCAAGAGGCGTTCAACGGTCTAGAACGTCCCGAACCTTAAGGAGCAGGTCGTTCAGCGGAAAAGGCTTGCCGATGAAGTCGCACCCTGTGGCGGCGAGCGTCTCGCGCAGGGTGGCGTCGGGCGGACACCCGCTGGTAACGATGAGTTTGACGTGCGGTTTCAAGCACATCATTTCGGCCAGACACTTTTCCCCGCCCATCCCGGGCATGTTCAGGTCGAGAACGACCAGGTCGATACGTTCACCACACGCCCGACAGGTTGCCAGGGCCGCCTCGCCGCTTGAGGCGGTCAGCGCGCGATACCCATAGAGTTCCAGAATATTTTGGCCCAGGCTCGCAAGGGCAGGGTCGTCATCGACTATCAGCACGGTTTCGTCTCCGCCGGGGAGATCCGTTTGCCGATCGGGCTGCTGCGCACAGACCGACGTTTCGGCGGTCGCAACCGGAAAATAGATATTGAACTCCGTTCCGTGCCCTTTGTCGCTGGTACACTCGATGCTGCCGCCGTGGTTTTTGACGATACCATACGCTATGGAAAGACCCAGGCCGGACCCTTCGCCGACACCCTTGGTGGTATAAAACGGTTCGAAAATATGCTGCCGGATTTTGTCATCCATTCCGCACCCCGTATCGGTCACCGCCAGATGGACGTACTCTCCGGTGGGTAGATCCGGATGGACCGTACAGCCTGGGCGGTCACTAAAGACGTTGCGGGTGGTGAACGTCAGCTGCCCTCCGTCGGGCATGGCCTGACGCGCGTTGAGCGCCAGGTTCATCAGCACCTGTTCGATTTGGGCATGGTCGGCGGCAATCTCGGAAAGAGTTTCGGCCAGTGCAAGCCGGATGAGGATCGTCTTGGGCAGTGTGCGGTCCAGAATCTTTTTGATCAATCGGATCAAGGTGTTGAGGTTGGTGGGTTGCAACCGGCTCTCGACCCTGCGGCTGAAGGTCAGGAGTTGCTGGGTCAGCGCACCGGCGCGACCGGCGGCCTTTTCGATAGCGTTGAGCATATCCACGTCCGGATGGTCGGCCGATTTGTTCATCAACAGCAGTTGGGTGTATCCCGAAATGGCCTGAAGGAGGTTGTTGAAGTCGTGGGCAACGCCGCCGGCAAGGATTCCGATCGCCTCCATTTTCTGAGCCTGCTGGAGCTGAGCATTCAACCGTCGTCCGGCTTCTTCCATCTGTTTACGATCGCTGATGTCGGTGTAATGCTCGATGCGGCCACCGGCAAACACACCGTTCCGAATCGCCTGGCTGCGGTGCTCGAGCCAGCGTTCGCGGCGTTTCTCGTTGGGCAGTACATGACACTCGAGGGGTTCTGCGGGCCTGTCTTCATCGCGGGTTGACGTAAGTCTGTGACCCAATGCCCGAGAGTCCGCAAAGATACCTTTAAACCGTCCGTCGATGACCTGCCGGTAATCTTTTCCAATCAGGGAATCCCTTGTCAAATCAAAATAACGCTCGAAGGCCCGGTTAACCCACACGACCTTAGCGTCGGCACCCAAAATGAGCAACCCGACGGTCGAACCGTCCAGGACCTCACCGATGACGGCACCGTAATGCGGCCCGGGCGCCTCCGGTTTCAACCCTTTAGCACGAGGCCCCGCAAGGCTGCGCTCGGCTTCTACAGAGGTTCGCTGCGGCCGGACAGCCGAAGCCGCGTCAGTATCGATACCGGTTACCGCGACCGATGGCACGGACATTTGTCGATCGGGCAACGGGTTGCACAGCAGCTCACGCACGGACAGCGGTTTGCGTGTCATTGGAAATCTCGATAGGTCAGTGAAAAACCGGTACGTTGATCGACCGAAGACGGACGGAGCAAATGGAAGCAAATAAAGTGCCAGATCAAATTTTAATAAAACAATTCTATTCCGGCAGGTTATCCAATACCGCTTCCCAAAACCGTCTGCGAACGCCATAAAAAGCGTCAATTTTTTGAACGCCTTGACGATCGTACCTGCACCTGTTGTTCGGAAAATCGTTTTGGGATATACTGCCGAATCGATGGTACAGAACGGGTTGGACCGCAAAATACGCAAGGCGCCGTAAAGCCTCAGCTTGGGTTACAGGGTTCGAGATCAAATTCTGCAGACCCGCCGGATGAGCATGACTGCCAACACCCCGCGCACGCTAGCGATGATAAAAAAACCCGGTGATGAACTCGAGGGCCTGAAGAAGCTCCTGCAACGGGAAAAGCACAAATCCAGGCAACTGGAAAAGGCACTGCGGGGGGGTGAGGAAAGATACCGTCAGTACAGAATCAGCGCCTCCCGCGTGCCGCACCGCGCCCGTCACAAGGCCCGTCTCAACGGCCTCATCCGCGATATCACCGCCCAAAAAAACGCGGCGACGGAAATCGAAAAGAGCCGCGTCCAACTGAACCAGGCGCAAAAGAAGGCGGCGCTCGGCAGCCTCGTGGCCGGTGTCGCCCACGAGATCAACAATCCAATCAACCTGATCATGTACAACACGCCCCTGCTCCGGAAGGTCTGGGAAGACATCCTGCCGGTCCTGCAAGCCCGCGCACCCGAAACACCACTTCGAAAATACGGCGGGTTGACGATCGATTTCCTGGACCGGAACCTTTTACAGCTCGTCAGCGGCATCGAAGCCTGCCTCAAACTCGGCGCCTACCGCCCGGATCCTCTGATTCTCGACATCTTCATGCCTGACATGGACGGTGTGGAAATGTGCCGCGCCCTTCGAAAGGATCCCGCTCTGGCCCAGGTGAAGGTGATCGTCACCACCGGGCATCCGCAGCACCCGAAACTCGCCGAGGTCAACCGGCTGGGTTTCAAGAACATCCGCTCCAAGCCCTACAATGTATCCGAACTTATTGAATTCATCGACAATATCTTGACCGCCCGATCAAAATCTTCTAAAATAGATATTCGCTGATAAAAACTTACTAGAAATCGTTTAATGGAATCAATACCCGATCAAGCGACACCGATCCTTGTGGTTGACGACGACCCGGGACTTCTGCTGAGCGTTAAGGCGACGCTGCTCAGCAACGGTTTGCCGGAACCGGCGCTGGTTTCAGACAGCCGCCGGGTGCTCGATCTCGTCAACGCCCACGCCATCAAGGTCATTCTCCTCGATCTGGTGTTGCCCCACATCGGCGGCCTCGAACTCCTGCGTCAAATCAACGAAACCCATCCAAACATCGAGTGCATCGTGATCACAGCAATCGACCAGGCGTCCGCGGCCGTGCAGGCGATGAATCTCGGCGCTTTCGATTACCTCGTCAAACCGCTCAACGGCACGAAGCTGAGCACCGTTATCACCCAAGCCCTGGAAGCCTTCAATCTCAAGCACGAACTCTGCCTGTTTTCGCAAAAGCAATCCTTCGCACAACTCAAGAATCCGGATGCGTTTCGTGACATCGTTGCCGAAGACGAGGCCATGGCGTTCGTCTTCCGTCAGGTCGAAACGGTCGCACCGACCGATTACAGCGTCATCATCAACGGCGAGTCGGGTACCGGAAAGGAAATGCTGGCCCGGGTCATCCACCGGCTGAGCCGGCGTGCGCACATGCCGTTTCTGGCCGTGAACATGGCGGCCGTTAGCAAGACCATATTCGAGGACGAATTCTTCGGTCACGCCAAGGGTGCCTACACCGATGCCGTCAGCGACAAAAAGGGATTTTTCGAGGCCGCCGGCGGTGGTACGCTGTTTCTTGATGAAATTACCGAACTGGAACCCTCCTTGCAGGGTAAACTGCTGAGGGTAATCGAAGAACGTGAGTTCTATCGGCTCGGCAGCACGGAGGTGCGCAACGTCGACGTGCGGATCGTCGCCGCCACAAATCGCGACATCACGACGGAAATCGAAAGCAATCGCTTCAGGGCCGACTTGTACTACCGATTGAACATGTACAACATCAAGGTGCCGCCCCTGCGGGAAAGGAAAAAGGATATTCTGCCGCTGGCCCGCCACTTCAGCCGGCTCCACTCCGAAGCCAACCGCAAGCGCATCGCCACCATCGACCCCCAGCTTGCCGAAGCCCTGGCCGCCTATACGTTTCCGGGCAACGTGCGCGAACTCGAGCATATGATCGCCGGCGCGGTCCTGCTGGAGCAGGGACCGGTGCTGACCCTGGCATCGGCACCCGAGTTGGCGGCGCGCTTTAAAACCGCCGCAAAGACAAGCGGCTGGTTTCTGACCCTGGAAGAACTCGAAAAAAGACACATACACGACGTGCTGGAGGCGACCGGGGGCAACCGCGCCCGAGCGGCCGAAATCCTGGGAATCAACACTTCCACGGTGTATCGCAAGATAGAAAAATACGGATTGGGCGGATACCTGTCGAAATAACGGGGTATTGCCGATTTTCTGCCTGTTTGCCGAGACAATGCCATGGAATATGATCAGATCAGCGGCAAGGCCATCAAAAAAGTGTTCGATTCCCTGATCAAGTCAAAGACCCTCATCAAACTGCACTTGTCCGGTACCGATTACGAGCAGCTGACCGTCCTGACCGGCTTTCGCAGGAAACTGAACCGCTCCTTTTTCCTGGTCGGCTATCCGGAGGGCTTCATGGAAGCTGTCGGGAACAAGGATACCTGGGAGATCGATTTCGAGTTCACCGGTCCTGACAAGATTCCGTATTCATTCTCCACAACCGGTGGACAGCTCTACCAAAACCAGCTCTGCCTGCCCTTCCCCGATGTCATCAACCGTGAACAGCGGCGCAAATTTTTCCGACTCGAGGCACCCGACGGCACCATCGCCGAGTTTGTCTACCGTCAGTCCGAATGCCGCGAACACGTCGTCGACATCAGCGTGGGCGGCGCGCTCGTCGCGATGACCGGCTGCGGAGGAGGTGATCTGCCGTTTCAAGTCGGTGATGTCCTCGAAGATCTCCAGCTCTCGTTTCCAGCGGATTCGGGAAAAACCGGGGTGAGGATCAAAAAAGCAGTGGTGGTCCGTTTGGACCAGGGATTGCCGAATGCTGCCACTTGCTGTGGTTTGGAGTTCATAGAGGTCGATCGAAACCAGATCACGGCATTGACGGAATTCATCTACAAATTTCAACGAAAATGCCTTCGCAATCGGCTGCGTCCCGACCTCTAACCGGCCGCTGCCCAATGTTCCCGCCATCGTTGAACGGTGCAGCCCGCCGTCTGCCCATCGGTCGGCGGCGCTGCGTTTTAAAAACAGGCCGTTAGCCCCGACCCGTTAGAGGTAGTCGCCTCGGTTGAACCGCGTCATCTCCAATGCAGCCGTCACAAGCGAGCGATTCAAGATGTCCTTGAGAGGGTCGCCTTCATCCAAGCGCTCCAGCTCCGGCGCCAGCTTTTCCGTGGAAGCCGCAATCGTGTTCAGCAGCGGTTGGATCGACGCCAAGGAGGCTTGCGGATCAGCGAGTTTCTGCCGGTAATACTCCAACCGATCGATGAATCCATCGAGGCGGTCCGCCAAGGGCGGCGCCGATTCCGTTTCCGGCGTGACAAGCGGACGGACCGGCTGCATGGCGCAGGGCTGCGCAACCGCGGCCGTTCGTTGCGCAGCGGTGCAACCGGCGGCCGTTTGCTTCAGGATTGTCCGAAAACCCATATCCGCGGCGGTCGTCTCACGGCGGTTCTTCGCGACCTTCAGGTCGGCTCGGTGCGCAGGGGTGGCACTGATTTTCATCTGCATCTCCTTTGTCTCCGGAATCTCCTATCCCTTGTTTTCGAAAGAGGCCGGCCGCGCTGTCGTCGGTCCGGTCCGGCGGACCCGCCGCGGCCGAATCTTCTCAGTGTAAAGACGGCAGGCCATGCCATCCGAACAAATGCGCACCAGCGTGGCTGGAAACAACCGGCTTTTAAAGCCCATGGCGCGGCACCCATGGGGCCGCTGCGCGTCCCAGGTGACAAAATAGTGGTCGCACCCGTAACAGTCGATCTCGGTCATCAGGCATCCGCGTTGGCAGGCGATGTTATCTGAGCACCGTCAAGTCTCCCCTGCGCTTTTCGGCAACGGGGCCTTTTCCCGGCAAGGTTAACCAGCCGCGCGATCTGAAGTTGGCGCCGTCAGCGACCGCCCCGTTTGTCGACCAGAATTCCCATCGCGGTCAACATTTCCCAGGCCTTTTGGCTGTCAGCCGAATTGTCTTCCCTTAAAACGAGCAGAACCGCCTGGATGACGGTGTCGCTCAAACCGGCCTCCTTGAGCCGGATGACGTCCTGCACGGAAGTGAATTTGATCGCGTGGAGTTGCTGCCCATAGACAATGGGCTGCCGCTCCTTTAGAAAGGAATGCTCGGCGATCAGCATCCGCAGGGTCACCTCCGACAGGCCGGCTTTTTTCAACGCCAGGATTTCATCGACGGTGAAGGCACCGGTCTCCAGGGACTTTTCACGGATCAGGTCCCGAACGGTGTCATCCGAGACGCCGGCCTGCTTCAGGCGGATGATGTCCCGGCTCTCCAACCCGTGCCCGGCGATCGGCACGAGCCAGAGCAACCCTGCAGCCAAAAGGGTCGCCAGCAGACGATTTTTCATTTCGCGCCCCATGTCCATCCATCAATAACCTTTTTTGCCCCGCCGAATCCGCCGAGACGGGATTATCCGCAGTTTTCCGACGGCAGCGCCCATTGCCGCAACGGACACGGCCGGTGCAACCGCGCATTCTATGATAGCTGCGCTCTATCTCAGAAAATCGATCAAGCTCGGCTGCAGCACCTTGGCGGCCGTGGCCAGGGTCGTCTGATAATCGGCTTCGATCCTCTGCAACTCGACGATGGCCGTTGCCATGTCGACATTTTCGACTTTCTCCAACATGTCCTCGACATTCAGCTTCAGGCCGGCATAGCGGTCTTCGGTCAGTTCCAGATGCTTAAACATCACGGCGCCTTTGGCCCGCACGTGTTCGAGACGCTCCGCTGCTTTCTTGAGGGGATCGACCGCGGCGAGGGCCTCGGATGTTCCTGCGACCGGATCCGGGTTCTGCAACGCCTGCTGCAGCTGCGCCAACCGCTCGAACATGTCGCCGAAGGTTTCGTCACCGTCGGCGTTGATGACCATGTTGGTCCGATCGCCGATGATCAGCCGAATGTCGCCGCTGTCGCCGTTGTAGGTCTCGTAGTCCACGACTGGAATGCCTGCCGACCGGGCCGTGACGGTAAAGCTGTACTCACCCGCCGGACCGTTCCAGGCAATGCTGTTGGTTCCGGCGGTTCCGCCGCTGCCGGGGGTGGTCCCGTCTCCTTGCGCAAGGGTCTGCACGATGGTGCCGGCAGCATCGCGGATCTCTATGCTGACATCGGTGGCGCTGGCCGCCAGGCCGAATTCGATGGTCCCCGGCGTGCCGCCCGCGATTTCGATGCGGTGTGAGTAAGGTGCGACACCGGTCTGGTGACCGGCGTAAAGCGAGTTACGCCCGATTTTGCTGTTGGCCAGCTGAACCAGTTGGCGCCGGAGATTGCGAACCTCCTCGGCCAGCGTCGGACGAGTGTCAAATGGCCCCGAGGCGGCGTTCACCGCCACATTGACGGCGCTGTTGAGCAGAGCGCTGCCGTCGTCGAGGATGGTTTCGTTCATCTCGAGACGCATTTTGCCGTTGATCACATTTTGCTGATACTGTTCGATACCCGCCAAGCTCCGCCGATAGTCGAGCACTTTACCCAATCCGACCGGGTCGTCCGATGCCCGCTGAATTCGCTTCCCGGTGGCCACGGTCTTCTGGGACTTGAGGAGCTGTTCGGCCTGGCGATAGAGATTCTCGGTAATGCTGCCCGTCATCATTTTGCTGGTAATGCGCATCAAGCCTCCCGTACCGGTTTGTCGCTTGCCCGCCGGCCGGCCGTCCGGTTCTGCAGTCCCCCGCTTTCACCCTTTTTCCAGGGGAAAATCATTATCGCTCCCGGCCAAGCGGCCGCTGGGTTCTTTCCTCTGAAAACAAGTTAGCGGGTCATGTCCATCACCGTCTGAATCATTTGGTCCACGGTTGTGACCAGTTTGGCGGCCGCATCGAAGGCGTGCTGGAATTTGATCAGGTTCAGCATCTCCTCGTCCAGCGATACGCCCGCGATCGACTCGCGATGATTGTCGAGGCTGGTCATCATCACCGACTGGTGTTCGGCGAAATCGGCCGCGGAGCGCACCTGGTTACCGACGTCGGTCACCAGCGCGCGGTAAAAATCTTCGAGGCTCGCCGTGCCGCCCCCCATGACGGCGGCCTGCTGCAGATCGGCCATGGCAACCGCGATGGCGTTGTCGCCGGGAGCACCGGCAGCCGTTGCGGCAGCGGCAATCCGGTTGGGGTCGGCCGAAACGGCGATGTTCACGCCGATGTCGGCCGCGGTCGAACCGCTGAAAAACGCCTGGCCGAGAGCGGCGTAGAGGTCGTAGCCGGTTGTGTGCAGGGTATTGACCGCATCCGCCAAGTTAGCGGCCATTGCATCGAGACGCGTCAATACATCGGCAACGGCGACATCGCGGACTTCAAGCCAGCCCTTCAGTTTGCCGCCATTGATGTTCGCGGTGATGTCGGCGGCCGACCCGCTCGAATCGATCCAGGTCACGTTCAGATGGCCCGCAGCATTGGTCGTGGTGCCCAGGCGCCACGCCTGAGCGTTGTCGACCAACGGCCGCCCGTTGCCGATGGAAACGCTGATGCGGCCCTGCCCGTCTTCGAAGGTGTTGACATCGGCAAGTTCGGAGAGACGGGTGACCAGAAGGTCCCGGCGGTCACGCAGGTCGTTGGCGTTCTGTGGGCCGGTTTCGATTTCGCCGATTTTGCGGTTCAGATCGGCAATTTCGGAGGCCAGCGCATTGATCTCATCGACGCCGCCCTGGATAACGGCATCCAGATCGACCCGTTGCTGCTGCAGATCGGCAGCGGTCTTGTTGAAGGCCCACGCCAGGGTTTCGCTTTTGGACACCAGACTGACGCGCTCGGTATAGCCCGAAGGGCTGTTGGACAGCTCCTGCCAGGCGCTCCAGAACTCGGTCATGATTCGGTCCAAGCCATAACCGCCGGCTTCGTCGAAGACAACCTCCAGGTTTTGCATGGCGGATTTCTGAGCTTCCCATCGGCCGAGCCCCTGCTGTTCGGTATTGATCCGTGCGTTGATGTAGCGGTCATAAACCCTCTGGATGTTGACGGCCACGACGCCGTCACCCATCTGGCCCGGTGAAGAATCGAGCGGCGAGTTGGCCGCCAGATTCACCCGCTGGCGGGTGTAGCCGGGGGTGTTCACGTTGGCGATGTTGTGACCCGTGACGTTGATCGACTGCTGGTGAACCAGCAGCGCGCTCTTGCCGATGTCGAGCAGACCGATGATGTTGGCCATGACGATCGTTTCCTCTTACAGTCGAATCGATTTCTGCCGCCGGCCGTTTTAATCTTGCCGAACCGCGGCGTCCCTAAACCTCGTTGACCAGGAGCGCGCCGCCGCGAGACGCGCTGCGCATCCTTGCGTTGCGATGGTAGGTCGAGGCCGGGCGTTTGAGACCCTGCAGCACCTGAAGCGCGTTTTCCGCAAATCCCCTAAACGCTTCCATCAGCTCCCGGTTGGCCCCGTTCAGGTCTCCGATCGGCGCCAGGGTCGCCGTCAGCCTTTCACCGCGGGCTCTCAGCCATCCGGCCTCTGCCGGCGGCAGATGGCCGGCCAGACGACTGATGTCGGCGTGCGTCGGCGGAAGATCGAATGCCGCGGCGAGTTGACCGGTCTGCCGCACGCGGCACGCGTCAAGTTCTTTAAGCCGGTTCAGCAAGGCCTCTTTCCGCTCGCTGACGACCAAGAAGTCGGCCAGACAGGCGGCAGTCAAGGCCGTCCGTTCGCTTTCCAGCACCTCGTGCAGCGCCCGGTAAAGTCGATCGAGCTCGTCGAGAACCGCCAGCAAACGATTCAGAGTGTCACGCAGGGTTTCATTCATGACGGTGTTCACACCTCTCCCGGATAAATGAAGCTTCATTCGGGTTATCGGCAGCGGGCGTTGAAACTTTAAGGCCGCCGGGCCGCGCGCGCCGGCTGGTTCCTTGCCGCGCTGTCGAAATCGACCGGCCCGGCCGGAACCGGAAGAGATGACCGGTCCGCACTCTCAGGATCCAGCTGCCGGTAAAGAATGGCGGCCAGCCCGAGTCCCCCTTTGGCAGAAAGGTCCCTGGCCATCTCGGCATCCAGCATGCCGGTATACACCTCTTCCGCCCGCCCGCCATCCATCAAACCGGATTTGTCTACCGTGGCGCGCAGTTCCTTGATCAGCAGATTGATGAAAAGGGCCTCGAACTCTGAACAGGCCGCCTTCAACCGCCGTCCGTCGGCGCCGTTGCCGATGGCCGCCGGGTGCGCGACTCCGGGAGCCCGCATGAGGGCGGAGGGAAGAAAAGCATCGGTCATCAGATGATCTCCAATTTGGCCTGCAGGGCGCCGGCCGCTTTGAGGGCCTGAAAAATGGCGATCAGGTCCCTGGGTGAAACGCCGAGCGCATTGAGGGCCCGGACCACGTCGCCGATGCTGACCCCTTGATTCACTAAAATGATCGGGTTACGGCCTTCCTGGACCGCTACGTCCGTCTGGGGGATCACCACTGTCTGGCCCTCGGAAAAGGGCAGCGGTTGGGAAACATTGGCCGACTCGTTGATCTGGATGCTCAGGTTGCCGTGCGCGATGGCGACGGTGGATATGCGCACGGACTCGCCCATGATAATGGTCCCGGTCCGCTCGTTGATCACGACCTTCGATTCGACATCCGGTGTAACTTCCAGATTTTCGATCAAAGAGACGAAGGCAACCACGTTGCCCAGGTATTCCTGCGGGACGATAACATCAACGGTCCCCCCGTCGGGTGTCGAGGCCGCACCGTTAAAGACGGTGGCATTGATGGCTGCGGCCACCCGCGCGGCGGTGGTGAAATCCGGTGCCCGCAGCGCCAAGGACAGCCGCTCCTTTTCGTTGAACGCCACCGCCAGTTCGCGTTCGATCAAGGCCCCGTCCGCAACCCGGCCCACGGTGGGAAAGTTCTTGGCAACACCGGCCGAAGCGCCCCTGACGACGAAGCCGCCCGTGCTGACCGCCCCCTGGGCCACCGCGTAAACCTGGCTGTCGGCGGCGCGCAGCGGCGTCAAGAGCAGGGTCCCGCCCTGAAGGCTCTCGGCCCCGCCGATGGAGCTCACCATAACGTCGATCCGGCTGCCGGTTTTGGCGAAGGCCGGCAAAGCGGCCGTCACCATGACGGCGGCCACATTGTTTCCTTTCAACTGCTCCGGATTGACCGTGACCCCCATTTTGTCCAGCACGGCCGCCAGCGATTGCGAGGTGAACACGGCATTCTTCCCATCGCCGGTGCCGGAGAGCCCGACCACCAGACCGTAGCCGACAAGCTGGTTCTGACGGGCGCCTTTGATGTCGACAATGTCCTTGATGCGCGCGGCCTGGACCGGCAACTGCCAGAGCAGCAGCGCGCACAGGGCCCAAAAGAAAACCGTCGCGATTTTTTCAGTCGTTCGCCGGGTTGTCGCATTGCGTCGCATGTTGACTCCCAGTGGTTCGGCCGGGCTGAATGCCGGTTGACCCGTCGACCCCCCCGTCGGTTGGCCGATAACGGCTGCGGGTCCATCCGCCCGGTTCATCGCATCTGCAGTTCAGAAGGGCCAGACCTGGTTCAATAGGTTCGCCAGCCATCCCGGCCGCTGGCGTTCGTCGATGACGCCCGATCCGGAGTAGGTGATACGGGCTCCGGAGATGTAAGTGGATAAAATCACGTTGTCGGCCGCAATGTCGCGCGTGCGAATGACACCCGCCAGGGTGATGAACTGCTTCTCGTTGTTGACTTCTATCTCCCTGGAGCCCTCGATCATCAGGTTACCGTTCGACATAACTCCGGTTACCCTGGCCGTCAGGTAGGCCGTCAGATCGCCGCTGCGGCTGGTTGTGCCGGTCCCGTCGAATGTTGAGGTCATGCCGCCCTTGATTTCCCCGAAGGGGTTGAAGTTGCGCCCTGCGCTGTAGCCGGGGTGACTGGGGTCCAGGTATTTTTTCTCGAGCCCCAGGAAGGCGTCGATTTTGGCCGTCAGGCTCGAGTCGCGCTCCGTTAAGGTGTTGGCCTTGTTGGTGGCTTTCGAAGACTCGACGATTTTGATCGTAACGATATCGCCGACGCGACGTGCTTTGGGCAGATCGAACATGTCGCTGAAAACGCCGTCGTCCTGCCACAACGAGCCATTTTCTTCGTCCGGCAAGCTGGCCGCGGCAACATCCGGCGACGGAACCCACACCCGCTCTGGTTCCGGCGCGCCGCCGGTCTTGGTAAGAATTTGGGTTCCGGTCGAACACCCCGTCGCCACGGCCGCCAGATACGCCGCCAACGCCGTCGTCACCAGGATACGCCGAATCGTTGCCTTTGCTTTACGCTGCATGCAGTCTTCTCCCATTGGCCGTCAGAAATCGACCAGCACGGTTTTCTTGTCCACGACCTGGGCGGTAAGACGTTTGTTGGAGTCGAGGTTCACCACCTTGACCCGTTCGCCGCGCAGCCCATCGCTCTTGACCTCACCAGTGGCGGTAACCCGGATGCCTTCGGATTCGGCGACGATCGTAACCATGTCTCCTCTCTTAACGAGCGGCGGCATCTCGATCAGGTCGGCGCGCAATAATTCCCCGGCGTCGATATTCCGACGGGCGCGCTTGCCGATGATATCTTCGGCATCGGTCATCACCTGGATAGGCAGCTCGGCAAGGTTCATTTTTTCCATCTTGAGATCAGCGGTTGAAATCGGTTTCAGACGACCGATCGGCCGAGCCGCCATGACCACCGGGGCCAGTGCCTCAACCCGCGCAGTCGCTCGGATCGTTTTTTGAAAGCGGCCGTCGACATCGCAGACGATCGACAGCGGCAGCGTGGTCAACGAGCGCATGTGCCGGGGCGGCAGGACCCGGTAAGTGGCGCGCCCTTTGGGCAGCGTCCTGTCGGCGCTGATCGTGAGCTCAACGACGCGCACCTCGGCCTCGCCCCAGATCCCGCCGGTCTTGACGAAACCCGTGACGATCTGCCGGATTTGCTCTTCGCTGACCTCCACCCCCGGCAGGGACACCTCGACCCGCTCCGCCCCGCCAAGGACCATCCGGTCGTCACCGCCGTCAATCTGACGGAGACGCAACCGTACATAATCGGCGCTGATGTTGCGCGAGCGCCCGGGCAAAGGGGCTTTGCCGATGACCAGTCCGTCGAGTCGTTGCCGCAACTGGGGATCGGTGCAAGTGATCTCGGCGACCTCGCCCAAGCGGATCTCGGGTCCCTCGACCTCGGCCGCGGGTCGTAAAATGATCGGGGCTCCGGCCGCCAGGACCACCGGAATTGATAAAACCAGCTGAACCGCAGCGATCCCGCATACGCACAGGGTCGCGAGATACCGGCCGCAGC
>JBFYWB010000090.1:0-26774 GCA_041299015.1 Deltaproteobacteria bacterium
GCCGAGTGCAAAAAATGGTTTTGCAGCGGAAAAACAGGCGGCCGCGGCAAGTCGTATACCAGTGCTTGTAAGCCTCGCCCCCCCTTATGGGTCGCCTTTATTTCAGAATCCGCAAGTGGCGCCTTTTTTGGCGCCACTCATCGAATGCCGCCAGGTGCGACAGCAGATCATGGCATTCTACTCTTAAAAACTTCAAGTTGCAGATGCTGGAGGGCGAGACGCGATCGACATAAAATTGAAATATGCTTCCCTGGGCAGGGCTGCTGATGGTTTTTAACAGCCGGGTAAGCCTTTCAGCCGTTGCCGCGTAATCAGCGATATCCAGCGGCTTTGCGATGATATCAGCGGCGAGCCGTTTTATTTCGCGATGCACCTGAGGATGCGCGGAAACCGCTTTGGCGGTGTCGAGCAACACATTTTGCCAGCGCCTTTCCAACTCCTCAACCGATAATTTTTCATTCATCTTGCCGTGCCGGAATCGCCTGTACGATAAGGCCGGCCGGAGAACACAAAGTGAAGTGCCTCCAGCCGAACCTGGCGTTACTTGCCTGCCTCCGGGTGAAATACATTGACCTCTTTCAAATCGTCCCCCAAGTACGTGCGCTCGTTCGGTCCAAGGACCCCCATGGCAAGACAAATGATGGTCCACAGGTGAACGACGGGGTATCCGCCGCCGTAATGCTCGCTCAATTCATGAATCTGAGCATGACAATTGTGGCAACCCGCGATGCAATAGTCCGCTCCGGTGGCCTTGATCTGATCGTCCTTGAGCTTCCCATACGCCAGGCGTTGATCTTTGAAACCCGACTGCAGAAAGCCGCCGCCCCCGCCGCAGCAGTAGTTGTTGGAGCGGTTCGGCTGCATGTCGATAAAGTTCTCTTCGCCCACGACCGTTTTGACCACGAAACGCAAATCCTCGGCGATCGGGTCACCGTAGCTCTTTCTGACGATCTGACAGGGGTCCTGCACCGTGAACTTGATCTTCAGGTCCCGGTTCCAGTCGGAGTTGACCTTGAGCCGGCCTTCCCGGATCCATTGGGCGTAGTATTCATAGATGTTTTTGACCACGAAGTTGTGCTCGAGGTTGAACTTTTTCAGTCCTTCCAGGACTGAGAAGGTCACGTGCCCTCACTCGGTGTTGAGAAAGACCCTGCACCCCAAATCGTTTGCCTGTTTAACGGCAATGCCGGTCGTGTGTTTCCAGGCATCGTTATCGGCAAGAAACATACAGTAGTTTTCCCCGCCCCAGCCCTTCGAGCCATAGGTCCAGTCGGCCCCGGCAAGGTGCAGTATCTTCCACAAGGGCACCATTTCATCGGGTTCCGTAACCGGTTCTCTCGAATTCTGGTTCAAAAAGAACTCCGCGCCAACCTTATCGATGGGGGCCTGCATCTCGGCGAATTCCGGCTGGGCCTCCCGGTACTCCTCGAGTACATCCTCCACGACAAACTGGAAATCTTCGGGGGTGGCTCCCATGGCGCTGATGCTCTCGTTTCTGAGCGCCATATCGCACGACCCCAGAATACCTTTCGGCCGCTTTTCTCTCGGCCAGCTCGCCCGCGCGTTGTAAACCAGTCGCGGGATGTCGATTTTCATGGGGCATACATAAATGCACCGCTGGCACATGGTGCACATCCACACCCAATTTGATTTCAGGAGTACGTCGTCCATCCCAAGTGCGGCCATCCTTAGAAACTTTCGGGGATCCATCCCTTCAAGCCCTGTTGCCGGACATCCGGACGAACACGCGCCGCAGGTGAGGCAAAGATTCAAATTGCCGCCATCCGGGATAAGCTCTTTGGCTTTGTCCAAGAATGTCGACTGCTTCTTTCCACCCAACCGAATAACCGTTTCTTCCACCGCTAGGCCCTCCCATTTAAGGTCAATATGTCATGCGGGGTATGAGGATACCCCTTTCGTCAGATCTGCTTTATGCTGCCCTCGTTCGACTATCCACATCTGCAGGCCCGCACATCAGCGAATATTTTTTTCTGCCGGCAATCGCTCTCCAAGTTCCGTTTTGGTCCGACACATTTCTGAGGTCACTTATCAGGCCGATGGTGCGTTGCCGGTGTCCACGGCAAGACCCATGGCGCGCCAGTCCAGGATGCCGCCTTCAAGCCAGATAGCCCTGAAACCGTATTTTCGAAGCGTTTCAACGGCCTCAACCGCAAGCACGCAATACGGCCCCCGGCAATAGGCAACGATTTCCTGCTCGCGAGGCAACCCGGAAAGCAATGTTTCAAGCTGATCCAGCGGAACGGATAAAGCACCGGGAATATGACCAGCGCGGTACTCATCCTCAGGCCGAACATCCAACACGGTGACGGCGCCGTCTCTGACCCGCTGCAGCAAGACATTTCGATCGACCGGTTCCATGCCTTCCTTGCTTCCTAGAAACCGGCGCATGATTATTTCGATTTCGGCCAGCCTGTTTTCCGCTAATACGCGCATGGAATGGAAGAACTGGCAAACCATCTGATCCGCAAGCCGGTATTTGATGTAGTATCCTTCTCTTTCCGCATCAACCAGCCGGGCGGCCCTGAGGACCTGAAGGTGTTGGGAGGCATTTGCTATTGTCAGGCCGGTCTCCTTGGCCAGAGATTCAACGGATTTTTGACCTTGACAAAGCAGGTCGAGCAGTTCCAGACGTTTGGGGCTTGAAACCGCCTTACCGATTCTTGCGAACTGCTCATAAATAGAGTCTTTAAACCGCCTATGGGGATTTTTCATGGTTGACCTTTCAACTATTCAATTATTCTATTGAATGCTCAGTATTCCTCAACAACCCCATTGTCAACCAATTTTTTATACTGACAAACAGATTGATAAAACATCCGTTTGATATCGTTCTTTGGGAAAAAGTCTTTGCTGATCGAAATGACATAAAAACGCCGTTGACGAATGAACGCACGGTGCCGCTGTGGTCCTGGTCAAGTATTTCGGTGGATACTCTTGCTTTCAGTCTTTGAGAATCAGAATATATGCGCCGTGGAACAGGATATTGGAAATGATAAAGTCGGGGTTGGAGCGGTTGCAAACGATGGGGATGTTGTAGGATCCCGACGTCCCGAGCAGGTTCTTGACGTGGACACCATAGGTCGGAATGTCATCGGGTCCCAGAGGAAAAAATGGCGGTGATCTTGCCGGTGGTCCCGGTGATGAGAAGTTGGTGTTCGGTAAGTACTTCGAACGCAGTGCACGGCTCTTTCCAACAGGTCCTGCTTGCGCCCGCCGTGAGTCGCCAGAGCAATGTGCCTACGTTCTTCCGTAATGACGCCGAGAATGTCGGTGCCTTTGCTCAGCGGTTGTCAATCGACGGTTGGATCTCGATCAGCGCGCTATCATGGCCCGCATCATGTCGCCGGCGTTTTCGGCGTGGTCTGCAATCGAGCCGACGGTTTCGGCCAGACGCACCATGTGAAAAATCGTGACCGGATCCATGGTCGAATTAAAGACCTTTTGCTTGATCTGGTACTCCAGCGTGTCGGCTTCATGCTCCTGCCGGCGCAGATTGCGGATGATTTCCTTTACCCGGATCCGGTGTTTTTCCGAAAAATTCCGGAAGTACCGGCGCGCCTCGTTGACCATGCGGCTCAACTCCTCGATGGGATCCATCACGGCATCCACCAGCAGGAAGAAGTCCTTCTCCAGCTCCACCGGAATTCCCGGCTCGTTGCGGATGGAGAGCCAGTCAAGGGCTTCTTCCACCGAATCCAGCACCTTGTCCTGCTCCCGCAGGTAGCGAAACAGCTGGAACTTATCCACCGGCATCAGCGTTCCCTTGGGCAGATGCCCCCGGATCCGCCGCTTAACGGCGTCGGCTTCGTGTTCGATGCGGTGAATCTCCTGCCTGAATTCTTCAAACCGCAAACATTCCCTGGAGACGTGGCACTCGATGGCCTGCTGAAAGGTCCAGGCGCAGTCTTTGACCTTTTCCGCATGCTCCTGAAGCCCGACAAAAGGCGATGTCATGAACATGGAGAGAAACGGTATTCGCATGACCTTGACCTCCTTTAGAAGAAATATTCCAGGACCTTGAAGATCACAATGCTGGTGAGGGCTGCCACCGGGACGGTCAAGACCCAGTAGATGACGATTTGAAATATGATGCGGAAGTTGACCGCCTCGAAACCGCGGGCCAGACCGACTCCCATGACACCCCCTACGGCCGCGTGCGTGGTGGAGACCGGCAACCCCAACTTGGACGCCACCAGCACGGTGGTGGCGGCCGCGAAATCGACCGAAAACCCGCGGGAGTTGGTCAGCGTGGTGATCTTGGTGCCGATGGTCTCCATGACCCGGTGGCCGGCCATCCAAATTCCGCAGGCAATGCCGACACCGCCGAATATGAGCAGAAACGTCGGCACGGGTATCTCGTCTCCGATCCCGCCGGTCTTGACCAGGAAATAGACCACCGCCAGGGGGCCGATGGCGTTGGCCACATCA
Source organism: Deltaproteobacteria bacterium (assembly GCA_041299015.1). Classification (GTDB taxonomy): domain Bacteria; phylum Desulfobacterota; class Desulfobacteria; order Desulfobacterales; family SG8-13; genus JARFQH01. The sequence continues at coordinate 4,450 of JBFYWB010000090.1, forward strand.
TTGGCTCCCTGGGCCAAAGCCACATAACAGGAGGTGCCGATCTGGATCCGCCGGAATATTTCTTCCTCGCCATCCTGAGCGAGTCTAACGACTGTTCGCGCCAGAAGCCATTTTCCCGCATACCCCGCCAGACCGGACGAGGCCAGGGCGATCAGCAGCGCACTCGGCGTTCCGATCGCCAGCGAGCTGCCGAGCGGTGTTTTGAACAAGAACGACAGCACCACCACGAAAACAGCCAGGCCGATGAACCCGGGCGAAAGCCGCAATGCCCTCGCAAAGGGGTCTTTCCTCGAGAGAATCAGGCCCACGATGACCTTGAAGGTGATATAGCCGATCACCATGCTGAAGACGGGTGAAACGACCCAGCTCAACACCACCGCCCCGAGCTTGCCCCATTGGATCACCGAAAAACCGCCGGCCATGATGCCGAAGCCGATCATCGCGCCGACGATCGAGTGGGTCGTCGACACCGGCAGAGACCGCCAGGTGGCGAAAGAAACCCACAGTGCCGCCGCCAGCAAGGCCGAAAAGGCGCCGAGCAGCGCCAAGTGGGGATCGGCCATGACCGCCGTCGACACGATTCCCTTGCGGATGGTGTCGGTAACGTGGGATCCGATGAAAACCGCGCCGACGACGTTGAGAATCCCGGCGATGAAAAGGGCCTGGCGGATCGTGATCGCCTTGGCCCCCACGGCGGATGCCATCGAATTGGCGACGTCGTTGGCCCCGATGTTCCAGGCCATGTAAAAACCGAAAATGTATCCGGCGATCAGGACGACGTATTCAGGTATCATTTTCTCAGCAGTGACTCAGGCGCGTGCCGGGTCTGCGCGCAACATCGGAAGGCAACCGGAAGGGGGAACAAACGGCTTTCAGAGTCGAAAAGCCGCAGCGAGGGTCGATTCGGATCCGTTAGGTTGCCGTTAGCGTGCTTCAATTGTTAGATTTTGGTTAGGAAAGACTGGCGACCTCTAACACGGGCAAAGCGCTAAATCAACGGCTAAATCAGGCGAGCCGGGTGGACTGCGGGCTGGTCGCGGAGCGGCGGCCGGAAGGCGATCCGGAAAAGGACCGGTCAGTGATGGGTCTGACGGACCGACGGGCTAACCGGTCAACCGGCTAGCCGACGGAAGGCAAGTGGATCGTGAAGGTGCTCCCCTGCCCCAGCGAGCTTTCGACGGTGATGTGGCCGCCATGGGCCTGAACGATATGCTTGACGATCGCCAGACCGAGCCCGGTGCCGCCGAGCTTACGGCTGCGGGCCTTATCCACCCGGTAAAATCTCTCGAAAAGCCGCGACAGATGCTTGCTCGGTATGCCGGAACCCTGGTCGGTGAATTCTATGGCGATCTCTTGCTTCTTTCGGGCAGCAGCGATCCGGACCTGGCTGCCGTCGTCACTGTACTTGACGGCATTGTCGATCAGATTGACAAAGGCCTGCTCCATAAGGGTGGCGTCCAGTTTGGCCGTAAGGTCCTCGGCCGCATCGACGGTGATGGTGATGTCCCTGGCGGCCGCCCTGGGCTGACAGACCTGGATCGCGGTTTGAATCACGTCTCTGATCCTGCCAGCGCTCAGGTGCACCTCTTTTGCGCCGTTTTCCTGCTCCATGCGCGAGAGCGCCAACAGGTCATCGACAATGGCGCCGAGTCGGTTGACGTGTTTGAGGATGATTCCCAGAAAGCGTTCCTGCTCGGCCACGTTTTCGACCCACCCGTGCTGGAGGGTTTCAACGAACCCCTTGATGGCCGTCAGAGGGGTCCTGATCTCATGGGACACGTTGGCCACAAAATCTCTGCGGACGTTCTCGAGATAACGCAGCTGGGTCACATCGTTGACGACCAGCAAGGTGCCGATTTGGGCGCTGCCCGTATCATAGAGCGGCGCGCTGTGAATATTCAGCGTGTGTTCTTCGGCAAGATAGAGAATGAAATCGTCCGCAAGGGTTTCCGAGCTGATCAGCGCCCGCGCGACAAAGCGCTGGATCGCCAAGTTGCGGACGACTTCCTGAATATTGCGGCCCTGCACCCTGACCGGGTCGCAATCGAACATCCGGCCGGCAGCCGGATTCATGCTGATGATGCGCTCATTGCGATCGACGGCAATCACGCCCTCGAGCATGCTGGAGAGAACCGCCTCGAGCTCGTTGCGCTGCTGGTAAACGGTATTCATCCGTTCGTTCAGCTGGGCCGCCATGCGGTTGAGGGTGTCGCTGAGAGCGGCCATCTCTTCCGTGTCCGGCGACGGCAGGCGGTGGGTCAAATCGCCGTCGGCGAAATGGGCCGCACCGCGCTTGATTTCCTCGATGGGTTGAGTGATGCGGCGGGCGACCGCCAGGCTCACGAGGGCTGCCAGGACAGCGATCATCAAACCGCCGAAGGCGATTTTCAGCCGCACCGATGCCAGGGCCTGGTCCAGGGCGGTCAACGGAACGGAACTGCGGATAACCGCCTGCACACGTTCTTGGGTCTTCACCGGGACGGCGACATACATCATTTTCTGATGCAAAGTGTCGCTGAAACGGATCGATTTTCCCAGAATACCCTTCAAGGCTCCGATTACCTCTTCCCGGTCGCCATGATTGTCCATAAACCGCGGCATTTCCCTGGAGTCACCGACGACCGTGCCGTCCGGCAAAATGACGGTGATCCGCGTGACCAAAAGCTGTCCGGCTTCTTTGCAGAGGGCATCGATGACTTCCGGTTCAAGCGGGCTGAGCAGGCTGGTGATCTGATCCTTTATCAGGTAGGCTCGGGCTTCGAGGTCATTTCGGGTTTGATCCAGATAGAAGCGTCCCAGTTCGTTCGAGGCATACCAGGTAACGGAAATCAGGGCTCCGACGATGATCAGCACGTAAGAAGGATAGAGCTGCCAGATCAGGCGCTTTTTTTTCTTCATATAATCTCCCGGAAACGATACCCGACCCCCCGAACCGTCTCGATCCATTGACTGCGGTCACCGAGTTTCTTCCTCAGGCCCACGATTTGAACGTCCACGCTCCGATCGGTCACCGGATAGTCGTCCCCGCGCACGGCATCCACGATCTGGGATCGCGTGAAAACCCATCCCGGCCTGCGCGCCAAATTGAAAAGGACCTGAAACTCGGTGTAGGTCAACTCGACCGGTCGACCGCCGACCGTGACACCGCGAGTGCCGGCGTTGATTTCCAAATCCTGGATTCTGATCACGGTCTTGTCGTCGGCCGACTCGGCCGTTTTGCGCCGTAACACGGCCCGCACCCTTGCTATCAGAATCCGCGGACTGAAAGGTTTGGTGATATAATCGTCGGCGCCGAGCTCGAGACCGGTGACGATATCCGGTTCCTCCCCTTTGGCCGTCAGCATCACGATCGGCACGTCGCGGTTTTTGGGATCGTCACGAAGTTTGCGCGTCACTTCGAGTCCGTCGATACCCGGCAGCATCAGATCGAGGATGATCAGATCGAAGGCTTCCGAGCGGACCTTTTTCAAGGCATCTTCTCCGGTCAAGCAAGAATCGACCTTGTAGCCGTCCTTGCTGAGGTTGAAGCGCACCAACTCGATGATATCTTCCTCGTCGTCGACGACCAGTAGTCTCTCTTTAGCCATTTTAATCCGTCCCGCTCTTGACAGGTGTCTGATGTGGACAGGGTCCTTGTCCGATTTAATGCAGTCATGTTACCGGATTGTTAGGGGCGTGTTAAATTTGTATTCGCGTCTGTTCATTTATCATAAAATTTCATGATGTTATAATCAGTCCCGGCACGGCGCGGCCGTTTTTGCCGCAAACGACGGTGCGGGATGCTGAACATGACCGCCCGTCCGGAAAAATTGATCATGCCGATGCCGTCATGGGGGGCGACACTTCGCGCCGGCAGGACCCCGGCCATCCAGGTCATGCCGGCGGCGCAGGTTCGCGGTCCGGCGGCATCTCCGGCAGCCGGCGGCGGCAGGCGGCCGCGAAATCTTCCGGGTAGTGCCCGTTGATCCAGCGCATTTGGGCCTCGCTGAAGGCCCCCGGCGATTCCGGCAAGCGAGGGAGAAACACATACAGCAACCGCTGATCGTCATCGTCGCTGTCGAATCGTTTGGCGTATTCGATAACGGTGATCAGCCTGGCCCCCAGCGCGGTGAGAATCTTCATGACGATCAGTATGGCACGGTCCAGGCTTGCACGGGTTCGGCTGTCGGTTTCGAGAATGTTGCCGACCGACGCAAGGGTCACCAACTGCAGTTCCCACTGGGAGGTCTGTGCCTTGGGCACAAAGACCATCACCCGCTCGTCTTCATAAACCACCAGGCTGTGTTTCCGCTCGCGGCAACCATCGATCCGCCGGTTTTGACGGATGGCCGCGATATAGGTCTCGAAAAAAGGCCGGCCGGTTGACCGCCGGTACTGCCGAATAAAATCCCGGATCAGGTCGCCGCAGCAATAGGCCTCGAGCAATTCGTGCGCCGCACGGTTACCGCCGGCGACGGGAACCGCGGCCGGAACCAGGGCGTACTGCTGATGAATCTGCTGATGAGAGGCATGCAGCCGGTAGCGGCTGGGCGAAAAGTCGAACCCGAAGTTCCACCCCCAAAGGGTACAGGCGAACATCGGCCGTGCGGCCGCATCGCCGCACCGCAGCCTGTCGACGATCTCGCCCCGCAGGGCCTCGAGGCTCTCCGGCGGCAGCGGCCCGCGCTCTGCGGCAAGCTTGATCCCGAGGTCCCGGGCCACACGCACGTATGTCCGCTGATAATAAAGGTGCCGCATGCCCGACACATCATCCAGGCCAAGGTCTTCAACCCGGTAGCGGACGGCGTCATCGGCCATGTTGGCGGCGTAGTGGCCCCAGGGAATATAACTGTTGCGCCGCAGATACTCGACTACATGGCTGTGGTTGCCGGAAGCGCGCCAGTCGGCTGTGATCTCGCTGCCGCCCTGAGCACCGGGTCGCAGCACCATCACCTCTTTGTAATCGTCCGGCAGACAGGCGTTGTTGGCCAAGGCATCGAACACCAGGGCGTTTCTGATCACCGCTTGCGGCCGTGCGTCTCCATCGGCCTCGTAGATCAGTCCCACCGGCCGCCCGGTTGCCGGATCGTGAACGAAGTCGCAGCATTGCTCCGCCAGCCGCACCAGGTCCTCCGGATCGGTGGAGACGGCAGCCAGGGTCAGCTGCAGAGGCTCCGGCAGCGATCGAAAAATACTTTCGAACCGGTTGGAACAAAAGGCGCCGATCTCATCGCCCGACCATTGCCGCAACAGTTCTGAAAAAGAGCAGGGTTGCGGTTCCGGCAGCTTTATAGTGGCCGGGTCACGGGCCTTGGCATCGGCCCAACCCTTGAGGATGTAAGTGGTGCCCTTGAAAGGAAACGGGTTGGGAATTTCAAAGATCAACTCGGCGCCCGCTTCTTCGATCTCGCCCGCGGGAAAGTTGGCCTGGTTTTGAACCGGCCGGCCCTCCCGGAATTGGCCGAGCAAACCGATGTGATCGCTTCGCCGCAGATTGACCACCCGAAAATGCGGTTTGTGGACGCCGTAAACGAATTGTCCGGAGGGCGCGACACAGGTCCTGAAGCTCATGAATGAATTCTCCTCCCGCAAACGGTCTCAGATCGTCGACTTTTCCGAACACCGAACAAATGCCGAACGGATAGCGGAGAATATTTTTAATGAAATTTTTCATAAAAACAAGGATTTTTCAGCGATCCCGCCCGGATTGACCGGCCGGAGCCCTGCCGGCGGACCGCGGGCGCAGGTACGGGTGGGCGCCACGTATCGGCATCCGCAAATCAGCAAGGGGAGCCCATCGGAGCTGCGGCCGGTATTAGAGCGAAAAAAACCCTCTTTCACCCCAATAACAACCTTTTAAGCTTGTACATAATTGATACAAGTGATATAAGTTGTAGCGTCTAGAATTTCGGACTGTTTTAAGTCGTTCGGTCGGGGGTGGCGCCTTCCTGTGGACATCATTACCGGTAAACGTTATGCTGTGATCACCGGCGATATCGTCGGCTCGAGCAAGTTTCCAGAAAAAACGCGTCGACATCTTCACGCGGTGATGACCGCGGGCGCGCTGGCACTATGCAAGGTATTCGGCGATGCGGTCCCGCTGGAGCTGGAAACATTCCGCGGGGATGCCTGGCAGGTGGTGGTTGCCGACCCGGCCAGGGCCTTGCGGATCGGTTCCTTTTACCGGGCGTTTCTGCGCGCCGCACTGCACGGCGCCAAGGCCGATTCGCGCTTGGCAATCGCCGTGGGGACCATCGATTTCATTCCCGCCGCCAAAGTCTCCAGCGGCGACGGTCAGGCCTACCGCCTGTCGGGCAGCCTGCTCGAGCGCATGCCCCGGCAGCAACGGCTCTCTTTTGCCTTCGCCGCGACGCAAGGCGATGATCGGATGGCCGCCCTGGAAACCGTCATCCAGTTGATGGATGTCCTGGCCGCCAACTGGTCTGAAAAACAAGCCCAGGCCGTAACAGGTGCTCTGCAGGGCTGGACCCAGGAAAAAATCGCAACCACCTGCTGGCCGCAACCGATTACCCAGCAGGCCGTCGCCCAGCACCTCGACCGCGCGGGCTGGCACGCTTTCGAAAAGGGCCTGTTGTTCTTCGAGCAAACCCTTGAAAAAGTGCTGGCAAAGTAAGACCGGCAACCGCACCGGCGCATTGGATACCCGGCAACAATCGCTTGTTGTCAAGGACTACAAGTTAAACAGCTTGTAATAAGCCCCGGCATCCGCATGAATACGCAAACTCTCTACCTGTTTGTCTTGCTGTTGGCGGGTCACATCGTCGGAGATTTCCTCCTGCAGACCCAAACGATGGCAACGCACAAGCGCCGCTGGGCCCCGCTGAGCCGGCATGCCGCCATCGTGGCCGGTCTGAGTTATCTCCTGTGCGGGGCCTGGCCGCATTGGGAAATCCCGCTCGCCATTTTTCTAACCCACGCCCTCATCGACCGCATCAAGGTGATCAGCGGCGGAAAAACAACGCGGGCCTTCGTGATCGACCAGTTGGCGCATGTCGCCATCACGCTGGTGACGGCCGTTCTGGTGGTTCGCTACGCTGGAGCGCTGTCGTTCTATTGGGTTGAGCTGCTCGGTCCTGCCCTCGTCAAAATGGTCGTTTTATTTGCCGGCGCTGTCGCCACCGTTCGAGCGGGCGGCTTTCTGATCGGTTTGGCCGTCCAGCCGCTGCTGGCGCAGTTCGCCGATTCACAGCCGTCCGCCGAAACGGCTTTGCCCGCAGACCCGCCGGCAGCGCCGGGCGGCGGACTTGCGGGCGGCGGCCAGTTGATCGGTCAGCTCGAACGCGCCCTGGTGTTTCTGTTTATCATGATGGACCAGCCCACCGCCGTGGGGTTCCTGATCACGGCCAAGTCGATATTCCGATTCGGTGACATTCGTGAACATCGTCAGATGATGCTGGCAGAATACATCATCATCGGCACCCTGATGAGTTTTGGTTATGGCATTTTTTTATCTTACCTGACCAAACTCCTGTTCGGCATGATCTAGACGGTCGAGGCACCAAGGTGTCTTGCCTTCAGGATCTCTGTTGCAGCAAAAGGAATGACCGAAAGCGGAAAGGGAAAGCTGTCTCAAGATCGGTAAAGCGGGTCTCGGCGACGGAAAACCATTCGGCCGATTGGGGCCGTCAGGGCCGCACCGCCGGTCGCCCGGCGAACGACGGTTTATGCAAGTGGACACCGGCATCCGAAAGTCGGTTCATCCGCCGTCCTCCGCTTCCTGCAGCGGCTCTTCGTAGAGTTCCAGATATGCGTCCCTTCTCTCCAGGTCCAGGTGCAGCCGCAGCAGCATGGCGGTTCTTCGATCCGACCCGCCCCTGCGGTGTCTCTGCCAGCGGCGTTCCGGGAAGCGATAGGCCGATGACCGTTTGCGCCTGTCCACCAATCGGCGCCGGCCGCCGTTGTCCGTCATGTCTCTTCGTCGTATGGTCATTTTAGGTGCCCCGCACATGTACGCTAAACACTGAAATGACTGGAAACATTTTCCGCATGCAGGTTAACTTATACTACAAATCGGCAATTTAGGCCAGATTATCGTCGAATCTCCGCTGGAGGCGCCTGAGCGCATCGTTTGGAGTCCCCGAAAATGCCACGTCAACAAATTCGCCTGTTGGAAGACATCTGCCGGGTGATCACCGAGTCCCGGGATCCCCGCAGAACCCTCGACACCATCGTCGAACTGGTGGCCGAAAGGTTCGGCATCGACGTCTGCTCGGTCTATATTTTCGACGCGGAGCGCAATCACCTGGTCCTCACGGCCACGATCGGACTGAAGCGCGCCGCCATCGGGTCGGTTCGCATGCATATCAGCGAGGGTCTCACGGGGCTCGTCCTGGAGACCATGGCACCCGTGTACGTCAGGAACCCCTCGACCCATCCGCGCTTCAAATACTTCCAGGAAAGCGGTGAAGAGATCTACCGCACTTTCCTCGGTCTTCCGCTGATTTACCACCAGCGCAATCTGGGCGTGCTCGTGGTCCAGACCGTAGACGAGGAGGCCATCTCCGCAGCCGACATTCCGGTGTTTTCCGCCATCACCAGCCAGGTGGCCGCGACCGTCGCCTATTCGGGATTGCTCGCGGATTTGAAGAAAGACCGTCCCTACCGGTCGGCCGGAAAACCGTCCGGGACCGAAGAAGAAATCCCCGGCCCGATCGAAAAAAAACCGGTGCTCAGGGGCACACCGGCCTCGAGCGGCTTTGCACAGGGACGGGCGCATTACCTGACGGAGAGCATCGGATTCGACCAGATCAGGCTGGAGGCCGCCGAAGATCCCCGGGCGCAAAAGGTTCTTCTCGAAGAGGCGCTTGCAGCCGCTCGGCATTTTGTTCGCGGGCTGCGCCGCAACGCCGATGATCTTTCCACTCAGGACGCGGCCATCATCGAGGCCAATCTCATGATATTGGAGGATGCGGTTTTCAGGCGCAAAATTATCGATCGTATCGATGCCGGTTACACCGCGGCGGCTGCCTTGAAACAGGTGGTTCTGCAATACCTGGAACGCTTCAACCGGATGGAAACCCCCTATCTGCGGCAGCGTGGAGCAGACATCGTGGACGCCGGAAAGCAGGTTCTCGCCCACCTGCTGGATATCGGCACGCCTGCGCAGGCCGCCTTCAGCGATGATACCGTCGTCATTGCGGCCGACCTGTCGGCCGCCGAACTCGTCGCTCTGCGCCAGCCGCACTTGAAGGGAATCGTCCTGGCCAGGGGCGGAAGGACCTCCCATGCCGTCATCCTGGCCACGTCTTTTGAAATCCCGATGGTTATCGGGGTCAAGGACGTCCTCGATTCGATTCGGGAGAACGACCATTTGATCGTCGACGGCACCTCCGGGCTGGTCTTCCGCGACCCGCCGCCGGAAATCCGCAGCGAATACGACCGGCTGCGGGTCGAAAAGGAGAAGAGTTTCCGCGAACTCGAACGCTTGCGGACCTTGCCGACAGTCACGCAAGACGGCCACTTCTGCCGACTGGGCGCCAACGTCAGCCTTCTTTCCGATCTTGAGTTGGTCCACAAGTATGGGGCCGATCACATTGGGCTCTATCGCACCGAGTTTCCTTTTCTGGTTCGCGGCGACTTTCCGACCGAAGAGGAGCAGTTTGATCTCTACCGCAAGGTCATCGAAGCCGCCGCCGGCAAAGCCGTTACGGTTCGCACCCTGGATGTCGGCGGCGATAAGCTATTGTCCTATCTCGATTATCCGATAGAAGCCAATCCCTATATGGGCTGGCGGGCTGTCCGCATCTCTTTGGAACTCGACGATATCTTCCGCGCCCAGGTGCGCGCCGTCCTGCGGGCCGCGGTCCACGGCCCGACGTCCCTGATGTTTCCCATGATCTCCACGGTGGAAGAGGTGCGCGCCATCAACCGCATCGTCAACGAAGAAAAATCGAAACTCGCCGCGGCCGCAATGCCCTTCGACGCGAACCTCGCGCTCGGGATCATGGTCGAGGTGCCCGCAGCAGTAGGGATTCTGCATCATTTGCTGCGCCATGTGGACTTCGTGAGTATCGGCTCCAACGATTTGACCCAGTACATCCTTGCCGTCGACCGCAACAACGAAAAGGTGTCGGCCATGTACACCCCGCTGCACCCGGCGGTTATCGCCACCATCCGGGAAACGGCGACCGTCTGCCGGCGGATGGGAATTCCGCTCAGCATCTGCGGCGAATCCGCCTCGAATCCCCAATGCGTCATCCTTTACCTGGCTATGGGCATCAGGCGCCTGAGCCTGAACCCCGCGTCGGTCCCCCTCATCAAACACCTGATCGCCACCCTGTCGATGGGCGAAGCCCGGTCGGCTCTGGCAGCGGTCGCGGACATGGAAGACGCCGCCCGGATTTCCGCCTACCTCAATGAAATCTGCCGGCAGAAGATGGGCGCCTACCTGAGGTGACGGCGCCCCTGCCGAAGGCTTCACCGGGCATACCGGGGATTAACGTGGACGGCCTCGGGCCGGGCAGACCTGCGGTGCACGGCTGCAGAATTTCTAACAGAATTCTAACAATACTCGAATTGACATTCAGCGCGCTTCAGTTTATCTTCGCCGCGTAAAACAGTCGGTGTGAACCGGCTGTCCGCATGCGGCGGGTCGACACGACAAACCCCCCATGTTTTTCAGTGCGTTCATCAAAGATTAACATCCGCAGCGCGCGTGGGTTAAAAAGAAACGGAGGCATGATGATTTCTACAGATTGCCGGATAGAATCGTTTTTCGACGCGATCGAGGGACGGACCTTCACCGAGGCGGTTATCTTGGCGAACCAAGAGGCGACCGAGGCCGAACGGGCTCTGCTCCAACATAAACACACCGCCATGGATTGCCCCTGCCCGGTCGAGTATGTCGACAGCCTGAAGGAATTCCTCCTGTTTATGCGCTGCGCCGTTTTGAGAAACCGAATATCGAAACACAAGTATCAAAAATTGTTTCATTCTTATCTGAAAAGCGCCTCGTGACCGCCCCTTGATGGCAAGGGACCCGAAATACCCCGCCCGGTCATCGCGCAAAGGGTGTAAATGCCTTTGCTCACGCTCTTGATCTTGCCCTGCTTCTTCAGTTTGAACAAAACATTGGCGATCTGCTTGTTTTCAAAACCGGTCTTTTTGCGGAGCGCGGCCGCGCAGTCATCATGTTCTAAAGCAAGGCAGCGACAGCGCTGCTTTTCTTGAATGCCAGCTCGACGACGACCGGCAGGTGGTCCGATGCCGCCGCGGTGGCGGCGGTCCTGCGGACTTCTGTTTTAAGCGGGGTGAAATGGGATGAGACGAAAATGTGGTCGAGGCGAAAAAAGGGATCCTTGGCGTGAAAGGTGGCCTTGGCGGATCCGCCGAGTGAGATCGCCTGGACATCGGTCAAACGACGCGACAACTGTTTGTAGACAGCGGATGAGGGTCCCGAATTGAGGTCCCCGCAAAAAATCAGCGGTGCATCGGCAGCACCTGCAGGAACACCGTCACCAGCCATCAGCGCATTCAGCTGCAGGCGTCGTTCCAGTCTGAACAAACTCAGATGAGTATTGATAAGATGTATCCGGCCGGCCGGCGTTGCGAGTATTGAGCACAGGGCCCCCCGCCGGCGGGGATTCAGCAGAGGATAGACATTCGGAAGCCGGAGTCGATCGAACGCCACAATCGGAAATCGGCTGAGGACCGCCAACCCGAACCGCCGCAGGCCCGCTTGCTCGACCGGGAAATAGAGGTGCCGCACACCGAGTTCAGCGGCGATGATCTGCGCCTGGTCCCGGTATGCGTGGGCCGGGTGGCCGGCGTCGACTTCCTGCAGGGCCGCGATGTCCACATCGAGGTCCGCTATGATCGCGGCGATTTTCCCCGGATCGGCTTCGCCGTCGGCGCCGACACAACCGTGGATGTTGTAAGTCATGACCCGCAATAAAATTTTATCGCCCAGATCTTCCATTAGTCGATCCGTGTCCAGCACCCGTTGGGCGCTTGCGTCCGTCAAGTGCCCAATGCCCTCTATCCCTCGTTCGCGCATGCCTCCGTGGCTGCAGATTGGCTTTGCCGATCCGGTCCGTTGTTCTAAAGTCAAAGTCAAGCGGGTGTTCCGTAGTATATATCAACGAACCGGCTTTCTGAGGTTTATTTTTCCACCGGATGTATTAAGTTGACAACAGTCTCAATGGGATACCCCAAGGTCCCGCATGCCCGCGCGAAGGAGGTGCGACAATGGCAAAGTTAAGCGGCGGCCCCAAAAATATCGGGCTGAAGTCGATCGGCTTCGGCTCCCTGGTCCTGGCGCCGATCGCCGCCGGCGTTTTGATCGTCACCTTGAAACCGGCCGCCAAAATGGTGATCAAGGGAAGTGTTCTGGTCGGTGCATTGGTCAGGACAGCGGTCGCCGCCGCTGTAACGACGGTCAAAGACCTGGCCGCGGAAGTCAAGGCCGAGCTCGACGCGGACGGCGCTAAAAAAAGAGGGTGATGTTATCCATACCGCAGATGGCACGAACCCGTTTAGGAATGACACGATGCTGCGTCCAAACGATGAGTACATCCGCCGGCTCATCGATACGGTGAACAACAGTCCGTTTCCTCGACATCTCCCAATGCAGCTGGCCTCGATCGAATTGGACCGCGCAGTGGTAGCGTGTGAAATTGCGCCGTGCCACCTGCAGCCATTCGGGATCGTCCATGGCGGCGTATTGGCCGCCCTGATCGACACGGCGACTTTCTGGTCGGTATTTATGCGGCTCCCCCAGGATGCGGGCCTCGTGAACATCGATCTCAAGCTGAACTATCTCAGGCCGGTGGCAAACGGAACACTCACCGCGGAAGGACAGTGCATCCGGTCCGGGCGCTCCGTCAGTTATGCGGAAGCAAGGGTCGCGGATGCCGCCGGAAAACTTCTGGCGCACGGCACCTCGACCCTCATGGCACTGCCGGGTAGGGCTATTGATCTGGGCGTCGACAAATTTAGCGAAGATAGATGAATTTTCTTCGGGAACCTTTTTGGTCTCCCGTAACCCGCCTAAGGGGTGTTGGAAGGGCAGCGGCCGGTATGCGGAGAGTGTCTGGGCGCCGTGCGGCTTCCTTAAACGCCGGGCGCCCCGGATGATCCGGGGGTGCTTGGGGGAAATTTCTCCCGGTAGTCGGCAACCGTCGCCATCGGCGGCCGCTCGTATACTTCTAGTTGCCGGATTTCCGGCCGTAGCTTGCCCCTGATCAGGTTGTATTGAATCATGTCATCGAAAAGATCCTGGTTGATGGCGACCCGGCCCAATTTCTCGATGCGCTTCAAGAAGGTCTTGATGATCACGAACGCCATCCGCCCCAGCGCCTTGGTGTCCTGATTTTTATGAACCCGGCGATCCAAGTCGACCTGGGCGATGACCTCGAGCCCCCATTTTTCGTGTATGTCGATGAGCATGCCGGTCTCCACCCCGTATCCGACCGGAAACGGAATGTTTTCGAAGATGCTCCGATACCCCGCGTACTCCCCCGAAAGCGGCTGCAGGATCTGGGTCAGATCCGGCATGAACAGCGAGAAAAGCGGCCGGATCACCAATTCCGTCACCCGTCCGCCGCCGGTAGGACGCAGCTTGTTCTCCCCTACCGTAAGCGGCCGATCGTAAAAGGCCTTGGTGAACCTGATGCGGTCCGTCAGCAGCAGCGGCCCCAGCAGCCCATATGCGAAGCGGTGGTGGATGTTCTTGATGTCCGCATCGATGTAGACGATGATGTCTCCCCGGGTGACGTACAGCGCCTTCCAGAGATTTTCGCCCTTGCCCTTGAATTGTTCAAGCTGCGGCAGGATGTCGTCGGCCTCGTGGACCGTCACCTCGTAGGAACGGGCGATGTCGCGGGTCTTGTCCGTTGAACCGGAGTCGATCACGACGATCTCATCCAGGAGCGGGTAGCGTGTCATCAACTCCGCTTTCATGATGATGATCTCCTTGGCGATCGTCTTCTCCTCGTTCAAGGTGGGCAGACACAGGGAGATGGAGAGCCCTTTACGGTGCTTCTCCGCCACCAGGCGATTGAGATCATTGAATTCGGAGTGGTGGAAGGTATTCGATTCGACCCAGCTCTTATTCATCGCACACCCCATTGTCCATGGCCATGATCAGAGCCGGAATCTGGGCGATCCCTTTAAACATCGGCTCGATTTTGACCATGGCGCCTTCCTGATGGAAATTGTCCCCGCTGGTGATCCCCAGGGTGATCGCCGGGATTTGCCGGCGCAGAAAGATGGACAGGGCCGTTTCGCTCGGTTCGCTGACGGCCTCTACTCCCAGGCGGTTTAAGATGCGGGTCGCACATTTGATCAGCGGGTGATTGTAGCGCAGGCGGGTCGCGTTCAGGTTACTGATGCGGTTGAGCCTCAACTCGACCGCGAACACCTTGTTGATCCCATCGACGATATCTCTGATGTCGGCGTACAGTTCCTTCACCATGTCATCCGAATCGCTCTGGATTTCGAAGCCGATCTTGGCATCGTAGGCGATCTTGCCGTGGTCGAGCCCGCCGGCGATCCGGCCGATCACGATCTGCGTGCGGGGTTTTTGGGGCAGGCGCAGATTCAGGATGGCGTTGATCACCTCGTTGATGATCAGAATTGCATTGGGCTTTTGATAGCGTTCCCATTTCTCCTCGATGGCGATGCTGCACTCGATCTCCCCCCGGATCATCCCATCGGAATAGTAGTTGAGTCGGCCGAGTTCGACGCTCTCCAGGCAGATGGCGCCCGCGATGGGCGTCGGCCAGGTTTTGAGCAACCGGCGAATTCCTCTGAGGTTTCCCGCTCCCAGATTGCAAACCGGGGCGACCAGAACGATGTCGGACTCAAACCGCAGCTCCAGATGCCTGAAGATTTCCGGCAGCGACGCCAATACGCCGACGGCGGCCGAGTTGTCCGAAACGCCGAGCCCGCTGATGATTTTGTCCGTCACCTCGAAGTGTTGGTCGGCTTCCACCTCTGAAAACGTGTCGAGATGGGCGACGATGAAGATGGGCGGCTTGTCGGGGGACGAGCCCTTGATCACGCCGATGGGGTTGCCGAAATCGTCGAGCAGGCATTCGTCCACCTGGAATTCGGCCAACCGCTCCACCAGACGTTCGGCCCGCCGCCGCTCGTGGAACGTCGGGGCTGAGATCTGTCCGATGAGCACGATATTGCTGATGATGATTTCCCGAACCTTCCGAATCTTATCGACGAATGACGGCAGGACGTCGAGATATTTGTCCATGGCGGCTCCTCGGTTAAGGGTCAACGGTTCCGGCGATCAGTTGCCGGAGATCGGTAACGATCAAATCGGGTGAAAGTCCCCGGCACCGGTCATCGGCCGCTCGCATCCGCAGCGAGCGGCCGTCGCCCGCAAAAAGGGCGGTCTTGAAACCGACGCTGCTCGCCGGCCGGATGTCGTTCAGCATGTCGTTGCCGACATAAAGGGCCGTCTCCGCCGCAATACCGATGGCGGCCAGCGCGTCGGCCGCCCGTTCGAAGAGGTAGATCGACGGTTTGGCATATCCGAACCGGTAGGACAGAAAGATCAACCGGGGATCGAAGCCGCTCTTTTCCGGTGGCGATCCCAGAAAGCGCTCCAACAGACGGGGCGTATAGAACTGGGCGTTGGAGATGATGCCCATCGGCAGGCCGCGGGCGCGGCAGCTCGACAACAGGGTGTTGAGACCGGGCATCGGATAGACGGGATTGACCATCAGCTCGTACTCCAAGGCGAATAACCTCAGCCGCAAGGCCTCCTTGCAGCCGAGCACCGCCTTCCAGATCCGGAGGATGTCGACCTCCGGATGATCGATCCCGCGTTGCCGCGCCTCCGCGTGGCCCTTTTCCACGGCCCGCTGCACCTCCGCCGCGAGATCGTCGGCCGTCCGTTTGATGCCGTAGCGCTCGAGCAGGTCGTGCAGGCCTACCGTTTTTATGGACTGGTCCCGGCTGACGCCGATATCGCCGGAACCGCTGATCAGAAGGGTGCCGTATACGTCGAAGAGCATGGCGGCGAACGGTTGCATCCGCTCCAGGCTTGGCGCAATTGCCGTCGGAATCGGCGCCAGGGGACGGATGAGCCGCTCGAGTATCACGCCTTCAGTCATCATGCGCGCCCCACTTGAGCAGCGGGAAGTGCTCGAAATCGAAAAACGCCTCGAGCAGCACCCGTTTGTCGATCCGATGGCGAACCGGGTGATGGACAACCCGGTCGTAGATCGTCAAGAGTCGCTCCCGGTAGGGTGATGGACCGTAGCAATCCGCAACGACCTTGCGGTTGTTGGCGATGATGCCCGCTGAATCCGACCCGTCTCCGGGGTGCGCAAGCCAGGGATTGAGCCCGACCAGGTCCGCTCGTGCCGCCGCATCCTTCAGCAGCCGCGAAAGGATTTGCCGTTGCAGGACTTCGTCGAGGTTGCCGAAATCCGCCACTGCGCTGCGTTTGAGAGCGTCGAGGCCGCGCTCCACGGCCCCCGGCGCAAGGGCGTAATCGTAGGCCTCCGCGGCCGCGACGGCCGCCGCGCGCCAGCGCCGGGAAAAAACTTCCGTATCCAGCCAGACCAATGGCACCTCGAGCCGGCTGTAAAGGGCGTCCAGCCGGACCCCGTTTTGTTCGAAATCCCGACAGATATCGTCCAGCTTGCGCCCCCACAGCAGTTTTCCGGCCGTCCAGGGCTCGAGAAACGAAAAACCGAAGCCTTCCGCGATGCTCGTGGTGACCATCGACGCCGCCGCACCCACCAGGGCGGCAAAATCGTATTGCCGACCGACGTCGAAGGATACCCTCAGACCCCTTTCCGTTACATAACGCTTCCAGAGCCGGTAGCTCGCAATGTCCTGCGGACTGTTCGGCGGCTGGGTGACGGCCAGGCGCTGGCCGTTTCGCAGGAACAACGCCAAAAGGATGGCCTCGCCCAGATTCTTGCGTCGAATGGCGCGGATCGGATAGAGGACGAGCGGGTCGGGGCGCCCCTGAGTAGCGACCGGAAGGGGATCGATGGCGTTGGGAATCAGGTGCACTCCGGCAGCGTCGAGCCCGGACTCGAGAAGGATCCCCCGGTCCCGGGAATTGATGACGCCGTAATGACAGTCCGCAAGATAGGGTTCGCGGAAGTAGGCTTTCGGTCGCCCATCTTCGGCAAAATCATGGATCTGTAAAAAAAGGGCCACCCCCGACTGCTGAAGCCGTTTCAAGACCTGAAGGATGCATCGGTTCTTGGCCAGCGTCGGATTGTGGACATGCAGCACGTCGCACCCTCGCGGCCACGCAGTAGAAATCGCCTCAAGGATCTTTTCGGCGACCGGCTGGGCAGAGTGGCGGGGACAGCCCGGCCGGTCGTACCCGATTTCGGGGATCTCCGCCACCCGACAGGGCAGCGCGGTTTCCGCGCGATCCCCGGTCAAAACGAGGGTGTCGCAAATCCCCCGCAGGGCCGCAACCTGCCGTTTCAGAACGGTGGTGACTCCGCCCGTTTTAAGATGGTAGTGCAGCAGGGCGATCTTCATCTTGTCTCCGGAGCAAGGAGGTCATCGACGGCCATTGAATTGAAAAATGATCCAATTGCCGCTATACTCCTGCGATAGGAAAAGAAACCCTTTTTGTCAACCGCCAATCTCAGAACCTACGGGAGGCCTGATGGGCAAGAAGATCGGCTTTGTCTCCACCCGCTTCGCCGGTACCGACGGGGTCTCGCTGGAAGCCGCCAAGTGGTCGGATACCCTCGAGAAAAGCGGGCACCGCTGTTTCTGGTTCGCCGGGGAACTGGACCGGGATCCGGAACAAAGCCTCTACGTTCCGGAGGCTTTTTTTCAGGATCAAAGAAACCGGGCGATCGACGCGGCGATTTTCGGCAAAAAAAGGCGCAGCCGGGAAACGACCGAGGCGATCCATGCCCTCCGGGCCCTTCTGAAAGAAAGACTGTATGCGTTTATCAGCCGCTTCGAAATCGACATGCTGGTGGCGCAGAACGTTCTGACCATTCCCATGCACGTGCCCTTGGGGTTGGCCGTGGCCGAAACCATCGCCGAAACCCAGCTTCCGACGGTAGCGCATCATCACGATTTCTACTGGGAACGAACACGTTTCGCGGTCAACGCGGTGGGAGACTACCTGCGGATGGCCTTTCCGCCCAATCTGCCGAACCTCGAGCATGTCGTCATCAATTCGGCGGCCCAGGAGGAACTGGCCCTGCGAACCGGCGTCTCGTCGGTGATCATTCCCAATGCGCTCGACTTCGAGAACCCGCCGCCGGTCGACGAAAAACACACCGAAGCCTTTCGTCGCGGGATCGGCCTCGCCCACGGGGATCGCCTGATCCTGCAACCGACGCGCATCGTACAACGCAAGGGGATCGAGCACGCCATCGAACTCGTCCATGAACTCGGCGACCCGCGCTACAAGCTCGTCATCTCCCATGAGGCCGGCGACGAGGGCTTCGAGTACGCCGAGTGGCTCAAGGAACACGCCGCCGATATGGGCGTAGACCTGCGCCTGATCGGCACCCGGGTTCCGGGCGCCCCGCAGGGGCTCACGCTCTGGGAGCTATACTCCCACGCGGACTTCATCACCTACCCCAGCCTGTATGAAGGCTTCGGCAACGCCTTTCTGGAAGCCGTCTATTTCCGCAAGCCCCTGCTCATCAACCGCTACGCCACCTTCGTGCGGGACATCGAGCCCAAGGGATTCGACCTGATCGTCATGGACGGATATCTAACCAAGAGAATCGTCCGCCAGGTCCGCGAGGTGCTGGAATCGCCGACGCGGTGGGTGCAGATGACGTCGCACAACTATGCGGTGGCGGCCCGGCACTACTCCTATGCCGTGCTGCGGCGACAGCTCGATAACCTGATGGCCAATTTTTTCGGTGTCAATCAGCGTGTTGTCGAAGGCGACGGCCGCAGCGGTACCCCCTCCAGCCACAGGAACCCGTAGGGCGGCATCGCAACCGCATCGGCGGTAAACCGCCTGCGGCTGATCAGATCCGCAACCATGCCGATGCGCTTTCCTTCCGGCAGGGCGACCGTCAGGGCGTCGGCGGAGAGATTGGCCAGGGCGAAAAGGGTCTGCTCCCGGCAAAAGCGCTTGATGGCAAAGACCCGATCGTCGAGGTGGAGGACCTGCGCCACGGCAGCCGGATGCAAGGCGGGCTGCCGGGTTCGCAGGCGCACCAGTTCGAGATAGGGCCGGAAGACCCGCGCCCGAAAACACTGTGGATCGTCCAGTTGCGTGGCAAGCGCATCGGCCATGAGATTCTCCCGGTTGATCGTTCGCGCTCGTCCCGTTCGCCGGACCCCTGCGTCCCAGTTGCGTGATCCCAGCAGGCTGTGGATATAGACGGCCGGCACGCCGGGCAGGACCAGCACCGTCGCCTGGGAGGCCAGAAAGCGCGGGACGAGGAGCGGATCGTCAGGCTGAAAGGGATTTCTCAGCGCGTCCACATAGGTGATGTTGAGTTCGTAAGGACTCTGCGAGCCGTCCGGGGTCGCTCGCATGGATACCAGGCCGCCGTTTCGCAGGACGATATCAACCAGCCATGCAATGTCGGCCGACGCCAGAAGGCCCTCGAGCGGCCGCACACCGATACCGTCGTGCGACGCGGTAAAGTTCAGAAAGGTCGTGGCCGCCGAGGGAGTCTTCAGGTTCCGGGCCCATTCGGTGAGCATGCGGGCGCTACCCCTGGCCAGGCAGTACAGGAGCAGCGGCGGCAGGGTGAAATTATAGACCAACTGGGCCTCGTTGCGGCCGTCGCCGAAATAACGAATGTTTTCCGCGTGGGGAACGTTGGTTTCGGTAATCAGGATCACGCCCGGCGCAACGAGATCCAGAATTCTGCGAAGCAGCCGGACCAAATCGTGAGCCTGGGGCAGGTGGATGCAGGCCGTCCCGATCTGTTTCCACAAATAGGCGACGGCGTCGAGCCGGATGATCCGCGCCTTCTGCGACACGTAATAGAGCAGGGCCCGCACCATGTTTTCGAGGACGTCGAGACTCGCATAATTGAGGTCGATCTGATCCGCACTGAAAGTAGTCCACAGATGCACCCGACTCCCGGAACGCTTTTCAAAGGCGGTCAGCAGCGGCAGGGAGCGGGGCCGGGTCACCGCCGAGAGGTCGGCTGCCGGATCGACTTCGATGGCCAGGTCTTCGAACCCTTTCTCACCCGCAAGGTAGTTCCGAAACCAGCGGCTTTCGGCGGAGACATGGTTGGCGACCAGATCGACCATCAACTTGAATTCCCCGCCGATGGCCCGCACGTCCTCCCAGCTTCCCAGGTCGGGCCTGACGGCAAAAAAATCGGTAACGGAAAACCCGTCGTCCGACGAATAGGGGAAAAACGGCAGGAGGTGAATCCCGGAAAAAACGCCCCTTAGATGCTCTGCCGCAAATCGGTGCAGGGTGCGCAGCGGCCGCTCCTCCGCTCGCTTGAGCGTGTCACCGTAAGTGATGAGGATGGCATCCGCCGCGGAGAAAAACTCCCGCTGCTCGACCGGTTTGAGAGGCGAAAAAGTTTCCATGACGGCGGCGATCCGCGCGGCGGCAGCCGCGGCCCTTTGTTTTCCGTAAATCCTTTGGAGAATCGCCTGCATCCTTTTGTCCCTCATCGTGGGGTCCAAGCATGATTATGTCTTTGACATCCGCTGATTTTTTAATATGTTCACGGAACGAATCGTGATGGCGCGCAACCACCGCGGTCCGATGTCCCGCGGCGCTCACTGATCAAAAGGGCAGGCATTGACATGTACATCCGCTTTGACAAAGTTCACAACATTGGGTTTATTTCCACCCGTTTTGCCGGAACCGACGGCGTTTCGATGGAAACGGCCAAGTGGGCCAGGGTGTTCGAAGAAGAGCGGTTTCGGTGTTTCTACTTTGCCGGCGGGCTGGACCGGGACCCATCGCAGTCCTTGCTGGTTCCGGAGGCCCATTTTCTGCACCCGGACATCCGCTCCATTTTTAACAGCTGTTTTGCAATGGACACCAACGGTGTCAGAGCGCGAAAAATGACCAGCCGAATCCAGTCCATCAAGGAGTACCTCAAAGACCGTCTATATGATTTTATCCGCCAATTCAAGATCGATCTCCTGGTCCCGGAAAACGCGGTGACCATACCGCTCAACATCCCGCTCGGTCTGGCGATCACCGAGGTCATTGCGGAAACCGGTCTCCCCACCATCGCCCACCATCACGATTTCTTCTGGGAGCGCCAGCAGTTCAAGACAAATGGGGTCTGGGATTATCTCAACATGGCCTTCCCGCCCCACCTGCCGACGATTCGCCATGTCGT
The DNA here is from genome assembly GCA_041299015.1 of Deltaproteobacteria bacterium. Classification (GTDB taxonomy): domain Bacteria; phylum Desulfobacterota; class Desulfobacteria; order Desulfobacterales; family SG8-13; genus JARFQH01. The sequence continues at coordinate 25,698 of JBFYWB010000090.1, forward strand.
CATCAGTTCGTCGGCGAGCAACCAGCTCAGTCTGCGGACCGGCATTTCGGCCACCCTCATTCCGAACGTAATGGATTTCGAAAATCCTGCCCCGCCGCCCGACGACTATGCCGGCGATGTCCGGACGGCACTGGGGCTCGATCCGGATGAACGGCTCATCCTTCAGCCGACCCGGGTGGTCAAACGCAAGGGAATCGAACACGCAATCGAACTGGTCAGCCGGCTCGGCCCCAAGGCGCGCCTTGTCATCTCGCATGCCTCCGGAGACGAGGGACACGACTACGAACAGCGGATCATCGACTATTCACGCCGGATGGCGGTGAACACGCTTTTCGTCTCGGACATCATCGGCGATCGCCGGGGGACGACGGCGGACGGTCGGAAAATCTACAGCCTCTTCGACATCTATCCGCACGCCGATTTGATCACCTACCCCTCCACTTTCGAGGGTTTCGGCAACGCCTTCCTGGAAGCGGTCTATTTCAGGAAACCGATCCTGGTCAACCTCTATTCGATCTACACCATCGACATCAAGCCCAAAGGATTCATGGCCCTTGAAATCGACGGTTATGTGACCGATGCGGCGGTCGAAACAGCACAAACGGTGCTCGAGGATGCCGGCCTGCGGGAGAGAATGGCCGCGACCAATTACGCCCTTGGAAAAAAGTTCTATTCCTGCAGGGTGTTGCACGAAAAACTGATGAACCTCATGGTCTAGCGGCCATTATCGGTGAAAATGTGAAACGTTAATCGGATAGACGCTTCATGGCCTCGAGATATTCCGGCGAGCGCGAAAGATAGAAGGAGAGCGCTCGCGCGAAATCCTTGCCGAGTACCCCGTCGATAAACATCTGGCTGATCTCCCGGTTGCGGTCCAGGGCGAATTGAGACATCACCAGGATCTCGCGCTCTTCCGCGCTGATGGTCTCGAGCAGGCGCAGCAGGGCGGTGCGGGCCCGCGGCTGGTACATCCAGAAATAGAGCAGGTCGAGAGCGTGAATCATGACGATTTTTTCCAGATCGCGTGCTTCGGCATTGTCCCTGACCGAAATCCGGCAGGGCCGCTTGAGAATCTCA
>JBFYWB010000100.1:0-3222 GCA_041299015.1 Deltaproteobacteria bacterium
CGATAGTGAGATCGGCTGAGGTGAGTCCTTCTGTCATCGGTCATCCTCCTTGAGTTTACAGGATGGCCGCAGTATAAACCACGTGGTCGGGTTAAGTTAAGCACGCTTGCCGGAAGGACACCTGGTATTTAAATTGAATAACAGTTGTATAGGCATTCAATGCGGGTGCCTGCATCACCAATATTTATATAAGTAAAGCCCCCTCGAAAAAAGGGGGCTTTACTTATTTCAGAGTAAAAATTTCCTCGATTTTACCATAATGCTGACCGATGTCCCGGCGCAGGTCGAGCCGGTTTCCGGCCGGGTTTTCGCGGGGAATGACCCGGATCTTGCCGTTGTCGAAGGCGGCCAGCAGTTTGTTGCGCAGCCGTTCGGCGACCTCGCCGCGCCGGTCGGTGTCCTTGAGGGTGACATTGCCGTTGAGATAGGCGACCCGGGTGCCGTCGGATTTGAAGACCGCGCCTTCGTCGGCAAGGGTCATTGCCGAGGGAATGACCTGAATGGCCTTACGTTTGAGGTATTTGAAATCGATTTCCAGCGGTTCGCCTTTGGTGCAGGACCAGGGATAGCCTTTCTGACCGTCAGGTCCGCCCGGGCCGGTGACGAGCGCGAAGCAAACCGCAACCTGGTCTTCGCGAACCTCCGGGCAGACATCTTTGAGGCGGCCTTCGGCGGTGGCCTCGATCAAAGCGCCCAGGTTGCGGATCCGCCGGGCGACCGGCTGGGTCTCGGGCTCACCGGGCCGGATGTTGATTTCCGATACGCGGATCCGGGTCGGCCGCATGTTCGCGTCCAGGGAAACGAAACAGCCCGGGTAAAGAATGCAGGGGCGCAGGATTTTTTGGTCTTGCATGGCGTTGATCAAGGGCTTGGCGATGGCATCTCCGGCCATTTCGATCAACTCGGGGGTCTCCATGGGGTGGGGTGAAATGGCGCCGACGCCGCCGGTGATGGGGTTGTCTTTGCCCGCCGGCCCTTCGAAGCGTTCCGGATAATCCATGGCGGTAGGCAGAACCTGAAAATCCCCGTGGGCATCCACAAGAAAGGTGAAGCTGATCTCCGCCCCGGACATCAGGGATTCAATCAACAGCGGCCAGGGACCTTTTTTGCCGAATCGGGCCCGATAGGGCTCCTTGTAATCGCTGATCAGGGTTTCGTAGACTTCCCTGATCAGCCATGAGTTGCGGATGATGCGTGCGCCCTTGCCGCCGGCGCTGTATGGATATTTGAGAACCGCGCCACCGTAGGTATCCATCAGTTTCAGGCAGGTTTTCAGTACACTCTTGTAATCGCGGGCATCGGCCGCGAACCATTCGGGGGCCACCGGTATGCCGGCTTGGCGGCACAATTCTTTGCACTTGAGCTTGTCGCCCTCGATAAAGGCGCCGGCCCTGCTGAGCCCGATGATGCGCTCGCCGAAACCCGCCCCCGCGACCTCATCCACGATGCCGTCAAAAAGCAATGCCTCGGGCATTGGAACGGCATAGTCGATGTCACCGGCCTGCATTGCCCGGATCAGACTCTTGGCATAATCGGCGACGGAGTTGCCGGCGGTCGCAATGAAGTCGACCGGCCAGTTCATCAGTTCGGCAAATTTCGGCATCGCCGGTGTGCCGCGCACGACGACACCCTGATAGATCTCGGAGGTTACATCGCTTTTGGCGGTGGAGACGATCAGGGCCGATAGAACCGTGCGGCCGTCGGTGCCGGCGAATGCGATTTTCTTCATGCAGCCATAGTTCCTTTCCGGGTGGTTTTGGTTGTGCTGTGTAACAAATTGATGCCGAGAGGGTCAAATCATTATTGATTCAGCCCCATGCCTTCCCGTTCTGGGGGAGGGTTTGGGGCTGAACCAATTATTCCGCCGATGAAATCGATTTGATCGCCGGTGGGTGCCGGTCTTTGATTCGCCCTTGATTAGGGCCGCAAAAATATATTATAAGATACCCTCGCTTTATCGATGTGCTTTTTCAATATTTTGTTTTGACGGCAACGGGACGACTTTTTCTTCCGCGTATTTATCGAAGGGCCGCAATCTTTACCGGCGACGGGCGGCGGGGGTGGCGGATGCTTCCTGGCTTTGACAAGATCGTCGAGGAGCGGATTCGCGAGGCGCAGCGGCGCGGGATGTTCAATCACCTGGAGGGTGCCGGCAAACCGCTCAAACCGGACGAGTTCGCCAACATTCCGGAAGATCTGCGCATGGCCTACAAGATTCTGAAAAATGCCGATATGCTCCCTCCCGAAATCGAACTCAAAAAAGAAATCCTGCGGACCGAAGACCTGCTGAGCGGCATGGGCGATACGGTCGAAAAATACCGGACCATCAAGAAGCTCAACTTCCTGATCCTTAAACTAAACAGCATGCGCAACGGATCGATCGAGTTCGAGATTCCCCAACACTATGAGCAAAAAATGATTGACCGACTCGAGGCGGCCAAACCGGGTCCCGGATGCTGAGCCTGCGGTCGGTTCCAGAGGGAGCCAAACGCCATGAAAAAACTGACCGTGGCCCTGTTGTCCGGAGGCATTTCTTCGGAAAGAGAGGTGTCGCTGAACAGCGGCAAGCAGGTCTTTGCGACTCTCGACAAGGAAAAATACGATGTCATCCGTTATGACCCGCAGACCGATCTGGCGCGTCTGGTTGCCGACGCCCCGAAGATCGACGCCGCCCTGGTCATCCTGCATGGGCCGTATGGCGAAGACGGCACGGTCCAGGGTCTGCTCGACCTGCTGAACATTCCCTATCAGGGTTCCGGAGTACTGGGCAGCGCTGTCGCCATGAACAAGCTGATCTCCAAGCAGCTGTATCAGCAGGCGGGGCTGCCGGTGCCGTCCTATCTGGCGCTCAAACGCTCGGATGCGGTCGATCCCGCCAACATCGCCGCGCGGCTAGGACTGCCGCTGGTGGTCAAGCCGGTTCAAGGCGGCTCGAGTGTCGGCATGTCGATCGTTCGCGCAGAAGAAGACCTGCCGGATGCGCTCCAAAAGGCTTTTGCCTACGATACTGCCGTGCTCGTCGAAACTTACATCGACGGAATCGAGATCACCGGAGGCGTGCTTGGAAACAGCGCGCCCGAGGCCTTGCCGCTGATTGAAATCATTCCCGACAAGAGCCACGCTTTTTTCGACTATGAAACGAAATACACCGCCGGCCTCGCCGAAGAGATCTGTCCGGCCCGCATCGACGCGGCCTTGACCGAAAAAGCCCGCACCTACGCC
>JBFYWB010000109.1:0-66242 GCA_041299015.1 Deltaproteobacteria bacterium
GGCGTACCGGCTTTTTTGAGATGCGTCTGCGGCCCGTCATCACGGATGTACTGGCCGATCTGCATCTCGCGCAGCTTGCGGATGAACCAAGGACCCAGGACGAAGCAGATCAAAAAGGCCGTCAGGCTGGCGTAAATCGCCCTAAAAGTGATGTACCGAAAAACGTTGAACGCCGATATGCTGGTATGCAACGGGTATAGGAGGTGATAGATCACGATCTTCCTTAGCGTTTCAGATCATCGGGTTGACATTCGGCCCTCGGCATCGGGCCACCCTCCACTCGGATCAGCACCCTGATGCCGCCGCTTCATCGATCCGACCATTTCTTGAGTCCCCAGACGACGTCTTCCATGGCCATGGCCCGTGAACCCTTGACCAAGACCCAGTCACCGGGTTTAAGCGTTCGGCGGAGCGCGTGCAGCAGATCATCCTTGGTACCCATAACAATCGCCGCGCTATGCATTCCGGCCTCACGGGCGCCGCGGGCCACGGACGCGGCAAAGTCGCCGGCGGCAAAGAGACCATCGACGCCCGATCGGGCGCAGAGGGCGCCCAGCTCGCGGTGCAGCGCTTCGGAGTGCCGCCCCAGCTCGCGCATGTCGCCGGTGACGAAAAAGGCCCGCTGCTGCTGGCGCAAGATTTCTAGGGTCGCCAGCGCGGCCGCCATCGAACCGGGGTTGGCGTTGTAGGTGTCGTCGATCACGTGGACCCCGGTCTGGACGGTCAGGATGCTCATCCGGCTCTCGGCCGGCGCGAAGTTTTCGAGGCCGGTCTTGATCTCCGCCGGCGACAGACCGATTTTGTGCCCCACCGCTGCTGCGGCCAGAGCGTTCGACAGCATGAAGACCCCGGGGATTTTCAGCGTGATGCGCACACGCTCACCGGGCAGCACAAGCTCGAACCGGCTGCCCCGCGCACCGAGAGCGACCGCCTCGGCGCGGATGTCGGCCTGGGCCGCAAAACCGAAAAGCAGCACCTTGCTTTTAGACTTTTGGGCCAGGCTCAGCACCAGCGGGTCGTCGGCGTTGAGTATCGCCGTACCGCCGGGATCGAGCTTGTCCAACAGTTCTCCCTTGGCGTGCATGACCCCCTCGATCGACCCCACTCCTTCCAGGTGCGCGGGAGCGACATTGGTGATGACGCCGATGTCGGGTCTGCAGATGCCGGCCAGGGCGGCGATCTCACCCGGGGCGTTCATGCCGAGCTCGACCACCGCCCAGCGATGCTCCGGGCACAACTCCAAGAGGGTCAGCGGCAGCCCGATATTGTTGTTGAAATTCTTGCGGGTCGACAGCGTGAGGAAGCGCTGTGAGACGACGGCCGCCGTCATCTGCCGAGTGGTGGTCTTGCCGTTGGATCCGGTAATGGCCACCACGGCAGCGGTGTTCCGGTTGCGGTGATAGGCGGCCAGCCGGCCGAGGGCGTCGATGGTGTCGTCGACGGCGATGCAGACCACCTTCTCGGCGACCCATTTGGCCCAAGGCAGCTGCTCAAGCATGGTTCGCGCCAGCAGCAACCCGCGAACGCCCTTGCGGACGACATCTTCCGCAAACCCATGGCCATCGTGGGTTTCACCCTTGATCGCCACGAAGAGGTCGCGTTCCGATATCCGGCGCGAATCGATGCAGATCCCGGCGAAGCGGATGTCGGTCTGCGAACCGAGCACCTCCCCGCCGACGGCCGCGACACAATCGGCCACCGTCCATGCCGCCGGCGGTAGCGGTTGCGCCGGGGTTCCCTGGCATTGCGTCGGGTTCATGTCGGATTGCCCTCTTTGGAAGGGTGGCGCATGACGTCGGTCAAGGCTTGCGCCGCCACGCTGCGGTCGTCGAACGCAATGGTTTTGCCGCCGAGGATCTGATAGGTTTCATGGCCTTTGCCTGCGATGAGCACCGTATCGCCGGGTCTGGACGCGGCGATGGCCAATCGGATGGCCTTGCGTCGATCCGGTTCCACCGTATAGCCTTTTTCCGGAGTGCCGTTGCTCAGTTCGGCCGCGCGATACTGCCTTCGGCAGACTTGCCGCGTGCCTGCCAGGATCTGATCGATGATCGCAAGCGGTGGTTCGGACCGGGGGTTATCGGACGTCACGACCGTCAGGTCGCATATCTGAGCGGCTATCTGGCCCATTTGGGGGCGCTTGCCCCTGTCCCGGTCGCCGCCGCAGCCGAAAACGCACAGAACCCGTCGGTCGGCAATGGCGGTCAGCGCCGTAAGAACATTGCGAAGTGCATCCGGCGTGTGGGCATAGTCGACATAGACAAATCGGCCGCCTTGATTGGGGACCGGTTCGAGGCGCCCGGGAATCACGGCGGTAGTTTCGATTCCGGCCTTGATGGCGGGCATTGAAATACCGAGCGCAACGGCGACGCCCGCGGCACAGTGAATGTTTTCGCAATTGTAGCGACCCACCAGCGGTGACCGGAAATCGAACGAACCGGCGGGCGTGTGGATGCGGCCGGCAATGCCGGACAGATCCTGTCTGTGGATATCCGACCGCACGGTGTTGTCTTGCGCGTCACCGACCGTGATTATCCTTAAACCGGCGATCCCGATCAGTTCTTCGCCCCGCGGATCGTTGCGGTTGATCACCGCTGCGGCGCGCATTCGCTTGGGACCGGAGCGCAGAATGTCGCTGAACAGTTTTTTCTTGCAGCCCCAGTAGGTTTCCATGTCCTTGTGGTAGTCGAGGTGATCCTGCGACAAGTTGGTGAACACACCCACGTCCATCCAGCAGTCGTCCACGCGGTGCAGGTCCAGGGCATGGGAAGAGACCTCGATGATCACGTGGGTTACCCCGACCGCCAGCATTCGGTGAAGAATCCGCTGCAGGTCCAACGATTCCGGCGTGGTGACCGGGTTGTCATACACCTGTCCGGCGTAGCGGTAGTTGACGGTACCGATGACTCCCGGAGTGAATCCGGCTGCCGAAAGAATGCGTTCGACCAGATAAGACGTAGTTGTCTTGCCATTGGTGCCGGTTATGCCGACCATGACCAGCTTTTCGGAAGGGTGACCATAAAAACTCGCAGCCAGTGTGGCCAGTGCCTTTCGGCTATCTTCCACCAGGATCAACGGGACACCGGAAGAGAGTTCAACCGCTTTCTGAGCGACGACGGCGGCCGCTCCGTTTGCGAGCGCCTGCTCGACATAGTCGTGGCCGTCAGCGGCAAATCCCTGAATCGCCACGAAAAGCCCTCCGGGTTTGACGTTCTGGGCCCGGGAATGCAGGGAGGTGATGTCCGGATCGGGTTGAAGGAAGCGCACGGCATCGCCCTGCCGGCGGGTCGGCCGGCCGTTGAGCCGTGATATCCGCATGTCACCGATCAGGCGTGCCAGTTTCAAATTCGTCCCTCTGTTCCCCCGGCGGCTGCCAATTGACCGTCTCGGATATCGGGGTGAATATTGAGATAATTCAGAGTTTCCTGTGCGATTCTGCGAAATGCCGGTGCGGCCACGACCCCGCCGTAATACTCCTTGCGGGGCTCGTTGATAATGACCAGAACCGAGATGGCCGGATCGTCCACCGGTGTAAAGCCGACGAAAGAGGCGATGTAGTCGTCATCCGAATAGAGTCCGTCGGGTCCGAACTTTTTGGCGGTCCCGGTTTTTCCGGCAACCGAATAGCCCTGCAGCGCGGCTTGGATTCCGGTGCCGCCTTCGGCCACAACGGTCTGCAGGATGGTGCCGATCTTGCGGGCGGTACTTTCCGAGACGACGCGACGCACCACGTGCGGCGAAAACGACTCGACGGGCTGATTGTTTTGATCCGTCACGGCGGCCACGAGGTAGGGCTTCATCAGGACACCGTCGTTGGCGATCGCCGAAACCGCCGTGACCACCTGAAGCGGAGAGGCCGCCATGCCGTGTCCGAAGGAGATGGCGCTCGTATCCATGCGGGTCCAATGGCGATAGTTCGACAGGCTGCCCGGGGATTCGCCCGGGCAGTCGATACCGGTTTTGGCTCCGAAACCGAAGTCTGCCAGGGTGGCATACAAATGCTTGGCCCCTACGATCTCGCTGATTTTGATTGCGCCGATGTTGCTGGAATACTTGACGATCTGCTGCAGGGAGAGCCAGCCGTGGGCCGCAACATCGCGAACGGTCTTGCGCCCGATGCGGTAGGAGCCGTTTTCACAGAAGAAAACCGTATTCGGCGAAGAGTCTCCGAACTCGATCGCGGCGGTGGCGCTGAATATTTTCAGGGTCGAGCCCGGTTCGATCGCATCGGTAATGGCCCGGTTGCGCCAGTCGGCCGATTTGAAATCGCGATAGGCATTCGGGTTGAAAAACGGGTACTGGGCAATGGCCAGCAATGCCCCGCTGCGAGGTTCCATGACGATGGCGATGCCGGAGTCGGCCTCGAATTCCGTCACCGTATCCTGCAGGGTTCTCTCGGCGATGAACTGGATGGTCTGGTCGATCGTCAGGATCAGGTTTTTGCCGCTGAAATCCCGCAGGTCGCCGCCTTTGGAGACGAAGTGTTTGCCCAGTGCGTCGCGCAGACAGATGTATTCGGCTTCGGCGCCTTTCAGGAAGCGGTCGTAGTGGTTTTCGATTCCTTCGAGACCGGCCCCATCCACACCGGTAAACCCGATGACCTGTCCGGCGAGGGTCTTGTTGGGATAAAAACGGTTGTATTCAGGGACAAAACCGATGCCGTCCAGATTCAGTTCCTTCACCCTTTCGACTTCCCGGGGAGTCGCCTGGCGTTTGACCCATACGAAGGTTTTCTTCGATCCGAAACTGCGCTCAAGCGAACGGCGGTCGAGATCTAGCGGCTTGGCCAGCGCCGCCGCCGTCTTGGCCGGGTCGCCGAGCTGTGCGGGGTAGGCGGCGATTGATGTCACCTGGATGCTCACCGCAAGCGCCGACATTTTGCGGTCATAAATGGTACCGCGCTTGCCCGGTGCCTTAACGGAAGCCGAGTATTGCCCCGCCGCCAGCTGCGACAGCCACGATCCGCGGTAGATCTGCAGATAGGCGGCCTTGGCGCAGATCACCCCTAAAAACAGAGCGAAAAAAACGCCGACCGTCACGACTCTGAAACGAAGATATTTTTTTTCTTTTGGGTTCACGGCAGTGCCATGATCTGCTCGGCCCGCGGCGTGGCCAGGCCGAAGCGGTCCTTGGCGATCTTAACGATTCGTTCGGGTGATTTAAGTCGCGCCAGCTCGATTTTCAGATTGTTTTGCAGCATGATCTGACGCTGCTGGGTTTCCATCGCCCGGCTGGTTTCATAACCGATCTGGGTGCACTGCACCCGGAACCAGGTGTAGAGCAGCAGTTCGGTGATGAAGATAACCATCAGCAGGACCCACATGCCGGCGTGCTGAAGGGTCGGGGCTTGTGAGCGTTTTTTGATCATCGTCGCTCCCGGTCTTTATCGGTTGCTTGTTGCGCCGCAGGATCAGGCGTCCTCGGGTGCCAGTTTTTCCAGAACTCTTAGTCGGGTGCTGCGGGCCATTGGGTTGGCGTCGATTTCTTCCGCCCTCGGCCGCACGACCTTGCGGGTCAAGATGCGGGCCACCGGTCTATGGCTGCAGACACACAGCGGAAATCCCGGTGGGCAGGTGCAGCCGCGGGATAGAGCGACGAAGCGTTGTTTAACGATCCGGTCTTCGAGCGAATGAAAAGACAGCACGCACAGTCGGCCGGCCGGATTCAGATAATCGACGGCCTGTGCAAGAAACTCTTCCAGCCGTTCGAGTTCACGGTTGACGGCGATGCGCAGGGCCATGAAGACCCGCGTCGCGGGGTGAATCCTATGATCATACCGTGCTTTGCCGGGCAGGGCTTCGGTGACGATGCGGGCCAGTTGGCGGCTCGAACGGATCGTTTCTTTCCTCCGCACGGCGGCAATTTTTCGGGCTATTGACCGTGCCCAGCGCTCTTCCCCGTATTCCGTGAATATTTTGGCCAGATGAGCTTCACTCGCGTGAGTGACGATTTGCGCGGCCGTCTCGCCGGAGGCGGCGTTCATGCGCATGTCCAGCGGCTCATCACGGTTGAAGCTGAAGCCTCGGCCGCTGGCCTCGATCTGGTGAAGGGAGAGACCGAGGTCGAGCAGCATGCCGTCGACCGCAGGAATGCGCAGCCGCGCCAGAATGTCCGGCAAATTGACGAAGTTGTCATGGACGACATGAACATTGGCGCTGCACCGCTTCAGAGCGGTGATGGCATTCTCGACGGCGGCGAGATCCTGATCGATGCCGATCAGGGTTCCTTCCGGCCCAATTTTTTCGCAAATGCGGATCGCGTGACCGGCGCCTCCCAGCGTGCAGTCCGCGTAAGTCCCTCCGGGTCGGCAATTCAGATAATCGATCACCTCGCTCGGCATGGCGGGGAGATGATGGTAGTGCATTCAACTAAATGCTGATTGAGGCGATTTTGTTTTTGAATTCGGGCTGTTCACGATTTTGTTCGTAGCGCGCGTTTTCATTGTCCCAGTTTTCCCGGGACCAGATTTCGAAGTGATCGACCACACCGGCCAGAACGATTTCCTTGTTGAGGCCCGCGTAATCCCTCAGCGGGGGCGGAATCAGAATCCGGTCCTGCTTGTCGCAGAAACACTCGAAGGAGCCACCGATGAAAAAGCGTCGGAAAAGTCGTATATCATCATCCTTCATGGCCTGCTGAAGGATTTTCTGCTCGACCTTGGCCCATTCCTCGAACGGATAGGCGACCAAAGCGCCGTCCAGTTTGGAGACCATGACGCCGGAACGGTCGCCGTTTTTGATGTGCTCCTTGTAACGCGCCGGAATGATGACACGCCCCTTTGTGTCGATGTTGTGATATGAAAAGCCGCGGAACACGTTTAGCCCCTGATCTCCAATAAAAACCACTTTAAACCACTTTTGATATAATTTAATTGTACTTTGTGGAAATTGTCAAGAAAAACAATTTCGATAAAATATTTTTTTTAAATGATTAATGAAGGTTAAATAGAATAATGTTGGTGGTAACCATGGTGGAGTATTGTGGATGATATATAGCAAAATCGACCAGTTAAAAAGCGATCATGCCAAGGGGATCAGCGGTTGGTTTGTATTTTGTTCTTGAAATTGACGCTTGCTCCCCTGTACAAGAACACGACCGGCCGGTCTCAGGCCCGGCCGTCAACCCGGAAACAGGCCCGCCGGCAAAAGGTCCCTGCAGCGTTAGGCGCGGACCGCGGCGTTGATGCGTGCCGACGCCTGAAAGTTGGGACAAAGCGGGGGTGGCTGATTGTGGATGAATAAAATTTTTGGGAAACGATGCCTGTGCAGCGAGGAAGGCCCAATGCGACGAAAGGACAAAGAAATCACCGACCCGAATGAAATCGTGGCGTTTATCGAAAAGGCGTCGGTTTGCCGGCTGGGGATGGTCGATGAGGCTGGGCCCTACATCGTGCCGCTTTGTTTCGGTTTCAGGAACAACACGCTCTATTTCCATTCCGCCTCAGGCGGCAAGAAGATCGGCATTCTTAGAGAAAACCCGCGGGTCTGTTTCGAAATTGACGGCGACGCCGAGGTGCGTGCCGGAGCCGGGGCCTGTGACTTCTCCATGCGGTATAGAAGTGTCATCGGGTTCGGAATGGTTGTTTTCGTGGAGGCGGCGGCCGCCAAACGCGAGGCCCTCGACATCATCATGAACCATTACGCCGAAGGGGTGTTCGATTATCCCGATGCGGCGCTCCAGCGGATATTGATCTTCAAAGTCGAAATCGACAACATGACCGGCAAAACGTCACCCTGACGGTCGGGCCCTCACCCGATCATCTGGTCCGGGAAGACCCCGGGGAGCAGACTTACCATGATTGACCGTCACAGTGAACGACCTTCCTCAATCCCGACGCCATTCGCACCGGATCACGCCGAGCATTGCCGCGATGCCGGGGATATGATCGCGGACGTGCGGTCTGTGGCCGCTGCTTTTTTTGTCGGTGCGCGCGGCAGCCACGACTGGGACCACACCCGCCGGGTTTGCCGTCTCTGCGACCGGATGGCCGCCGCCGAACAGGCCGACGTAGACGTGGTGCGGATCGCGGCCTTGCTGCACGACATCGGTCGCGCCCGTCAGGACGCCTCCAACGGCAGCATCTGTCATGCCCGGGAAGGCGCCCGGCTGGCCGGGCCGATCGTCGAAAATCTGCCCTTGTCGGGACGTCAGAAAAAAAACGTGTTGCACTGCATTTCCACCCACCGGTTCCGGGGCCACCGGGCACCGGAGACTCTGGAGGCCAAGGTTCTGTTCGATGCGGACAAGCTGGATGCCATCGGCGCGATCGGCGTGGCGCGGGCGTTTCTTTTCGCCGGCGAGGTCGGTGCCCGGCTGCACAATCCCGAAGTCAGGATCGAGTCAACGCAGCCCTATACCGCAGACGATACCGGCTATCGTGAATACCGGGTCAAGCTCTGCAAAATCAGGGACCGAATGGTGACCGCCACCGGCAGGCAGTTGGCGGAAGCGCGCCACCGCTTCATGGAAGCGTACTTTGAGCGTTTTCTTCAGGAATACGATGGAAAGGGGTAAAAATAATGAGCATCAATGTGGTTGAAAAGATCGACGCGTTCGTGACCGTAAGGCATGTCCTGGTGAGTGTGTCGGACAAGGGCGGCCTGGATGATTTCGTCCCGCAGCTGTTGGAGATCAACCCCGGGCTGAGACTCTTTTCCACCGGCGGCACTTACGACCGGTTAAAGGAGATCCTCGGCGACCGGGCCAAGACCTGTCTGACGCAGGTGTCGGCCTATACGGGACAGCCGGAAACCCAGGGCGGTCTGGTGAAGACCCTCGATTTCAAAATCTACCTGGGCCTTTTGACGGAGACTTACAACGACGCCCACCAGGCCGATTTGAAGCGGACCGGCAGCGTGCCGATCGATATGGTCGTGGTCAACCTGTATCCGTTTTCGGAGACGATTTTGCGCCCCGGAGTGACGGTGGAACAGGCCAGGGGCAACATCGATATCGGCGGCCCCTGCATGATCCGGGCGGCGGCCAAAAACTTTATCCGGGTTACCCCGGTCGTCGATCCGGCCGACTATGGCGGGATCCTATCGGCCCTGCGGACCCACGGCGGTTGCCTGCCCCTGGACCTGCGGTTTAACCTGGCCGCAAAGGCTTTCGCGCACACGGCGGCTTATGACCGCACGATTGCCGCTTTCCTGTCCGAACGCAGCTTCGAGGACCTGAAGGGGTGTTACACGCTGTAGAACCGACTCCGGGCAGCCGTTTTCTCATAGAGGCGCTTTAAAGGCAAAAAAACCGCTAACGGGTGTCACCCATTCTGGCCGTGCGATAGGCTGAAAGAATACCGCTTGTGCCGATGTGTTTTGGCACCGCTAGAGTCCGCGCATCTGGTTTGCATACAGAAACAGGTTAAGGAGGAGAACACCATGGCCGAAGATCTCAAAAAAATGTACCGCACCATCGTCGACGATCATTTCCCGCCGCGCATGGAGCTCAGTTTCGTGGAGGACAAGGGGCGCCAGACCCTGTTTTACGAAAAGGTCCTCTGGGATATCGACGGGGAACAAAAGGGATTGCGCTACGGCGAAAATCCGGGACAAGAGGCCGCCCTCTACCGGTTGGTCAACGGAAACCTGGTTCTGGGAAAGGCGGAATCGATTCAACCGGGGCGATACCTGGCCTCCGACATCGAACTGCTGCAATCCGGCAAACACCCGGGTAAAACCAATCTGACCGATGCGGACAATTCGTTGAATATTCTGCGCTACTTCATGGACCGGCCGACCGCGGTGATCGTCAAGCACAACAACCCCTGCGGGGTTGCACGCTCCGATACCCTGGTGGACGCCTATCTCAAGGCCAACATGGCCGACCGCGTAGCGGCCTTCGGCGGCTGCATTGCCGTTAACCGGCCGGTTGATCGGGCAACGGCCGAGGCCGTCAGCCAGCAATATGCCGAGGTCGTGGTGGCCCCCGATTTCGAAGACGGCGTGATGGATATTTTTGCCGAGAAGAAAAATCTCAGGGTCATCCGGATCGGCAACGTCGAACGCCTGAAGACCTTCGTCGGTCAGCGCGTGGTGGAGTTTAAGACCCTCATCGACGGCGGGATCATCGCCCAATGGTCCTTTGTGCCGGTCTCCCGCACACGAGAGACGCTAAAGACGGCGGAATGCGAATACAAGGGCCAAGTCTACCGCGTGAAGCGCGCGCCGACCGATTCGGAATACGACGATCTTCTTTTCGGCTGGTTGGTCGAGTCGGGGATTACCTCAAATTCGGTCATCTATGTCAAGAACCAGGTGACCGTCGGCATCGGCACCGGTGAGCAGGACCGGGTCGGGGTGGCCGAAATCGCCCGCGACAAGGCCTACCGCAAGTTGGCCGATCGGTACTGTTTCGAAAGTTACGGCATTGCCTACAACGACATCAAGGACAAGGACAAACGGGCCGAAATCGACTACCGCGTCGCGCGAGAGAAAGGCGGACTGATCGGCGCCGCCATGGTCAGCGATGCGTTCTTTCCCTTTCGCGACGGGATCGACGTCGGACTTCGCGAAGGGGTCTCAGCCGTGATTCAACCGGGCGGCTCCACAAACGACTACCAGTCGATAGAGGCCTGCAACGAGGTCGATGCAACCATGGCGTTCACCGGACAGCGCTCGTTCAAGCACTGAGGCCGCCTCGAGAAGTCCTTGTCGATAATTTTATCGAAGCCATCAGGCGGCTGGGCTCCCCGTGAACGCGGACAGCAATCTGTAGGCCAACCAAACGAGGTACATGGCGGACCCGAGAAGGGTCCACAGCATGGCGGTGGCAAACGGCACGAATAAAAGACCTTTGAGATTCATACGACCCTCCTTATCGTCAATTGACCCTGCACGCCAAAGCCAGGCGCGGTAATCACAACCGGCTGCATCAGTTCCTGGCCGTCGCCATGCCGGTGAACGGGCCACCTCATCCCGGCAGGTTAGAGGCCCTCCAATCAAGATGCGTGCCAATAACTAATTTAAGATAAACGTATTGATTTCTTAAGGTTATAGATGGGAAGCCAAAATCGCGGATGCTTTATTTTATAAAATCAGGTACCGACTGTTGAGTAAACAATTCCATATCGCATCGCGACAGCTCTTTGAACCGACGCGAAGCAGGTGTTTGATGCCGCAGGCGAACAAGATGCGAAGGGCTGCAATAAACCGGACAGGTCAAAATAACGGCGGAGGTTTGAAACCGGTCCTATCCATCATTCCGTGTGTCGGACCAGAGGGTGAACACCTTGACGTCAGCGGCGAGGTCAATGCTCAATTGACCTCAAAGTGGAGGCTGCGGAGCACTTGGCCATCGGCCGTGGCGATATCGACGCGCCACATGCCTTTGTGGCGCTTGTCTGAGATGGTCTGGTAACTCCAGGTGCGCCAGGAGGAAGAGCGGACATTCAACTCGACATCGCTGATCTTCTGACTGCCGAAATAATAGATGTGCCGGATCTTGGATGGAAATTGCTTGGCTTTGACCAGACTCCAGACATAGACGCGCGGGATCGACCAGGAAAAAGAAGTGCCCACGCCGGCCGGCATCCTGTTTTTGATATTTTCGGAGATGCTGGCTTCGGTGACGCTCAGATTGGTCGAACTCGAGGGTGACTTTGGCGATGGGCTCGGCACCGGTCTCTGAGGAACCCCTGGGGCACTCTCCTTGCCGGCGGCGATTGCCATTGAAGGCGTATTTCCGGAGGGCGGTTCCTTCTTTGCGGCCTGAACACTTTTGCTGGTAACGCTTTGAGGGGGAGTGCCGAAATTGTCGGCAATGGTTGGTTCACGCGTTGCCCCGGCGGCCGGAGTGGACGCCGGGGGCGGATTTTTTCGGACGGCAGTGGCCGTTACGAGCGGAGCAGAAGTTTGGTTGTTTTGGGCCTCTACGGGCTTAACAGATGCCTTGGCCAGATTTTGCGATGGCCCCGGTTCGACATTTTCTCCGGCCGGCGCGGCGTGCGTGGCGTTTACCTTGGCATCCGCAAGGGTCTCCATTTTTGCAACCGGAGCCGGATGGTTATCGTAAATGAACAAATGATAGAAACCGAAACCGGCCAGTACCAGAATACCGGAACTCACCAAACCCAAACCGGCATGCAGCCATATTCGCCGATTGCACAGATGGCGATTCATGTCCAGTGTTGCGCCGGCTCGCCTGAGAAATGGGCCGATCTTTTTCAGGGTGCTGCCGACCGTTGATATCGAAGGCCCGATCGCGTTGATCGAGGCGCCTGCGGCTTTGAATGTCGAGACAACTTTGGCGGAAGAGGGGATTGCGGCTTTCAGGCTCGAGCCGGCGGCTATTATGGACGTCGAGATTTTTTTAAATGAAACCGCAAGGGTTTCGAGCGCCGAGGCGTCCGCCTTCAACGCAGCGGTTTTGGTTTTTAAGGAGGCGGTCAGATTCGTGAATGAAGATCCAATTTTTTCCCCGAGTGAGGCAACGGATACCGGCATTGCGGCGGTTTCAACCCTTTCGGTTGGGTCCGCCGCGGGTTGATTCGTCTGTTCCTGCAGGGAATTGTAAAGCTTGATGGCCTCATCGGCATTGCTTCCGATCAATCGGGCGTAAGAAGATATGTATCCCTTGATATACGGCCCTTGCGGGAGTTTTTCGTAGTCGTCTTTTTCGAGGAAATCCAAATAAAACTTTGAAATCTTTGTTAATTGGGAAACCTCACCCAGACTGATATTTTTAGCTTCGCGCTCTTTTTTGAGATAGGTACCTACGGTTTGCATTGTTCAGCCTCCAAAGTACCCAACTTTCTTGTACTCACTTTGAAAACAAATCCGCCATCGCGCCGATCGATTCGGTTCTCCCCGAAAAAACAGTTTCCTTCCGGTGCGATTGGCCTATCGGCCGGACGGGCAGGCCTGAGATCCGCCGCTGTGCTTCCCTAAGCCGAGCCCCGCAACAGCGCGTGAAGTGATAGGTTCAAAGAGAACATCCCAACGGGCGAATTCTCCGCAGGCGCAAGGGGTAGAAACCAGTACAAGTTACCGCCTGGACACGCGGACATCTATTTCTAACTTGGCAGGCGTCGGATTGTCAAACCAAAAACCGCTGCGCTCGGCGACGAACCGCAAAACGGTTCAATTCTTTTCACGGGGATACGACCCATATCTCCATGATGATTACCAAACTTTTTTAAAAATGCCTTTTACCCCTTCC
Source organism: Deltaproteobacteria bacterium (assembly GCA_041299015.1). Taxonomy (GTDB): domain Bacteria; phylum Desulfobacterota; class Desulfobacteria; order Desulfobacterales; family SG8-13; genus JARFQH01. The sequence goes on from JBFYWB010000109.1 coordinate 13,159, forward strand.
CGAACACCCTCTACAACGGATTGCTGGGTCTGATCTTTGGCCGCCTCGCCGGCTTTTTCCGTCGTATCCGTCACGAAGCCGTCCTCACCTTTCCGGGCCGGCTTGGCTGCCTGGCGAGGGGGCAACTTGCCCATATCCGGCATTTCCATAATCTCGACACCCGGTGGCAGTTGGTAATAGGCTATTTCCATAGAAGGCTTCTCGACGCTCTGGAGCGTCATGGCTTTTCCATAGCGCAGCATGCCGCCACGGCCTTCCGTTTTGGCCAGCTTGAGGGAATCGTCCAGGTTGCGGGCGGCATCCTGACCGAGCATCTGCGCCATGCGGGCAGCGAAAACGGTCCAGCCTTGATGAATTTTTTTAATGTCCGGATGGCTGCTCAAGACGATTTCCTCTTTTTGGGTCTTGCCCGCAGGGTCCGTCAACTCGACTTCAAATACGTTGCCCTTGTAACCGGCAATGGTTTCGAAACGGCCCGTATCTTTGAATTTTTGCTGATAGCGCCGGTCACCCGATGATTCGGCGCCTTTTGCAAAGCTCTTCATGATACCGGACAACTGGTCCATGTCGAAAGCCGACCATTGGCCTTCTTCCTTGCGCACCAGGTATACTTTCTGGTCGGTCAGCAGCATGTAGGTGTCCTTTTCATTGGTGTCGATGCGAACGTGTTGGTCGTCCCGCATACTGAGCTTGGAAACGCCGCCATCACTGAGTTTCCACGTTGCGACGATGTCAGCTCCGGCGAGAGTGGCGGAAAACAGCAAAGCGATGATCCCAATGATGATAACACGCATGGTAGGCCTCCGTAGTCCTTGTATTTGGGTTTATTTATCAGAAAGTAATATGCCCCCCTACTTGTTTGTCAACCGTTTTTATGGTTTGGAAGGCGCCGGTTGCGACGAAGCGGTGACTTTGTCGAAGACCTTCAGCGCATAATCGATGTCCCCGGCCGTGATGTGATAGTGGGTGACGGCCCTGAGCCGACGCTTTCCGGTCGAAAGGACGTGGACGCCCTCCGCGGCGAGCGCTGCGGACAGACGATCAGCCGGCAGACCGGCATGGGTGCTGTCGAAGAAAACGATGTTTGTTGTCACGCGGTCGAGGTCGATGGCGATGCCCCTTGATGCCGCCAGGCCCTCGGCCAAACGCCGTGCCGTGGCGTGGTCTTCGGGCAGCCGCGCGGTCATTTCCGTCAGCGCTACGATGCCGGCCGCGGCCAGCACCCCGGCCTGGCGCATGCCGCCGCCGAGAATTTTGCGGGCCCGGCGGGCTCTGTCGATGAAAGACCGGGTTCCGCAGACCACGGAACCGACCGGTGCGGCCAAGCCTTTGCTCAGGCAAATGCCGATCGAATCCGCCGGTGCCGCCAACTCTGCGGCCGTGACGCCGAGCGCCGCGGCGGCATTGAACAACCGGGCGCCGTCCACGTGGACCTTCAGACCACAGCGGGTTGCCAGTTGACGGACTGACTGCAGATAAGCCGTTTCCAGGGGGCTGCCGTAACAGCGGTTATGGGTGTTCTCTAGGACGATCAGCCGGGTGCGCGGGAAATGAACGTTGTCCGGACGGATGGCGGTTTCGATGTCCTCCAGGAGGATTTTTCCATCGGGCTGATTGGGGACCGTCCGGGGGTGGATGCTTCCGAGTGCGGCCGATCCGCCCTGTTCGTAGTAGAAGATGTGCGCCTGATCGCCCAGAACCATCTCGTCGCCCCGACCGCAGTGGGTCAGCTGGCAGACGAGATTGGCCATCGTTCCACTGGTCACAAAAAGCCCGGCTTCCTTCCCGAGCCTTCCGGCCGTGAGCTCTTCCAGGCGCCTGACGGTCGGATCTTCCCCGAAAACATCGTCGCCGACTTCCGCCGCCGCCATTGCCTGACGCATCGCCGCGGTCGGCAGGGTGATTGTGTCCGACCGCAGGTCGACTCTTCGATAACTCATGTCCTGCTCCTCATCCGGCTGGGTCGCGGCCTTTCGATTGCGCCATCTCGCGCCGCATGTGCGGGCGCACGGGCGGGGGCATCTCCGCGCGCACGGAGGCAACTTAGAGGATATCGGCGCCGCCGGCAAGCAATTTCAATTCACAGCGCGGTCAGGATCGCCGTTCGGATCGATGCGCTCCTTGACGAACCGCTCCGGAACCGTGTAATAAAAAAGCGCACGATGGAAAGGGGAATTCTTCACATGGCAATACCGTCGCGAAAAGGGAGCAGATCATGAGCAAACTCTTGTGGCAACCATCGGAACAAAGAATTAAGGCCAGCAACCTGCACCGTTTCATGAATCTGATCAATGATCGATTCGGTCAGGATTTCATGGGATACGAAGACCTTTATCGATGGTCGATCGAAAACATTCCCGATTTTTGGGCCACGCTGTGGGATTTTGCCGGCATCATCGCTTCCGCACCCTATGAACAGGTGATCGACGATCTGCACAAGATGCCGGGGGCCAGCTGGTTTACAGGGGCCCGGCTCAACTTTGCCGAAAACCTTTTGCGCTACCGGGATGACCGGTTGGCCCTGGTCTTCAAAGGCGAGACTCAGGCGCCAGTCTACCTGACCCATGCCGAACTCTATCGCCAGGTCTCGCGGTTGGCCAAATCCCTCAAACAGGCCGGAGTTCAGTCCGGCGACCGGCTGGTGGGATTCATGCCCAATATGCCCCAGACGATCATCGCCATGCTGGCCGCGGCGAGCATGGGTGCCGTCTGGTCTTCCTGCTCACCGGACTTCGGCATAAAGGGTGTTCTCGACCGGTTCGGTCAGATACGGCCCAAGGTGCTCTTTACGGCCAACGGGTATTTTTTCAAAGGCAAACAGCTCGACTCGCTGGAACGGATCGGCACCATCCTGAAGCAACTGCCGTCGATCGAAAAAGTCGTCGTGGTTCCTTACACGCAGGCGGATTCGGATATCGGCGGCGTGCCCCATGCGGTGATGTTCGACGATTTCATCGCCCCGGAAACCGATCTCGACATCGAATTCGAACAGCTGCCGTTCAACCATCCACTGTACATCATGTATTCTTCCGGCACCACCGGTTTGCCCAAGTGCATGGTCCAGAGCGCCGGCGGCATCTTGATCCATCATCTAAAGGAACTGATGCTGCACACGGATCTGAAAAGAGATGACAGAATTTTCTATTTCACCACCTGCGGCTGGATGATGTGGAATTGGCTGACCAGTTCATTGGCCGTCGGCGCCACCGTGGTGCTCTTCGACGGTAACCCCTTTCACCCCCATCCCGGTGCACTGTGGGAACTGGCCCAGAACGAAAGGGTCACGGTTTTCGGCACCAGCGCCGGCTACATCGCCGCTCTGCAGAGCACCGGCGTCAAGCCCGGCAGCCTGTATGACCTTGCGCCCCTCAGAACCCTGCTTTCCACCGGCTCGCCGTTGTCGATCGAAGGGTTCGATTTCATCTACAGCGACGTCAAATCCGATTTGCAGTTGGCCTCGATTTCGGGAGGAACGGACCTCAACGGCTGTTTTGCGCTCGGAAACCCGATCGGCCCGGTCTATGCCGGCGAGCTGCAGTGTCGCGGCCTGGCCATGAAGGTGGAGGCCTATGACGAAAACGGCCGCCCGGTGATCAACCGGCAGGGCGAATTGGTGTGTTCGAAGCCCTTCCCCTCCATGCCGATCTACTTCTGGGACGATCCGGACGGCACAAAATACCACAGCGCCTATTTTGACGTGTATCCCAATGTATGGCGGCACGGGGACTTCATTCTGGTCAACGATCACGGCGGGGTCATCATTTACGGCCGGTCGGACGCCACGTTGAATCCCGGCGGGGTACGGATCGGAACGGCCGAAATATACCGCCTGGTGGAGCAGGTCGAGGAGGTCGAGGACAGCGTGGTGGTGGGACAGAATTGGAACAATGACGTGCGGGTGGTTCTCTTCGTCAAATTAGCGCAAGGATGCCAGCTCACCGACGAGATCAGGAACAAAATCCTGCGCACGATCCGGGAAAACGCGTCGCCGCGCCACGTGCCGAGGAAGATCATCAGCGTGCCGGCCATCCCTTACACCCTCAACATGAAGAAGGTGGAGCTGGCGGTCAAGAAGATGATCGAGGGCCAGCCGGTGCTCAATCGCGATGCCCTGAGCAATCCGGATGTCCTTGACTTTTACAAAAACCTCAAGGAGTTGCAGGAAGATTAGGCCGCCGGCCGGCTACCGTCGCTCAGCGGCCGAGTCGCGACCCTTGGTGCCGATAGGAGTCCAGCATGAATGATGCCCTTACAATTTATCCGGTGGGCGTGATCCGCAACACAGGCGCAGAGGTGCGGATCGATATATATCCGCCTTACACGGCTGGGCTTCTGGGGCTGGAGCAGTTTTCGCACATCAACGTGCTGTATTGGCTGCATCTCAACGATACGCCTGACGCGCGCGGCACCCTGCGGGTTCATCCGCGCAAAGATCCCGCCAATCCGCTGACCGGCGTGTTTGCGACCCATTCACCGTGCCGGCCGAATCCTATCGCCCTGTCGCGATGCCGGATCAAAGCGGTCGTTCCCGATGGCATCGTGGTAGACCATATCGATGCCCTTGACGGTTCACCGGTCATCGACATCAAATCCTTTTTTCCCCACGACGACGATGGGCCGGTCAGGGTTCCCGATTGGCGATGACGCAGCTCCTTTTGCTGCGGCAGCAATTTCCCCACTGACATTCAGCGGGGAAATTGCTGCAGATTTTCTTGTAAGGGCAAACCAGCCGTCGGTCACCGGGTCATTTTGGCAACGATGAAACCGGATTGGGCCCGCTTCAGCAAGAGCATGATCGGCTCGCCTTTTTTGACCTGGTTCATTTGATTGCGGAAGTCTTCCATGCCGGCAACCGGCGTCCGGTTGATTTCCTTGATCAGGTCGCCTTGCTGGACGCCGGCCTTGTCCGCTTTGCTGCCGCTTTCCACGCCTGTCACCAGAACGCCCTTCTCGGCATCGTCAAATCCGAGCCGTGCGGCGATGTCCGGCTCCAGCGACTGCAGGCTCAGCCCCAGCTTGTCGTCACTCTCCGACTCCTTGCTGGCCAGCGCCTGTTCTTCCTGGCGTTTGGCGGTTTCGACCGTGACCGTTTTCTTACGGCCGTCACGCATGATGGTGATGTCGGTCTTCTGTCCGACCCCTAGTGCGGCAATCCGGCGCGAAAGCTCCCGGCTAGTGGTGACCGGGGCACCGTTGACGGCCGTGATGATGTCGTTGGTTTTGATTCCGGCCTTATCCGCCGGGTCGCCTTCAAATATCTGGGTCACCAGCACACCGGTTTCGCCTTTGACCTTGTAGTACTCGGCAAGTTCGGGTGTCAGGTCCTGGATACCGACGCCCATCCAGCCGCGGGTCACCTCGCCTTTGCTCTTCAGCTGGGCGATGATGTCCTTGGCCATGTTGATCGGGATGGCAAATCCGATACCCTGGCCGCTGGCCACAATCGCCGTGTTGATGCCGATCACTTCGCCTTGCATATTGATCAGCGGGCCGCCGCTGTTGCCCGGGTTGATGGAGGCATCGGTCTGGATAAAATCATCGTAGGGACCGGAACCGATGATGCGCCCCTTGGCACTGACGATACCGGCCGTGACCGTTTGCTCCAGTCCGAAAGGGCTGCCGATGGCCACAACCCAGGTGCCGACTTGCTGGGCGTCGGAATCGCCCATCTTAAAAGGGACCATGCCTTGGGCGCCCTCGATTTTTATCAGGGCCAGATCGGTTTTGGAGTCCCGGCCGATTACCGTGGCCTCGTATTCACTTTCATTTGCCAAGCGCACTTTAATCTGGTCGGCGCCCTCGACGACGTGGTTGTTGGTGACGATGAAGCCTTCATTGTCGATAATGAAGCCCGATCCGAGGCTGCGTTGTTTGAACTCTTTCGAAGGACCTTCCTCGAAGGGTCCAAAAAACTCCCGAAACGGATCGCGTTCACGATCACCGAAAGGGTTGCCGAAAAAGTGGCGAAAAACCTTTCCGCCGCCTTGGACTGTTTTTTCGGTTCTGATGTTGACCACGGACGGTCTGGCAACTTCGGCTAATTGGCTGAAGTTTTCAGGAACCATGCGCGGGGCATCGGCAGCTGCAACGTCAGGCGTGTAGGCTCCTGCCAGAAATACGAACATGACAATAAAAGCAAAAACCCCGGCGCTTAAACATTTGATCTTTGAGAAATTCATACTCTTCCTCCCTGCTTGAGCCCCCTTGCCGGCGTCTCCGGCAGTCGACGGGCCGATTTTGCAGCCAAATGGATGCCTGTCTGACCATATCATCTTAAAATTTTATAACCTTTCTAATATATACCGCATTTTCGTGCTGGCAACCCCATCGGCGGCGATGCGTGATGATATATTCTGGGCACAGTAGCACCCGAAGGTTACCGTAAGCTGACCGCAACATTACCGTTTCGTCATCATCCCGCCGGCAGCAAAACGATGAAGGTGCTGCCTGTGTCGGGACGGCTTTCCACGCGGATGTCGCCGCCATGAGCCCGTGCGATTGCCTACGCCAGACTGAGTCCCAGTCCGGTGCCGGGCTGCGAGCGGCTCTGGTCGCAGCGGTAAAAGCGGTCGAAGATCTGCCTCTGATCGGTCGGAGATATGCCGATGCCCGAGTCACGCACCATCAGCGCTACCTGCCCGGCAGCCTCCGGGAGGACGATGACGGATACCGTTTTCTGCGCGGGGGGGGTATATTTAACCGCGTTGTACAGCAAATTGGCGATCATGCGCTGGATCAAACGGGTATCACCCCGAACGTAAAGCGGTTCGTTTTCGCTGCATGAAAGGCTGACGCGTTTGTCTTCGGACATCGGTCGAAACAGTTCGCAGGCCTCCCTGACAATCCGGTTCAAGTTCAGCGGAACTGAAGCGGGTCTGTCGACTCCGGCTTCGGTCTTGGCGATGAGCAGCATGGTGTTGATCATGTCGAGCAGGCGGTCGCATTCTTCGATGGCCCCGGCCGCCATGTTTTCAAATTCCACAAATCGGCCCCGGCCGAACCGTTTGGCGATGAGCGCAGGAGCGGCCGGGGGTCACGTTTTCTGCCAAAAGGTGGCGCGCTTGTTTCAGCTTGACTTTTCGCAGAATAGGGCTAAAATTTCTTCTAAAAATCATTCAAAGCGCCGTTCGGCGCGCCAATGAAAACGGAGGTGACGCGCATGCCTGTTTATGAATTCGTCTGCAGCTGCGGAGAGGTGACCGAGGAACTGGCGAAGATGGACACCCGTTCGATTACCTGCCCGAAGTGCGGAAAAAAGGCCAAAAAAATCATTTCGGCGTGTTCCTTTGAGCTCAAAGGCGGCGGATGGTATGCCGACGGCTACGCCTCCAGTAAAAGCGGCTCGAAATCGGCCCACTAGTGTGGGATGATAGGGTCCTTTCTTTCCCGGTCACATCCATCCGGCCTTGAATTCGGGTCAACGGAGCGCAGTGGTTCGATCAAGAACGCTGCGCTCCTTTTTTTAGGGTCCTCTAAACGGATTATCTTCACGCTGCAGCATCGGCGGTTCGAAGAGCTCGATCGAAACCGGTGCAAGCCCGTGTCCATCCACAGGCGACCTTTTTGTCGCCGGGAGACTCGGTTAACATCAGAACGCCGCGGGAACGGTAGGGAGGCAGCGCAATGGAATCGAAGCTCACGCCCCTTACGGCGATTTCGCCGGTTGACGGACGCTACCGCAAGAGCACCGAACGATTGGGCGCGTATTTCTCGGAAGCGGCGCTGATCAGATACCGCCTCATGGTGGAGGTGGAGTATTTCATAGCCCTGTGTGAATTGCCGCTGCCGCAGCTGACCTCTTTCAACGGTGCCCTGGCGGCGGCGATGCGCCAAATTTATACCGATTTTGGCCTGACCGCGGCCCGGCGGATTAAGGATATCGAAAAAACAACCAATCACGACGTCAAGGCGGTCGAGTATTTTCTAAGGGAAAAATTCGATGAGCTCCACCTCGCACCATTCAAAGAGTTCATTCATTTCGGGTTGACCTCCCAGGATGTTAACAACACCGCCGTGCCCTATGGGCTGAAGAAAGCCTGGCAGGAGGTTGTCAGGCCGGTTCTCATCGAGGTGATCGACGCGTTGGTAGACAAGGCCCGCCGCTGGAAGGACATTCCGATGCTTGCCCGCACCCACGGTCAGCCGGCGTCGCCCACGCGCACCGGCAAAGAAATCTACGTTTTTGTAGAGCGCTTGAACCGTCAGCTGGTACTCCTCGATGCAGTGCCGTTTTGCGCCAAGTTCGGGGGCGCGACGGGAAACTTCAATGCCCACGTCGTGGCCTATCCGGACATCGACTGGTTTGCCTTCGCCGATCGCTTCCTGCGAGAACGCTTGGGACTGGTGCGGTCCCGCAACACGACCCAGATCGAACACTACGATTTTTTGGCGGCCTTCTGTGACGGTCTGAAGCGCATCAACACCATTCTGATCGACCTGGCGCGGGATGCTTGGGCCTATATTTCGCTCGATTATTTCAAGCAGAAGATCAAGCCGGGTGAGATCGGTTCTTCCGCCATGCCGCACAAAGTCAATCCGATCGATTTCGAAAACGCCGAGGGCAACCTGGGGGTTGCCAACGCCCTGTTTGCCCACCTGTCCGCCAAGCTGCCGGTTTCGCGGCTGCAGCGCGACCTGACCGATTCCACCGTGACGCGCAACATCGGCGTACCGCTGGCCCACACGCTGATCGCGCTGAAATCGCTGCTGCGGGGTCTGGAAAAGCTCATTCTCAACGAAGACGCGATCCGCAGGGACCTCGGCAACAACTGGGTCGTGGTGGCCGAGGCCATCCAGACGGTGCTGCGCCGCGAGGGGTACCCCGAACCCTATGAAGTCCTGAAAGCACTGACCCGCACTCACACCCGTATCGATCAAGGCGCGATCGCCGAATTTATCCAGGACTTGGATGTCGCCGACGAGGTCAAAGCCGAACTCCTGAGGATCACGCCGGAGAACTACATTGGACTTTGCGAATTTTAACCGGCGCTGCGTGACCCGGGGAGCAACCGAACAAAAGACAGGGGACGCACCCCATATAATTCCGCATGAAATCAACCGGTATCTCGACCTCTCGGGCGCCGATCCGACCGATAATCCGCGATGACCTTTGACCCCGCACTGCATCCAGCGCCCGATTCGATCCGCTCGCGGTTGTGGTTCCTGTTCCACGAAGACCGCATCCTGGTCCGGCGCGGTGAAGAAGCGTCCGTCCGTCCTTATTTTACGGATGTGTCATCCGTTGCGGCCGACTTGATGCACACGCAGTACCTCGGATGCCTGAACGACACCGATTGTTTCGCTGCCGAGGTACCCTCCGCAACAATGGTTTCAGCGGCCGCTGAACTCCTGCAGGTGCGACACCTGTTGGGCAGGGTCGAGGATGAATTGGCGGCGGTTGCCGGAAGGGCCAACCAGATGATTCACTGGGCGCGGACCCATCAGTTCTGCGGCCGCTGCGGGCAGCCGACCCGGGATGGCGAGAATGAACGCGCCAAAATTTGCCAGGCCTGCGGTCTCGTCAATTACCCGAGGGTATCGCCGGCGATCATCGTTGCGGTGCTCAATGCCGGCCGCATTTTGTTGGCCCGCTCGACACGGGTCGGGGCTCATTTTTACAGCGTCTTGGCCGGGTTCGTCGAACCCGGGGAAACCCTTGAGGAATGTGTCAGCAGGGAAATACGCGAAGAGGTCGGTCTGAGCGTCACGGATATCCGTTACTTCGGCAGCCAACCATGGCCGTTTCCGAACGCGTTGATGGTGGCCTTCACCGCCCGATACGCCCGGGGTGAGATGCGTTTGAATCCAACCGAGATCGCCGCCGCCGATTGGTTTGCCGCCGGCGCGCTGCCGCCGGTTCCCGGTCGGTGGAGCATTGCCCGCCGGCTGATCGACTGGTTTGAGGAAACAAACGGCAGACAATAACCGGCCAAGCGTGAGAGGGCAAAGGTGAACGCGCGCGGTTGGTTTTACTTCCGATTTTCCTCGGCGATGACCTCGTTCATCCAGGCCGAAATGAGCTGAATGGCGACCGACTTGGCCTCCGGCAGCAAAATCGCCTGGTTGTTCCTGTCGGTAACCGACCGGATGTAGGGGTTGTTTTCGAATTCGTCGATGAAGATATTGTCGATGATAAACTGATTGAAGGCCTTCGAGTCTCCGATGGGTTCCCGATTCTGAACTTTCCGGCGATACATGGCTTTGGTATACTGCTTGAGTTTCGGAATCACCTTTTCTCTGAAATGGTCGATCTGCTCGGCCCGGATACCCAAGTGATCGGCCAGTTGGTCGGCCAACGACGGATCGGCCTGACCGGTCTGCCGGTCGACGAGCTGCTTGACCCGCAGGTCGCTCAATTCCGGAGCCAACAATTTGACCAGAAAAAGCATGATGCCCTTGTTCGCTTTCAAGTCGGCCAAGGCGTAATTCGACAGCACCCTCGGCAGCTCCTCCAGAAGGATCGTTTGAACCCGGTCTTCGACCGGTTCGTTGAGCAGCGCGAACTTGCGGGTGAGGAGCGGAATGATGTCGGTGGCGAACGTTTCCGCATCCTCCGGAGCGATCCCCAAATGACCGGCAAGTTTGAGCAGTTTATCAGGCGGTGGACCCGGCGAGCCGATATCGTTTGTCATAGTGATCGAGATAATGCGCGGTAGCTTGTGGGGCCAGTTGCGGCGCCGAAGGGAAGAGTGACCGGCACCTGATGTTCCTTCTGGTTTCAGGATCGAAAATACGAAATTTGACCTTATTTCAGTGTCTTTGTCAAGTACCTATCATCGTCCCTATGAATCACTATAAATTGCCGCCGTCTCAATCAAAAATGAAAAAGAAGAGAGAAAATCCATGAACTACAAGCCGATCGTCAGGGCACTGAGATGGTTGAAGAGGCAACCAGGAATGCCAGAGAAGTTTGGGCCCGCTGTCGGTCACCTTGGCTGGATCGTAGGGAGAGTGACAAACTCTCCACCGCCCTATCAGGGCAAAATCGTTTTCCGCTCCGACGAGCGGCGGCGAGGACTAAAGTTGATGGTGAATTGCATGCCGCCGACGGCCACTTACACCCTCCGGTTCTTGGTGCGGCCTTCAGATGTGCCGTTGTCGGCGATCGGGTTGGTCTGGCCTTGCCACGGCAAACTCATGCGCGCCATGGCTTTGCTTTTGGACGTCATGAGACTCCAACACCACACTGAGTTCCGGTCTGAGCGATTTTCAGGTCCGGTTGCGCGAATCACAGCGGTTCAAACTTAAACTTCTGCCCCCCGATTGAAGCCTCGTACATGAGGCCGCCCTTACTGTGAACGAAGGTGGCCATACCATTGACATAATCGGTTTCCGCCTGGACACCGGTCTTGGGACCGGCGCTGGCACCGGCGCTGGTACCGGCGGTTCCGGCCTTGGCCTGGGCCCCCGCAGTTATAACGACGGCTTGGGCGGTGGCGCCAAACTCGAAATTGCCGCTGGTGAATTCATCGTAGGCGCGCTTGTCCTGAAAAAAAACGATTTGACTGAAGGCCTCGCCGCCAAACTGGAATCCGATCGATCCCTCCATCACCGATGCCTTTCCCGTGACCTTGCCACTGCGGTAGACCTGACCCTTGCCGTAGGAGCCTCCGATCACCCAACCGGCCTTGCCGATCGTCGGGAAGACTGCATAACCGTATGAATTCTTGAAGAATTTCATTACGGCGGGCGAATCCTTGAACACGTTGATGGTGCTCGAATAGTCTTCCACCTCGGCGGCGACGGCAACCGCCGACACACTAAACACGAATGCAACAATTAAAATCACGGACACTTTTTTCATTTTCCAACTCCTTTCATTCGTTGTTGAGGGTTTTGCCGTATCGATGAATTTTCATAACGAATCCGGCAAATTGACAAAAGACAAAAACTCTTTTCGGCAGATGGTGATCAGGTGGTGCTGGTCGGCGAGCAATGCAACCACTCGCTTGTCGGGCGCCAATCCACTGCTGGCGGAAGCACCACATAAGTAAGTCCAGTTTTCGTAAAGTCAATGTGTTATACAAGGATGCCCCCTGAGCTGCAGTTCCCAGGGATGAAAGACCCTCTACCACATAAAATCAACCATCTGCTATTGAGCCAAGATTAAAAGGGAATTAAAGAAAGGTCATTTTCGATTGATCCGAATCATCCTTGCTGCCGGCCTGGTTTTGATGTCAATAATTGGCTGTTTGGCGCAAAACGAGGCTGGAGAAGAATTACCGCCCGGGAAAAAAGAAATCCCTGTGATTACGTTCAAGAACCTCTCTCCGCCCTTTAAGGACTATGACTACTTTAAAGGCGGCGAGAACTATCCTTTCCAATTCGAAGCGACTTCATTCAGCCTGATCAATGCCTGGTGGCTGGCCGAGGTATCCACCCTGGTGTATGCGGATGAAGAGTTCGTCAGGTCCCGATTGGCAAGGGCGGGCCTTGCGGAAGTGAAATTTTTCGATAAAGTGAGCACCCAATGCGTTGTGGCCAGCAATGGCAAATTCGCCATCGTCGCTTTCAGGGGCAGTGAAATTTGGAAAAAAAGAGAAAAGATAGATCTGAATCAAATGGTTGCGGATTTAAAGGCGGACGTGGACATCCGGCTGACGGATTGGCAGCCGGGGGGCAAAGTGCATCGGGGGTTTTGGGAAGCACTCACCGAAGTTTGGCCTGACCTTCTGCCCTATATCCGCGCGCTCGATGACAAGGGGTGCAAGATCTGGATTACCGGCCACAGTCTGGGCGGCGCCCTCGCGACGCTCTGTGGCGGACTGTACGGCAACATTCAGGGCGTCTATACCTTCGGGTCCCCGTGGGTTGGAAATGAGGAATTCAAGCAACACGTAACCGTAAAGGTCTACCGAATCGTCAACAGTGAAGACATCGTATCACGGATTCTCTCTTTCGGTGTATTTGTCCACATCGGCGAGCTGAAGTTTATCGACGGCGACGGAATTATTCGTGACACCTTTAGTGAAAATGAGCGCCCGGTCAATCAACCCCGTGATGAGACCTATGGCCAGGTAAGCTCCGGTCAGCCGGAAAAAAATTCTTTTAAAGGATTTATTCCGGCCCCGTTCAGAGATCACGTGCCGTTGCTCTACGCCGTTCATCTTTGGAACAATCTCATCGAAAGCCGGCAATAAGGTGATCGACACTGAAAGGCATCTTCGCTGCAGCCTTGCCCCAAGGATTCATGGCCGATTGTCATGACGATTGACAAGCGGTCTGGAAATGGTTTAGACGGGGCCGATCCGGATAGGATTCTGCCGGAAACGAACTGCCGACCCATTAAAATAAGAAATGAAAGGAGTGAACGAAATGAAACGAAACGGCTCACCCGTGGCCACCGTACTGTTGGTGGCGACCACGCTGATCTCCATTTATCTGCTGTTCGTTCTGGTCTTTCGCAGCCCCGGCGTTCAGGTGACGAGTTCCGATCCGGCCGCGACCAGTAGTCCGGTGAGTAAAAAAGTCGGTGGCCCTGAGACCGAAGCGCATCCGGCTGCAGTCGGCGCAGCAGGAGAAAAACATGTCCGCAAGCCGAATCCCGATGAGGCGCTGCAGCTGCTTAAATCCGGTAACGAACGGTTTTACTCCGGCAAAGCGGCCTATCCCAATGCCGACGCGGCCCGGTTGGCCCTGGCCGGCAGGGAAAATCAGGGCAACTATGCCTATGCGACGGTGATCTCGTGTTCGGACTCGCGTGTCCCGGTCGAGTTTATCTTCGATGCGGGTGTTATGGACATTTTCGTCATACGGGTTGCAGGCAACGTGTGCGATACGGATGAAATCGGATCCATCGAATACGGGCTGGCCCATGTCAACACTCCGGTGCTGGTCGTGCTGGGACACACCCAATGCGGCGCCGTCACGGCGGTGACGCACATGCTGCATGGCGATGGGCATGCGCTCGAACGCAATATTCCGCCCCTGGTAGACAACATTATACCGGCGGTGAAGCGGGCGCTCGATCAGAACAAGGATGTGCACGGCGATGCGATCATCCCGTATGCGATCGAAGAGAATGTGTGGCAGGGTGTCGAAGACCTTTTCATGAAAAGTCCGGCGGTGCGCACCATTGTAAAGGAAGGCAAAGCCAAAGTTGTCGGTGCCATTTATGATGTCGCTACCGGAAAGATCGATTGGCTTGGAGCGGAAAAGGTCGACGAGATCATGAAACGGGTGGAAGCGTCACCGGATAAGGAAACAAAGGCATTTGCAGCCAAGTGATCTGCCGGTGCCTCCGGGGCTATGGCGCAACCACCAGGGTGCAAGAGGCGATCGGCGGGCGCCTCTGCAGTAGGTCGCATTGATAAGAATACATGCGGACACGATACAGACAGGTGAGTCTGCAGGCTGACCGCCGACCGGGTCCGTGAAGACCGATTAGAGGAATTCTATTTTTTCACTCGCCGATTTCACGACAAAAATGCGCTCGTTGTTACTTTTCGCTTCGGCGGGGGTGATATAAAAACCCTGGCGGTCAGGCGAGTAGCCTGTTGTGTAACCGACGATCAGTTCGCCGTCAGAAAATTTTACCCTTATCTTGCGTCCGCAGCCGCTGATTTGGTCTGCATAAGATTCAACATGATCTTTGTTTCCGGTAAAATCTTTGACAAAAAAAATGGCCTTCAATTGGTCGACATCGACGGTCAGAATGTCTCCGTTCTCGGTTTCCAGGTGGAACTGGTTTTTATTGGGTAGAAAATCGCTGGTGTTTCCTTTAAGAATCGAACCGTTTCTAAATCGGGCCACCACCTTGTTTTTTCCCATCGCATCCCCCTTTTTTTGTGCCAGCCGTCCCTGATGTATCACCCTTGATAAATGGTCTTTTTCCGCATTTTTGGTGTCCACACGCTGTAGGCGTTTTAAAAAGCGTGTCCAGGTCCGCGGTATCGCTTGCGCGGCGCACGGGAGTGTGTCTCAACGCCATGTCGCTGACCTGTCACGTCTTTAGCATGATTTACTTGAATGCGCAGACATTAGACATTTCCGGGTCGGAAACCGGTCGGTGCTTTAACTGCAAGCACTGCATGAAAATTATCTTACCATAAAAGACAACAAATTAAAATCACTATACCTTTTATGAAATAAGGATGGCCTGAAAGGATAAAAACCGCCGTTACGATTTCGACCGGCATTTGTATCCGCCCATCGACCGACGGCATCATTGAGGGAAAAACCAAAAAATGATAAGATTGGTGAGTAGAAAGGGCAGTCAGTTATTTGCAGGGAGGAATAAAAAATGGCCAAATACTTCGGTTACGCGGTGTGTATCCTTATCGCTTTATTCTTTCTCGAATGGTTTCAAATAATCGATATCCCCTTTGTGGACATTCCCGATTTCACAAGTGGCAAAAAGGTGCTTATCGAAAAATCGGGAGATTCTTTAAAGCCGCCAATGGGCGATTGAAAATCAATAAAGAAATACGCCCGACCAAACGGTGTGGCGAGAAGGACCCTGTATGGTGCGCCCACGGCCATGAAGGGCCGATGGCCGCTGGTCAGGGCACGACGCTCGTGTAAAACCGGTCGCTCCTTCTGATGATAATTTTTTTCTTCAAAAAATCGGTAATGATATCATCGTATTTTTTACGGTAAGCCCCTTCGAAATAAAGGTCGACGGTCTCCTTGAACCATATCGTCTGCATCAGGAAATCGAAAAATCGATCGGCTGAGACCGATTTTTTCATCAGCAAGGTGTAGACGGTGATCTTTTTCAATACGTCTAGCCCGATTTTTCTGCGGTCTTCCAGGTAACCTGACACTCGCTTTAGACTGCGTTTAAGGGCAGCGTCAAAATCCCCGAAAAACGGTCCGTGGCCCGGGCAGACCATTTTGACTTCCAGCCGGGACAGCCTTTCCAGAGATTTTTTTGTGGTGTAAGCCGCTGTGCTGCCTTCCACCCGGACCGTGTGGACCGCCAGATCATGTGCCCACAGGGTGTCGGAGGATATCAGGAGACTGTTCTCGCGGTGGTAGAGAACGATGCCGTCGGCGGCATGCCCCGGCGTGTGGAAGACTTCGAAGCGATGGGGGCCGACGAGGATGACGTCACCGTCTGCAAGTGCGCCGGTGGGCTTGAAGAAATCAGCCTGCTGGCTGTAGTAGCGCCACCACGTCGACCAGTCGTCGCGGGTGTCGATGAATATTTTGCCGATTTCATGGAGAATGATGTCGCAATCCGAAAGCTTCTGGATCAGGTGGTTACCGCCGATGTGGTCGCAGTGGCAGTGGGTCGTGAAAATGGTGTGCACTGAGGTGATATCGATACCGAGACGGATAAAAATACCACGTGTCTCTTCGAAGCAGGCCTTGTAACCGGTGTCGATCAAAACCGGTGGACGGCCGCGATAGACAAAATGGTTGGCGTTCAGATACCCCCGCTCGATAAAAAACAGATCCTCCAGGATCTCTGTGACTTTTACATCCATTTTGAAAAATATATGGCCGGGTCGATTTCGACCTCAACATTTCGGTTCTGCCGGCTTTCAGCGTACTTCTGTTTCCGACAACATGTGTCACAACGGGCCGCCGGCGGTTGCTACGGTCTCATGCAGCGCAGAACTCGTCGCCAAGCGGGCCGATTCCCAGCGGTCTGAGGACGGCTCAAAACGGCATGGTGTCCTCGACGATAAAAGCGGAGCTGCGCACGGCGATGCTCCCTTTTTTAACCCAGATCCGCACCATCAGCACGGCCTCGCCGTCCGGACTGACGACGTTGGGCAACTCTTCGATGTAAGAGATGTTTTTTTTCATGAATTCGCAATAGCTCGTGTTGGAGCTGCAAGGGTCTATAACCAGGATCACCCGGTGATCGTCGTACGGGTGCTTTTGCGGCGATCCGGTGAAGGCCACGTGTGTTTTTCTCAATTCCTTCGGATTTTTCGGACGCTTGTAGGCCTGGATTTCAAATTTATCGGCGGCCTTCAGGAAAGTTGAAACGACCATGGCAATGCCTCCTCGATGATCGGGTTAAAAAAACGCAGCGGTCCCTTGCGGACGTGCGCCGATCAGCCTTGGCTTTCCGGGAGCAGGTCCCGCAGGGCCTGATCGTCGACAATGCCGAGTTTTCGCGCCACTTTCGGTTTGAGAAGGGCGAAAGTGCCACGCGCTTCGGCACACACGTCGCCTTCCGGTCCGTAGAGCAGCCCTTCCATTACGGCTTCGCGCTCGTTTATTATTTCGACGACCCTGCCGACGGCTCTGAGCGGCTGACCGATGAAAACCGGTTTCCTGAATTCGACCTTCATGGACTTGGTCAAAATGATCGTTTTAAGCAGGTGGATGGCGGCCCAACTCATGATTTCATCCAGGATGGTCGATGTCACGCCGCCATGCACCAGCGTATTCCAGCCACGCAGGTGATCGGGCACGGTCAGCCAGGAGACCACCGAATCCTGATTGGCGAAAAACCGCATCTTCAGACCCGCCGGATTGGCCGGGCCACACGCAAAACACATGTGATTGTCCTGGATGGGCAACGGGCTGAAGTCTGATGGCGGTTTCATAGCCGGCGATGTCCCGTATGCACGGTCAAATGGCGTCTGTCACTGCGGTGCGTGTCGTTTCCTTGCGGTTTCGTGAACTGCATCAGATAATTCACGGCTGGACTGCCCCCCAGACCCATTCTCTTGAAAACCGGATTGTAGGTGAGACCGGTCAGGTCTCGATGAACCAGTCCCGCATTTTCAGCCCAGCGATCGATTTCGGCCGGTTTGACAAATCGGCGGTGGGTATGGGTTCCTCTTTTGACGATACCCAAAATGTATTCCGCCGCAATGATGGCCAGCATAAATGATCTCAATGTCCGGTTGAGGGTGCCGAAGAATACGGCTCCGCCGGGCTTCACCAGATGTCCGCAGGCCCTGACGATCGAAGTCGGATCGGGGACGTGCTCCAGCAATTCCATACAGGTGGCCACGTCGTAGGCGCCGGGCGATAATTCCGCCAGCTCTTCGGCGGTCGTGCGCTGATAGACGATCTTTAAGCCCGCCGCAGCGGCATGCGCTCTGGCTACCGCAAGGGGAGCTTCAGCGGCATCGATGCCGGTGACCTTGGCACCGCGCCGGGCCATTGCCTCTGCAAGAATACCGCCGCCGCAGCCCACGTCGACTACTCGCGTGCCGGCTAGCGGGGCGCGCTCGGCGATGTAGGCCAGCCGCAGCGGGTTGATGTCGTGCAGCCCTTTGAATTCTCCCTTTTTGTCCCACCAGGAAGCGGTCTGCTCCTCGAATTTGCGAATTTCCTGGCCGTCTATGTTGGGCGTTATGGCCATTGATGGTTTATCGCGGGACACTCTTTCCGGACGGTCCGACAGGCATGACTCTCGGAAGTGTCGCTCGCGAAAGTCTCACGAGTCCCCAGAGCTGTGAAAGGAGCATGCCGGTCAGCATCAGGCCGCATCCGAGAAATCCTCGGGCTGTCAAACGCTCTCCCAGAACGATCCAACCGCCGATGGCGGCAAAGACGGCTTCCAGGCTCAACAGAATCGACGCATGGGCCGGATGGGCGTTGCGCTGCGCCACCACCTGCAACGTATACGCCACCCCAACCGACAGGACGCCGCCGTAAAGGATCGGCACAGCCGCCCGGACGACACCGTGAAGAGTGGTGGTTTCGAACAGGGCCGCTGCCAGTAAACTGAAAAAAGAACAGGCTGCGAACTGGGTGGAGGCCAGTTTCAACGAATCCATACGGGGCGACAACCAGCCGATGAGCAGCACGTGCCCGGCCCAGAAGAACGCCCCGATCAGTTCGAGAAGATCGCCGAAGGCAATGGTGAAGCGATCGGTGATGCTCAGCAGATAGAGACCAACTGCCGCCATTAGAACGCCGATCCACGTTCCGGCATTCGGCTGTTGCCGGAAAAAAAGGCCGATGATCGGCACGATGACGACATACAGCCCGGTAATGAACCCGGCGTTTCCGGCAGTGGTATACACGAGGCCCACTTGCTGCAAAGAAGCGCCGGCGAACAGAATTGTACCGGCCAAGCCGCCGCCCCACACGATCGCTAACGGTCTGCTGTCTCCGCCAAGACCGGCCGGCTGTGCGGGCTTTCGGCCCTGTTTCAGAATAAAGGGCACCAGAACCAGGCTGCCGAGGGCAAAGCGGATGGCGTTGAAGGCAAACGGCCCCACAAAGTCCATGCCCACGCGCTGCGCAACAAAGGCAAATCCCCAGATCGTCGCGGTGAGCAGCAGCAGAGCGTCGGATTTGAGTGTCGGTGACCTCATTAAAATTGAGTTCAACTTCTGCATTTCTAAACCGGTTACCCGGGCTCCGGCGCGTCATTTTCATGCACCCTGGTGGTTTAGGGCCATAACGGTTTAGAGACCGATACCATAGCGTTCCGCTCGCGGTCCGTCAAGTTGAAGATGGCAAGGGAAACGGCGGACGGCAAAAGGGACATGGCAAATCATAACGGCGCACGGCTAATGGCTAACGGCAATAGGACTCAACCGGCAAACTTTCTTCAGGCCAGCTTGCCGACGGCCGCCTCGACCGCACCCAGCAGTTCGCCGCTCTTCATCAGGTTGCGCATGCGGACGATATCTTCGGCCAGGATGCGATCGGTCTCCAAGTGGTCGATCATTCGCCGAATCACATCATATGCGGCCCGGTTACCGCGGCCGGGTTTCAGATTGGTGAACAGATCGAGCGCCTGAGCGGCGCACAGCAGTTCGATGGCCACCACATCACGGGCATTGTCGACAATGGTGCGGCTTTTCCTGGCGGCGATGGTGCCCATCGAGACGTGATCCTCCTTGTTGGCGGATGTGGGGATGGAGTCGACGCTGGCCGGATGGGCAAGGACCTTGTTTTCCGAAACCAGGGCGGCGGCGGTGTACTGGGCGATCATGAAACCTGAGTTCAGGCCGTTATCCTTGACCAGAAATGCGGGCAGCCCGCTCAGATGAGGATTGACCAACCGTTCGATGCGGCGCTCGGAAATGTTCGCCAACTCCGCGATGGCTATGCCGAGAAAATCGAGGGCGAGCCCCACCGGTTGGCCGTGAAAATTGCCGCCCAACAAAAAATCCTGTTGATCGGCAAAGATTAACGGGTTATTGGTGGATGAGTTCATTTCGGTTTCGATGATCTTGCGAACATAGGCCAGTGCGTCCTTGGTGGCGCCGTGAACCTGCGGGGAGCACCGCAGGGTGTAGGCGTCCTGAATGCGGAAGCAGTCCTTGTGCGAGGTGATGATCTCGCTGTCCTGAACAATGCGCTCCATGTTGTCGGCGGCTGCGGCTTGGCCGGGGTGCGGCCGGACACGGTGAATGCGCGGATTGAACTCGGTGCGGCTGCCCATCAGCACCTCGAGGCTCATGGCGGCGGCGATGTCGATCAGTCGGGACAATTGCAGAGCGTCGTAGACCGCCAGTCCACCGATAGCGGTCATCACTTGGGTGCCGTTGACCAGGGCCAGGCCCTCGGCCGCCTCGAGCCGGATCGGCTCCAGGCCGCATCTTTCAAGGGCTGCGGCGCCCGACATCCGCTCACCCCCGAAAAAGGCCTCGCCCTTGCCCAGCAGTACCAGGGCCAGGTGGGCCAGGGGCGCCAAATCTCCGCTGGCCCCTACCGACCCTTTTTCCGGTACCACCGGCCAGACGCCGCTGTTGAGCAGATCAAGCAGGCAGCGGACGGTCTCCAGGCGGATGCCCGAGTGGCCCCGGGCCAGGTCCTTGACGCGCAGGAGCATGACGGCCCGCACCGTCTCTTCGTCAAGGGGCGCCCCAACGCCGGCGGCGTGGCTCATGAGGATGTTCTCCTGAAGGCGGCGGGTATCCTTCCCGGAAATGGCCACATCGCTCAGGGCTCCGAATCCGGTCGTGACACCGTAAATGGTCCGGCCCTCGGCAACCCAACGGTCGATCAACCGGCGGGCTTCACGGATGCGGGTTTGCGAATCGGTGCTCAAGTCGACCCGTCCGCGGTTGCGGGCCACCGTCACCAGCTCGTTCAGTGTCAAGTCCTCGCTTCCTATCTGGATCGTCTTCATCTCGCACCTATTTTCCTTACGACGTCTATCGGCAGCCATGATTTTTCACGCATCACGCGCATTCGATAGTACAGTTGCCTTAAAAACACAATCCCGCCGCAAGTCTTGATTTTTTCAGGCGGGTTCGCATATTGGTCTTAACTCCTGCGCATTGACCCTCACCGGCAAAGGAACGCACCCATGATCGACAACCGTCAAATCGGCGCTGCCATGACCGTTCGGTTGGATCAGGTATTCGGCGACCTGCCGGCTATGCCGACTTTTGTCGACGGCATCCGCCTGGCCCCTAAAAGGCGTTTTTCCCTCTCCCGCCGCGATACCGAACTCGCCTTGAAAAATGCGCTGCGCTACGTGCCTGAAGAGTGGCATTCCGTTCTGGCCCCGGAGTTCCTGTATGAGTTGCTGACGCGCGGGCGGGTCTACGGCTATCGGTTCCGGCCGCAGGGCCGCATCCTGGGGCGGCCGATCGACACCTACCAGGGGAATTGCCTCGAAGGTCGTGCTTTTCAGGTCATGATCGACAACAACCTGGACTTCGAGATCGCCCTGTATCCTTACGAACTCGTGACCTACGGGGAGACCGGTCAGGTCTGTCAGAACTGGATGCAGTACCACCTGATCAAACGTTATCTGGAAATCATGACCCGCGACCAGACGCTGGTGGTGGCATCGGGTCACCCCCTCGGCCTGTTTGCGTCATCGGGAACCGCTCCGCGCGTGATTATTACGAACGCGCTGATGGTGGGGGCTTTCGACAACACGGCCAACTGGCACCGCGCCACGGCCCTCGGTGTGGCCAACTACGGTCAGATGACCGCCGGCGGTTGGATGTACATCGGGCCCCAGGGCATCGTGCACGGAACCTACAACACCGTCCTAAATGCCGGTCGTTTGAAGCTCGGACTGGCGCGTGAAGAAAATCTGGCCGGCCGTTTGTTTGTCTCCTCCGGGCTCGGCGGGATGAGCGGGGCCCAAGGCAAGGCGGTTGATATCGCCGGCGGCGTGGGCATCATCGCCGAGGTTGACCGCTCCAGGATCCAAACGCGCCGCGACCAGGGGTGGGTCAGCGCCGTTAGCGACGATCCGCATCAGGCTTTCGCCATGGCCGCGGCGTGTCTGCAGAAACGCCAGCCGATGGCGATCGCTTTTCACGGCAACATCGTCGACCTGCTCGAACACGCGGCCCGCTGCGGCACCCCAATCGATCTGCTCTCCGATCAGACCTCCTGTCATGCCGCCTACGAGGGGGGCTATTGCCCGCAGGGACTGACCTTCGAGGCGCGCACGGAAATGCTCGGGGCAGACCCGCTGAAGTTCAGGCAGCTCGTCGATCGTTCCCTCAAACGCCACTGCGAGCTGGTCCAAATTCTGGTCGAGCGGGGGACCTACTTCTTTGACTACGGCAACAGTTTCATGAAAGCGGTTTACGATGCCGGTGTCAAGAGCATCTGCAGAAACGGTGAAGATCCGCTGGACGGGTTCGTTTTTCCGTCCTACGTCGAGGACATCATGGGGCCGCTGTTGTTCGACTACGGCTACGGCCCCTTTCGCTGGGTGTGCCTCAGCGGTAAAAGCGAAGACCTGTTCAAGACCGATCGGGCGGCCATGGACGGCATCGATCCCGAACGACGGTTCCAGGATCGCGACAACTACGTCTGGATCCGCGATGCGGGCCGGCACCGGCTGGTGGTCGGTACCCAGGCCCGGATTCTCTATCTGGACGCGCTCGGCCGGATGACGGTCGCCCTCAATTTCAACGAGATGGTGCGCCGCGGCGACATCGGTCCGGTCATGCTCGGCCGGGATCATCACGATACCGGCGGAACGGACTCCCCATTCCGGGAAACGGCCAATATCAAGGACGGCAGCAACATCATGGCCGACATGGCCGCGCATTGTTTTGCCGGTAATGCCGCACGGGGCATGAGCCTTGTGGCGCTGCACAATGGCGGCGGGGTCGGCATCGGCAAGGCTGTAAACGGCGGCTTCGGCCTGGTGCTGGACGGCAGCGAGCGGGTCGACGAGATCATCCGTCTCGCAATTCCCTGGGATGTGATGGGTGGGGTGGCGCGACGGGCATGGGCGCGGAATGAAAACGCGCTTGCGACCGCCATTGAGTATAACGCACAACATCCGGGTACGCATCACATCACGCTGCCGTATCTGGCCGACCACGAAGCGGTGGCGAGGCTGGTCCAAGAGGCCTTGGACGATGTCTCCCCGTGAACGGCCGCTGTCGTCCGGGGCCGGGAATCCAGGCAGGGCCGCCGCCCTGATCCCGCTGGGACGGACCTGCCATTTCTGAATCGACGCAAGAGCCGGGAAAAGCGCTGATCCTGCTGCCGGCAGGTGATTGCCGGAGAGATGAATTTCAAACGGACAGACAGAAAAGGAGCCGGCACCGCCATGAAGAAAATACTCGAATGCGTACCAAATTTCAGCGAGGGCCGCGACCGCGAGAAAATTGAAAAGATCATCGCGCCCTTCAGGGGCAAGACCGGCGTGCAGTTGCTCGACGCGCAGAACGACGAAGACCACAATCGCCTGGTGGTGACGGTCATCGGCGCGCCCGAGGCGCTCAAAACCGCCGTGATTACGGCCATGGGCGAGGCGATCGCGGTCATCGACCTTCGCCGGCACCAGGGCCAGCACCCGCGCATGGGAGCGGTAGACGTGGTCCCCTTCATACCGGTCAGAAACGTCACGATGGCCGAAGCCGTCGATATCTCCAAGGCGGTTGCGGCGGAAGCCTCCCGCCAGTACAATCTGCCGATTTTTCTTTACGAGGCCTCGGCCAGCCGCCCGGAGCGGCGGAACCTGGCCGACATCCGCAAGGGCCAATTCGAAGGGATGGCCGAAAAAATCAAGACTCCCGAATGGACGCCCGACTTCGGTCCGTCGGCGGTTCACCCGACCGCCGGTGTCGCGGCGGTCGGGGCCCGCATGCCCCTGGTGGCCTTCAACGTCAACCTCGACACCGACCGGCTGGACATCGCCGAGGGCATCGCGCGGCGGGTGAGGCACATCAGCGGCGGTCTGCGTTATTGCAAGGCCATGGGGGTTCGTCTCCAGGATCGCGGCATCGTGCAGGTGTCGATGAACATGACCGATTACACCAAAACCGCCCTCTATCAGGCTTTCGAACTGGTTCGAATCGAGGCCCGCCGCTACGGGGCGAGCGTCATCGGCAGCGAGATCGTCGGCCTGGTGCCGATGGCGGCACTAACCGACACGGCCGCGTACTACCTTGGGCTGGAGAACTTTTCGGCCGAGCAGGTGCTCGAAACAAGGGTGCATGAGTGAGCGAAGCGAAACATAAAGGGAACCTCATCATCAAGAACGCCGCTCAGGTGGTGACCTGCAGCGGATTCAAGGCCAAGCACGGCAGCGCGATGGCCGATCTGCACATCCTCGAAGACGGTGCGGTCATCGTCGAAGACGGTATAATCCGGGCCGTTGGACGCACGGCCGATATTCTGCCGGGCGTGGAGACAACCGGGTTCATGGTCATCGATGCCGTCGGTAAGGCGGTGCTGCCCGGCTTCGTCGATTCCCACACCCACTTCGTGTTCGGCGGCTACCGGGCAGAGGAGTTTGCCTGGCGGCTGCGCGGCGACAGCTACATGGACATCATGCGACGCGGCGGCGGCATTATCGCCACGGTTGCCGCGACGCGCGGCGCCGGCCTGGACGAACTGGTTGCCTCCGGCCGTCGTCGGCTCGACGCGATGCTCTCCTTCGGTGTGACCACGGTGGAAGGCAAGAGCGGCTACGGGCTCGACCGGGATACCGAGATCAGGCAGCTCGAGGCCATGCGGGTTCTCTCCGACCGTCACCCGCTTGATGTCGTGACGACTTTTATGGGCGCCCATGCTGTGCCGCCCGAATACAAAGGCCGGCAAGAGGCTTTTATCGATTTCTTGATGACGTCCGTTATGCCGGTGGTCGCCGAAAGCGGGTTGGCCGAGTTCTGCGACATATTCTGCGAGAAGAACGTTTTTTCGATTGCGGAATCTCGGCGCCTGCTGCTCAGGGCGCGCGAGCTCGGATTGAAGCTCAAGCTCCATGCCGACGAGATCGTACCGCTGGGCGGCGCGGAACTTGCGGCCGAACTTAAGGCCGTATCCGCCGATCATCTGCTGCAGGCTTCCGATCGCGGCATCGATGCGATCGCCCGGGCCGGCGTCATTGCGACATTGCTGCCCGGAACGGCCTTCAGCCTGAAGGCCCCCTGTGCCCGGGCGCGGGCCATGATCGAGCGCGGATGCGCCGTGGCACTGGCCACGGATTTCAATCCAGGCAGCTGTTTCACCGAGTCGATGCCGCTGATCTTCGCGCTGGCCGTGTTCAACATGGAGATCGGTATCGAGGAGGCGGTGACGGCCATGACCCTCAACGGCGCCGCCGCCCTCGATCGGGCCGACACCATCGGGAGCATCGACCCCGGCAAGCAGGCCGATCTCATCGTTCTGGAATTCCCATCCTACACCTTCATCCCTTACCACATCGGCGTGAGCACGATCGAAAAAGTGATCAAGAGGGGCACGATCGTTTTTGACAAGACCCGGCTTAAGGAGGGCGGCGATGTATGCTGATCTTGCGATAAAAGACTACCTGAGAGAAACGGCGTCATCCACACCGGTTCCCGGCGGAGGCAGTGTGGCTGCCCTGAGCGCGTCGCTGGCGGCTGCGCTCGTGGAAATGGTGGCCGGTTTGACGGCCGGCCGCAGCGGCTTCGAAGCCGTCGCGCCGGAGATGGAAAATACCCTCCACACGGCGGCCGCGCTCAGAAGCCGCTGCGTCGAGGACATCGACCGGGACACCGACGCTTATCGACAGGTGCTCGTCGCCTATAGGCTCCCCAAGGCGAATGACGCCGACAAAGCGGTGCGTAGTCGGGCGATCCAGGCGGCGTTGAAGCAGGCGTCGCTGGTGCCCTTGGCTCTGGCCGAAAGGGCCCGGCAAATTCTGGAGCTGGCCGGCGAGGTGGTGCGCAAAGGCAATCCCAACGCCGTCAGCGATGGTGCGGTTGCGGCCATGCTAGCCCGTTCGGCCGGGTTGGCGGCCACCTGCAACGTCCGCATCAACCTGACCTCAGTCAGAGACGCCGATTTCGCCGCGGATACTCTGCGCAAGATCGATAGACTTGAACAAGAACTCGTCAACCGCGAAGAAGAGATCCGCCGCGCTCTTCCGGCGTGGTCTGCGTCTTGACGTCGCTGCCGGCGATGCGCGCGCAGCCCGCTTGGTTTTCAAGTGTCAACACTAAATCAACAGCCGGTTTTCGAAACGTAAACTTAATGACGACCGCTGGCGTCTGGTCGACGCGGAAGGCTTTAGTCCAAAGATCGGATTACCAAGCGCGCTGCGGCGGATGCCCAGAAGACCGTCAAAACGCCCCGTCCGACGGTTTCCATGAAGGTCTCAAGGGCGTCCACCGGAACCAACGACTGGTTTCGGGTCGGAAAACCAGCCGCTTTGCAGTCGGCGCCTAGCCTGCCACTTCGGCGGTTATTTTCTCCCCGGCTTGATCGACAAACGCCACCCTCATGGCTTCGTCGATCCGATCGACCGTTACGAAGACCAGGGTATTGCGCACTTCGTCCGGCAGGTCGTCCAGGTCATTATCGTTGCGTTTGGGTAAAATGACCGTGGTGAGCCCGGCGCGATGGGCGGCCAGGATTTTTTGCTTGATGCCGCCCACCGGCAGCACGCGCCCTCTTAAAGTGACCTCTCCGGTCATGCCGACATCGCCGCGAACCGGACGGCCGCTGAACAGACTGGCCATGGCCATGGCCATGGCGACGCCGGCCGAAGGTCCGTCTTTGGGAACCGCTCCGGCCGGCACATGCAAATGGACGTCCGTTTTTTCGAACCAGTTCGGATCGACACCCAGTTCGGCGGCCTTTGCGCGTACGTAGCTGTGCGCGATCTGGGCACTTTCACGCATAACGTCCCCCAGTTGGCCAGTGAGCGTGAGTTTGCCCCTGCCGTTCATGCGCGTGGCTTCGATGAACAGAATGTCGCCGCCGACGGCAGTGACGGCCAAACCGGTGGCGATCCCGGGAATTTCGATGTTTTCAGAGAGCTCCGATTCGAATTTTTCCTTTTTGAGGTATTCGCGCACCAACTCGGGGGTTATGATCACGTGCGACCACTCCTGGGCGGCGATTTTGACGACACTCTTGCGGCAAACAGCCCCAATCTGGCGTTCGAGGTTGCGAACTCCGGCTTCGCGGGTGTAGTCCTGAATGATCTTACGCAGGGCCTCGGCGGTGAAGGTGATTTCGTCGTCTGATAGGGCATGCGCTCTCAATTGCCGCGCTACGAGGTGTCGCTGGGCAATCTGGAGTTTTTCGAATTCCGTGTAGCCGTCGAGCTGGATGATTTCCATGCGATCGCGCAGAGGCGCCGGAATGGTTTCAAGCTGATTGGCGGTGGTGATGAAGATGACGTCGCTCAGATCGAAATCCACATCCAGGTAGTGATCCCGGAACGCTTTGTTCTGAGCCGGGTCGAGGACCTCCAGCAGGGCGCTGCTGGGATCGCCGCGCCAGTCGACGCCGATCTTGTCGACTTCGTCGAGCATAAAAACCGGATTGCGGGTCCCGGCGCGCTTGAGGGCTTGGATGATGCGCCCCGGCATCGCACCGATATAGGTGCGGCGGTGTCCGCGGATTTCGGCCTCATCGCGCATGCCGCCAAGGCTCATGCGGGTGAATTTGCGTCCCAAAGCGCGGGCAATGCTCTGACCCAGGCTGGTTTTGCCGACGCCTGGAGGACCGGCCAGGCAGAGAATGACCCCCATGGTTTCGGAGGGTTGGGTTTCCTTGTCCGCCGCATCCGGGCTTCCGCGTTCCTGAATCAGCTTGCGTACCGCCAGGTATTCGATCAACCGCTGCTTGACGTCTTCCAGCCCGTAATGGTCCTCTTCCAGTACCGTCCGGGCCCGTGCGATGTCGCTCTGGTCCGCACTGGCTCGGTTCCAAGGCAGATCGATCAACCAGTCCAGGTAGGTCTTGATCACTGAGTACTCGGCCGCCTGCGCTGACATTCCGCTTAACCGCTTCAGCTCCCGTTCGGCTTCCTTACGGGCTTCCTCCGGCAGGGCGGCGTCCTCGATTTTCAGGTGGTACTCGTCGAGCTCGGACTGGCCCGGTTCGGATTCGCCCAGTTCTTTCTGGATGGCGCGCAACTTCTGACGCAGATAGTAATCCCGCTGGGCCTTGTTCATTTCCTCGCGCGCCTCCGACTCGATTTTTTGACCAATCGTGAGAACCTCTTTTTCACGGGTCAAATGGCCGATCAGCAGTCGGTATTTTTCCTTGAGGGAATCGATTTCGAGAATCTGCTGAGCCTTCGACACGTCGAGTCCGGCACCGCTGGCCACCAGATAGACCAAGTAGCGCGGGTCTTTGACCTGAGACAGGTAATCGCCGACCTCCTTGGGAAATTTCGGCGACAGCGCCACGACCTGCTGGGCCAACTCGCGCAGGCTGCGCTGCAGGGCATCCTGCTCGAGGTCTTTTTCGATTTTGTCGGGCGCCATGGCGATGTGGGCTTTCAGGTAGGGCTTGTCAGCCAGCCAGTAGTCGATCCGGAAACGTTCGATCCCCTGAACGATGACCTGAAGGCTGTTGTCGGGCGACCGCGTCACGTGTTCGACCTTGGCGATCGTACCGACTTCGTAGGTCTGGCCCGGCAGCGGCTCCTCTATTTCGGGGTATTTCATGCCGACCAGTCCGATCAGGCGATCTCCATTCAGGGCATCGTTGACGAGATTCACCGACCGTGGGATGCCCACGGAAAGGGGCATCATCGATAACGGAAAGGCCACCGTGTTTCTCAGGGGCAGGATCGGCAGCTCGCTCGGCATATCTGTTTTCGGCTGCGGACGATTTTCCGGATCGCTCCGGCCGTCGACCGCATCTTCGGGATTTTGGGCGGTGTTGTCTTTTGCGTTCATGAAATCACCTTTATGTCGTCAAGCACTTGGGCTTGGTTGGATTCAGGGCCGCGGAACCGTGTGTTGCGCTCGATTTTCAAGTGTATCAGGCTTGCTTTCGCAAATTCATAGTAATGCAAAAAGACAGATTGTAAAGCGAGCCCCTCGCCGACGGCGCCGGCCGGACCCCTATCCGGTGGGGTTTAAATTCCCAGCGAATTAGGCTCTGCACGGCAGCCTCAATCGAGGCCTGGCGGTGGACTGAAATCCAAAAGCAGGTTGGTCAACACATGCGCCATTGCGTCGTGCGGCGGGGGCTGGGATGGAAAAACACCGGGGGAAAAACCGCGTCGACGGAACGGCTGGAGAAATGCGCGGTGGCGACTGATGACATGCACGGGTACGGACCACGGACGTCCGGGGCCGGTAATCTGAACGTTCGGTTGGTGATCGCCCATGAGGATGACCAGTGCATCGCCGCTGACATATTGCTCGAGAAATCCCTGAATGGCCTTGAAATCATATATCAGGGCGGCGATGTAGGCTTCGGCGGCGTGGGTCATATCGGACCAGGTTACCGGAAAGGTAAGCGGTTCGATGCCCCGAAAGACGGTACCATCGCCGATCAGGGACCAATCTGCAAGGTAGGGCGGCAGGACGTGAAAAGGCGCATGGCTGTTGGCAAGGACAATATTGATAAAAAGCGACTGGCGGCGGTTCCGAATTTCCCGGCGCCCGATGAAATCGAGAACGAACTGGTCCGGCATGGCAGACCAGCCGAAACCGGGGCCGCGGTAACCGAATGTCGGTTGGGTGTAGATCTGGTGGTAACCGAAGAATGCTCCTTCCGGCCATGGCCGGGTGGTGCCGGGCATAACGCAAACGGTGCGGTAACCGGCGGTATTGAATTTTTCGATGGCGGTCCCGATCGGTGATGTCAACAGGAATTGATACCGCACCTGGTTGTCGATGTGAAGTCCACTGACCACCGTTGCGTGCGCCAGCCATGACGCGCCGCCGTAAACCGGCGATTCGACGAAATTCGAAACAATCGCAAAACCGGCGGCGGACATGTCCTTTTCGAAGCGCCGCAGCGCCGGTTCGAAGAGGTCGAGATGCTCCGGCTTTCCGAAGACGGTTTGACCGTAGGATTCGATGAAAAACAGATAGACGTCGTTGCCCTCCAGGCGTTCGATGGTCCTTGGCGGATCGGCACCCAACCCGGTTTTGGGCGCCTCGCCGAGGAACTGGCGGCGGTAGGCGCCGATGTTCAGAACAAACCGGACCTCTTCGGCCACTCGCCGCAGAGCGCCGAATGCACCGCGGGTGAATGCCGTTCCGGTCGTGAGGTTGTTGATTCCGGCCATGACCAGGAGCAGTATTCCGGCCGTGCCCCAAAAAAACCGCCTCCCGCGGGGATGTCTCAAGAAGCCATGGATGACGGCCAGGGATTTGTGCAGTCCGAGACACACAAGGATGAGAAACGTCGCCAGCAAGAAAAGGCCGGCAAAAAACACTTTCGGCCCGGCGGTTTTGAAGAGCAGGTGCACCAGATCCGGCAGATAGGCCGCGTCGATGTAGAGATTGAACCGGCGATTTAGAAAAAAGGGGACCAGAGAATCGACTAAATCAAAAAGGCGTAGAAATAAGATGAGGCCGATGACCGGAAGATGATAGAGGACGTGAAACGGCATGCCCCAGCTGATCGCCACAGCCGTGACGGCCATCAGGATCAGAATATCAATCGAAGGGGAAAAAACTATTGTCGGAAACGGCTGTAATCCGGTGCCGGTAAGGTTCATCAGGAGATTGAGAAACCACCAGGCCGAAAAAAATTTAACGAAGGGCCATGTATCCACAAGAAAAAAGGGTCGCCATGATCTTGTCGTCATGAACGATCTCCTCGACTGAAAAGCGTACCGCAGGGGGGCCTTTTCGAAAGAGCGTCCTATTGCTGCAGAGCAACTTGCCGGCAGGATGTCGGGTTGCAGCAGGGCGCCGTCTGAGGGCTTTTCCCGTAAGGACGGCTTAAATGGCCGCTTTGGTCGGCCGGCCGGTCTATAAATAGACGATCGCTGCGAGGCCCTTGCGTCGGCGCAGGGCTTCCAGCAGTCCGACGGTCCCGGTCATCATGTTGTCGCCCCAAGGCGCTCCGAACGTGATCGGCAGCTGTGACCTTTCAACAAGACGGCGCTTGGGGCCGGTGGCCAGGATGATGTCGACGGCATCGAACCCGATCCTGCGGCGCACATAGGCGCCGTGGCCGCCCTCCTTCAGGATGCCGGCGTGGGTCAATTCGCCGTCGGCCAGATCACGCAGCAGCGATTCCAGTCGGTTCAGCGTGATGTCGCGGGTGTGATATTCGAAAAAACCGGCCAACTCACCGCCGGAGAGCGCCGCCCCGACCGTGTGAGATGTGGCGATGTCGAGAACCAGGACGTTTTGCATGGAACCGGCCAGCGCATCGACGGAGGCGCCGAGAATGGCCGCCATGCCGCTGTCCATGACAAACACCTCGGCGGTCGGCAGTCTGGCGGCGCTGGCCGCAATCGACCGCAGTCGATTGAGCGTTACGGGCACATCGGATCCGCTATAGAGCAGGGTTTCGGGCAATGGTTCGCGGTCCAGAGCCCTACAGCTCATCTCGTGCCGGTAGGCCAGGTGGGAGGTTCCCGGCGGCGGAACGCCATGGTCCTGGGCGCAGACGGCAACGGCCTCGAATTCGAACGGTACGCCGAATGACGTGACGATCTGCCGGAGTCTCTCGGTCTCCAGGTCTTCGAGGATCAAATGGGTGTGCCGAGGGTGCCGCGCCATTTCTTCGGCTGCGGCATCATCGACCACTCGGATCCCCCAACCGCGCAGGTGCTCCAGCCTGTGGCTCAGGGTGGCCGCCGCGGCGGTCGACATCACGACCTGCGCCTGCCCAGCCCGTTCCCGCAGCACCTCGGTGATTGGACCGCCGCCCATTTCAGTGCCCGTCACCAGCAGGTCACCGGGCAGAGCCGCCGCCCTTTGGGCCACCGTCTGCACCGGTGACCTGACGACCGCCTTGTAGTGCTGAGACGAGTCACTGTCATAATAAAGGATGTCCATGGTTCCCGCGCCGATGTCTACCATCAAAAAACGGCTCATCTTTCGAGTCTCCCTGCAATGCGGCTTGGACGCGTCTACATATGCCTACAGCCGGATGGATTCGCCTCTTTTGGGGACCAGTGCCGAAAAGCCGGCCTGCCGCAGATGGCCGGCAAATGCCAGGGCCTGGTCCTCCTCCCCGTGTACCACGGCAATACGCTTGATGTTCAGATTCGACTCCTTGATGAACCGCAAAAGCTCCTGCTTGTCGCCATGGGCGCTGAATCCGTTTAGACACACCACCCGTGCCTGCAATGGATAAGTTTTGTTGAGGATCTTCAGTATCGGCGGCGGTCCGCTTCTGCCCAACCGTTCGTAAGCCCTGCCTTCATCGATGATCCGCCGACCCAGGGTGTTTTGGGCCATGAAACCGACGATCAGAATCGTGTTTTTTTCGTCGTGGATTTTATGACGCAGGTGATGCAGGATCCGGCCGGCTTCACACATGCCGGAAGCGGCCAGAACGATGTGCGGTTTTTTTTCGCGGTTGATCTGCATCGACTCCGCCACCGAGGTGACGAAATGGACCTGATCGAAGGAGAAGGGGTTCTTGCTGTTTTTAAGAAAAACTTCCTGGGCATTGCGATCGTACACCTCGGGATGCTCGCCGAAAACCCGCGTGATGTTAACGGCCAGCGGACTGTCCACATATATCGGCACGCGCGGCACGGCATTCTCGTCGTAGAGTTCGTGAAGCACGTACAACAGTTCCTGGGTGCGGCCGAAGGCAAACGCCGGGATCAGCACCGTTCCCCGGCGGCCGTGAGTCTTGACCAGGATCTCCTGGAGCTTCGGTTTGAGCGCCTCGACCGGCTCGTGCGCGCGGTCTCCGTATGTGCTCTCCATAATCAGCAAGTCCACGTTGCGGTCCTGTTCCTCGAAGTTCAAGGTCGGATTGCGGATGATCGGCTTGTCGAAACGTCCGAGGTCGCCGGTGTAGCAGACGGTGAACGGGCGAGCGTCCGTCTCGATCCGGATCATGCTGATGGCCGAGCCCAGAATGTGCCCAGCGTCGTAGAACGAGCAGGTCATGTTGCTCCCGACCGCCACTTTGTAGCGGTAGGGGTAGCCGTCGAAATTGGCCAGTGCGTTTTGAGCGTCGGTGCTCGTGTAGAGCGGTTGAATTTTTTCCAGATTCAGCCGGTCGATGAAGTCGTTGATCACAGCGGCGTCGAGTTCGTGACGGCTTTTCTTGAGTATTTTTTTCAAGTCGGCGAGCCGGCTGCCGACGTTCATTTTTTTGCGTTCCGAGGGTTTCATCTGGTTGAGGGCGGCCCGCGCGGTTTTGTAGTTCAGGTAATCGGCGTCTGACTCCTGGATGTGGGCCGAGTCCGGCAGCAGGTAGGCACTGGCCGCGGCGGTTGCCCGCGTGCAGACCACGCGCCCTTTGAACCCGTCTTTTACCAGCAGCGGAATTCGTCCGGAGTGGTCGATGTGCGCGTGCGAGAGCACCACATTGGTAATGATCTGCGGATCGAAGGGGAGCACCCTGTTCTTGGCCTCGCTTTCTTTTCTGCGGCCTTGAAACATTCCGCAGTCCAGGATAACCCGATCCGTTGCGGTGGTCAACAGGTGTAGGGAACCGGTGACCTCCCGTACGGCCCCGTGAAACGTAACATCCATTGTCGCCTCCTTTCGGCAGTATCGGACGGTGGTGATCTTGCGGCGGCGAGTTTTTTCCCGGCCGACCATCAAAGGACTAGAAATCAAATATAGCCCACGCCGACCGTTTTGAAAAGGTAGGCTTGATTCAGCGCGAAAAATCGTGTAAAATTTAAACCTTAAAGGCACTTCCCGCGTTTCGGCCGCAGGGACAGTTCGGCTTTGCAGAGCTTTGCAGAGGAGATGTCGGCGTCATGACCGATCAGACAACCACCACAGGAACCGGCAGCACCAGCAGGGAGATGACCGATCTGTTGATCGGTCTCAATGTCACCAGGGATTTCCTGGCGCTCGTGGAGCTGCTGGACACCCTGCCCAATCTGCAGAAAACCCCTTACAACGTTACCCGTAGCCTCTATCAGGCGGTGTCTCAAGGCCGTGACATCGCAACCCTCGGCATGCAGCTGGAAGGCTTCTTCGGTCCCGCCAAAAAACCGCCCGGCAAACCGATGCCGGTTAAACTGCGGTTCAACGCGACGCTTAAGTTCCTCAACGGTATCCGCGAGGAGCAGGCTCTCTATCTGCGCAAGGCCGGCCGTGGCTATTATTACGGCGCCCTGTGGCCCTGGCAAAAAATACCGGGCAATATCACCGTGCATCTCGGTTACTGCGCCAACAAGATGAGCGGCAGGGATGTCGAAAATTTCCAACAGCTCATCAAAACCAAAATCCTGAACGAAAAAGTTTTCGCGGCCCTTTCCGACCGTGACGGCGGCATGGTTCAGGGTATCAGTCTGCCTTCTTTTTTGCACATGGCTCAGTTCGAGAAGCTCACCTGCACCGTCGCCATCAGCACGAGCGGGGCGACGGGCTATCTTCATTTGCGCGACGGTGAACTGATCGCCGCCGAGTCCGGCCGAATGAAAAACAAGGCCGCGGCGTACGAGATCATCAGCTGGGACTCTTCTGAAATTGTCCTGCAGGATGCGCTCGGTCAAAGCAAGAACGAGATCAATCAGCCGCTGATGGAGATACTCACGGAAGCCCTGCGGCTGCGGAACGAAAAAAAAGGCAAAAATATGGTGGCGCCGGCCGCGGCGGCATCGGTGCTCAACATCCAAGCCACCGACCGCTACAAACCCCTGCGGGAGGCGCAGCAGAAATCGAAAAGTCGGTCGCTGAAAATTGTGGCCGTTGCGCTGCTCGGCGTGTTGCTGCTGGCGACGGTCGCCACCTACGGGACCCGTTACCTCAACGCGCGACGGCTTTCAAAAGAATACCATGCCATCCTCGATCGGGTCAGTGCCATCGAGGACCCCGACGGCCAGAAAGTTTTGCTCCAGAACTTCATCGATTCGCACTCCGAAAGCGGATACCACGCAGCGGCCAGGGAAAAGATCCGCGAAATCAATCAAGCGGCCGAGCTGCGCAGTTATGAACACGTGACCGCCGAGGTGCAGAAGCTTCCCCTGGACGCTCACTATGAAGCTGTGGCCACAGCCCTCTACCATCAGTATCTCGAAGAACATCCCGACGGCTCGCACGCCGGCGAAATTCAACTGAAGCTCTCCGAGATACCGAACCTGATCGACGATGTCGATTACGCCCGCCTTAAGGATGCAGCCGGTCTCGACTCCAAGAATCGTATCGAGGCCTACCTCGGGTACCTGTTGAAACATCCCCGCGGTCGGCACCGCACCCCGGTCGAAGCCCTGGTGGCCGATATGAGCGAGGAGTACTACGGCCATCTCATGAAAACCCTGCCGCAATGCGACCAGACCGGCAATTGGGGCAAGTGTATTCTGCTTTGCGACAACTTTCTCGGCTATTTTCAGAAAAATTATCGCACCGCCGAAATCGAGAACCTGAAGGCCGTGATGGCGGACAAACGCGATGCCGCGGAATTGATGGAGACCGTGCAGCGGCTCGGGAGCAAGTTTGAATCGGCTAAAATGGTTCTAACGGCCTATCTTGAAAAAAAACCCGATTCGACTCAGGCGGCCCGGATCAGAGACGACATTGCCCGCCTCGACCGCAACCTCAGGGAGAGCCGCGAGTGGCAGGCGGCGGCCATTTATACTCAGGACAGCCGGCACAGCTTGTCCGACAGAATCGCCTACATCGGAGAATACTTGCGCCTGAATCCATCCGGAAGGTTCGATAAGAGCGCACGCTTGCTGCTGGCCCAGCTCCAGAATGAAAACCGAACGCTCTACCAAAACCGCATCGAAGAACAGCTCAGACAGCAGCAGACGGAACTGGCCCGGGAAAAAAACCGGATTCAAGCCGAAAAGAGGAAAATCGCTGCTCAGCTCCGTCAGTCCGGCAACCGATACGTCGTCAACGACAGCGACACCTTTACCGACACCAAGACCGGGCTGACCTGGAGCCTGCTCGACTCAAGCACCGACCTTGCTGAATGCCAGGATTTCAACGCCGCACGCGCTTACGTCAGCGCGTTGTCCGCCGGCGGGTATCGTGACTGGCGTCTGCCATTCGGCAGCGAGCTGGCCGAACTCTACAAGACGCCGCCCTATTTTCCCGGTCAGAGCGCCACCTGGTACTGGACCGCGGAAGTGTTTGCAAAGGGCTACAAGAAGGAAGCCCTGATCGTGACCTCGAACCGGGAAGACGGTTTCAAGCGACTGCACTACGACCTCTATGCCTGTGGAGCGGTTCGCGCCGTGCGCCCCTGAGCCGTGCGCGTCCCCGTGCGGTATCCGCTCCGATAACAAGGCAACGCCGCAATCATCCAACGGTATCAGCGCAGGCCGCGCAGCCGTTCCAGACGGCCGGTTATTTCGGTGATGCGGATGCCGTATTTTTCATCCTTGACCAAAACCAGCCCCCGGGCGATCAGTTTGTTGTTGGCCAGTATGTCCACCGGCTCGCCTTCCAGGCCAGACAGCGGCACCGCCGACCCGGGTCCCAATTCGAGCAGTTCGCGAATCGGCATTTTCGTTCGTCCGAGCTCGACGGTAATTTCCAGCGGAATGTCGAGAATGACGTCGAGGTTTGACCCGTCGCCCAGGCGCGGGGTCTCCGGTTTGTCCGCACCGCTTGACCGGCCGTCGCCGGCGGTATCGCTCGGCGTCCTTTTTTCGCCCTCCTTTTGACCGCCGCCGTCACCGGGGCCGATGCGGCTATCGCTTGAGGGCAGCGCCGTCTCGGCTGAACGACCCTCGGAAATGATCTTTTCTGCGGGCGGGTTGCTGTCAGATTTATTTTCCATCGACGTATCCAGCTGGTGGCCATCGGGTTTGATGAGGCGTTGATTGATTGCCGACACCGGTGTTTCTGCTCAACCGGCCAGATCGATCACCACTCTGCCGCTCAGCTGTCCCTTGAGGATCGTCTCGATCAATGGGTCTAGCTCTTCGAGGGTAACGGTTTTGCTCAGGTCGGCGAGGCGTTCGGGCTTCCAGTCGGTGGCGAGCTTTTGCCAGATCCTCAGACGAAGATCCATCGGGCAGTCGACCGAATCGATGCCCAGCAGGTTGACACTGCGCAGAATAAACGGAAAGACCGTTGTTTTCAATTCAGGAGACGCGACCAGACCACAGCAGGCTACGGATCCGCTGTACTGGGTCGCTTTGATGGCCGTGGCCAGAATATCGCCGCCGACCGTGTCGACGACTCCCGCCCAACGGCCTTTCAGCAAAGGCCGGCCGGATGTGTCGGTCGCTTCTGCGCGGCTGATCACCTCGTCGGCCCCCAGGCTCTCGAGAAACGATTTGCGGTCGGCTTTTCCGCTGACGGCCGCGACGCGAAAGCCGATCTTTGCAAGGATCGAAACGGCCAGGCTGCCGACCCCGCCCGTGGCGCCGGTGACCAGAACAGCGCCCGGTTGTGCCGCGAGGCCGTGCTCGATGAGTTTCCAAATCGATAGAGCGGCCGTGAATCCGGCGGTCCCGTAGATCATGCTTTCCTTCAGACTAAGGGATTCCGGACACGGAACGACCCAGCCTGACGGCACGCGGATGAACCCGGAAAAACCGCCGGAAGTGTTCATCCCGAGGTCATAGCCGGTGACGATGACCGCATCGCCCGGTTTGAATTGCGGGCTTCGACTCTCTGCCACGCTTCCGGCTGCATCAATGCCGGGGGTGTGCGGAAAGTTTCTGGTGACGCCCCGGTTGCCGGTAGCCGAAAGCGCATCTTTGTAGTTAAGCGATGAGTAACGGACCTTGATCAGGACATCCCCATCGGGCAGGGTATCGCTGGACTTGCGCACAATACGACGGGTAAATGTCTTGTCCCCTTTTTCCTCCACGACCATTGCCTTGAAATCTGAAACTGTCACGATGACCTCCTTCCTCAACGGGTTCTTTTTCCAAAAGGAATCACGGCGGTCCCCTCAGGTCAAGCACAACTTGAACTTGCTCCGCAGGCGGCGTTTTCGGGCGTGAATAATATCCGTTGACATTGTAATACAATATTTATACAATAAGAATATGAAAAAAGACATCGTTTACAGCATTCGAATGAGTATTCTCGTCCGCGAGGCACTCAAGCGGGCTGCCAAGAAGGAAAGGCGCACGGTGGCCTCCCTGTTGGACAAGATCATTCTCGACTACCTCGAGGCGCAGCGTTATCTGCTGCCGCATGAAACCGGTTCCGACCGCCGGGGACATCAGCGCAGCAAGATAACCCTTCCGGCCACCACGACCATGGAAATCGACGGGCACAGGGATTCATTTGCTTGCGTCATAACCGACATCGCCATGGGGGGTGTTTTTGTCACCTATCCGAAAGGGTCGAAAATCAAAGAGGCCTTTCTGCGGGAACTGGATCGCTTCAACCTTTCTTTCAAGCTTCCCCAAACCGGTGAACAGCTCGATTTTCAATGCGATGCCCGCCGCATGGTGGAGGTGGACGGCGAGATCCAGGTCGGTGCAATCCTGAATGATCCGGCAGAAACAGACCTGAACAAGCTCAAGACCTACCTGATTTAGTCCATCGACACCAGGCGTCCGTCCGAGGGGTGGACCGCGACGCATTCTCTGACGGTTTTACAGCCAATCAAACCGTAAATGGTTTTGCGAAGTCGACCAGGTCAGGAAAGAAGATCCGGAAATTCCGTTCGAGCTGCCGGTAATTTTTCCTGATGTCCCCGATCGATTCGGCAAGGCTGTTTTCGCGACGAATTCGTCGGGCGATCCGGCGAAGGGTGATGTCGACGCCGTCCAGGGTCCCGTAACAGCCCAGCCAGTTTTGCCGCACCATTTGAGGCAGCACCGCCTGCAGTCGGGCGGGGAGGATGTCGTGGTAGCGCTGCAGCGCAGCGTAGACCCGCGTAATGAATTCGGCAAGGTCGCCGTCCGTGTAAACAGACCAGTGCTTGGACAGAAAGTGGTCGTAGCAGATATCCAGGATGACGCCGGCGTAGCGGCGACGCTGCGGGCTGAACAGGCCGCGGCTGGCTCGGCTCAGCGCATGGCTGTCGGCAAAAGCATCGACACGCCGGTGAAAAAGAATACCGCCGGTGATCCGGTGGGTGAAAAGATCGTCAACCGATCCTTTGACGAAATCGCCCATGATGCTGCCGATCAGAAATTCATCTGCAGGCCCTGCAATAAACGCATGCGCAAGATAGTTCATCGGGTTTAAATCATCCTCAGAACTGCTGCTCCTCGGTGGAACCCGAAAGGGCGCCGACCGATGTCGCCCCCTCGCTGACGGCATTCATCACGCGATCGAAATATCCGGTGCCGACGAACTTCTGATGCGTGGTTGCCGTGTAGCCGTCCTCTGCGCCGTGCTTGAATTCCTCCTGTTGGAAACGGGAGTAGGCGAGCATCCCCTCCTTGCGGTAACTCAGGGCCAGGTCGAACATCCCCATGTTGAGGGCATGGAAGCCGGCCAGGGTGACGAACTGGAATTTGTAGCCCATGGCCGCCAGTTCCCGCTGGAATTTGGCAATCGTGGCTTCGTCCAGGTTGGCTTTCCAATTGAAGGAAGGCGAGCAGTTGTAGGCCAGAAGTTTGCCCGGATACTCGGCATGGATTCCCTCGGCGAATCTGCGGGCCTGTTCCAGATCCGGGGTCGAGGTTTCACACCAGAGCATATCGGCGTACGGGGCATATGCCCGAGCGCGGGCGATGGCGGCTTCCACCCCGCTGCGGACATAGAAAAACCCTTCGGCGGAGCGCGGCTGATCGAGGAGGAACGGCTTGTCCCGCTCGTCGATATCGCTGGTTGTCAGTCGGGCGGCATCGGCATCGGTACGGGCAATCAGCACCGTCGGCACGCCGCAGATATCCGCTGCCAGCCGTGCGGCGATCAACTTGGTGATGAACTCCTGGGTCGGAACCAGAACCTTGCCGCCGAGATGGCCGCATTTTTTGGCCGAAGCCAGCTGATCTTCGAAGTGGACCCCGGCCGCACCGGCCGCGATCATCATCTTCATCAATTCGAAAGCATTCAAGGGCCCGCCGAACCCGGCCTCCGCATCGGCCACGATTGGTGCATACCAGTAAGGACCGTTTTTGCGGGCGTCGAGAACCTGTATCTGATCGGCTCGTCGCAGGGCGTTGTTGATTCGCTGGACCACGGCCGGCACGCTGTTGGACGGATAGAGGCTCTGGTCGGGATACATTTCTCCGGCGAGATTGGCATCGGCCGCCACCTGCCAGCCGCTCAGATAGATTGCCTTCAAACCGGCCTCTACCTGCTGCACGGCCTGGTTGCCGGTCAGGGCGCCGAGGGCGGCGACATACTCTTCGGTGGTCAACAGGTACCAGAGCCTTTTGGCACCGACTTCGGCAAACGTGTGGTTGACGTGCAGCGTTCCGCGCAGCTTCAGCACCTCTTCCGTGGTGTACGGCCGAACGATTCCCGCCCAGCGGGGGTCTTTTTCCCAACTCTCCGCAAGGTCGGCGACCTCGTCGGGAAATATCCAATGGCAGGAAAGCCGATGACACAACTCGGCTGCGGTTTCTTCGACTGTTTTCATTTTTCCCTCCTCACGCTCGGTTAAAAAAGGCCCCTTCCGGGTCGATAGCATGGTCTGCGGCTCATCGCCGACGGGCGCGGTAAGCCGTTCCGGTCAGACAGGATCCGCCTGCGACCGCAAAGCGGTGCTGATGATCCAGGTTCGCGGGCGATCAATCGAGATAATCGTAGGCGCGCAGGGTCAGGAATTCTTCCAGTTCGTCGTTGGTGATGATCTCATCGAAGAGTCGCGCCGCCAGGTCATATCGGACCGTTTCGAACTGCCGTTCGCCAACCTCGCTCCTGATATTCGCCATCTCCTGCTCTAAAACCCTGCGGAACATATTCAGGTCGACCTTGCGACCGTCGCTCAATACGCCGCGCGGGTGGTGGATCCACTGCCAGACCTGGGTACGGGATATTTCCGCCGTGGCGGCGTCCTCCATCAGGTTGTAAAGCGGCACACACCCCAACCCGCTGAGCCAGTTGGCCATGTACTGGATACCGACGCTCACGTTGGTGCGCAGACCCTCCGCGGTGATCGTTCCGGAGGGCAGCCGCAGCAAGTCGGCGGCCGTGACGTGCACGTCCTCGCGCAGCTTGTCGATCTGATTCGGCGCGGGCATGGCCTTGTCGAACTCTTCGCGGGCAATGTGCACCAGACCGGGATGGGCCACCCAGGTGCCGTCGTGGCCGTCGGTGGCCTCGCGGGTCTTGTCGTCGCGGACGCGTTTCAGGGCGGCCCGGTTTTGAACCGGGTCGTTCTTGATCGGAATTTGGGCGGCCATGCCGCCCATTGCGTGAGCGCCGCGGCGGTGACAGGTCTTGATGGCCAGCAGGGAATAGGCGTGCATGCAGTGCCGCGTCATGGTGATCTGGGCCCGATCGGGGAAGATATAACCGGGAACGTCCCTAAACCGTTTCATAAAACTAAAGATGTAATCCCAGCGGCCACAGTTCAGACCGGCGGCGTGCTCCCGCAGTTCATACAGGATTTCATCCATTTCGAAGGCCGCCAGAATGGTTTCGATCAACACGGTGGCCTTGATGGATCCCCTGGGAATATCGAGCAGCTGCTGAGCGTGGACGAAGACGTCGTTCCACAGCCGGGCCTCCAGATGACTCTCCATTTTGGGCAGATAGAAATAGGGGCCGGTGCCCTTTGACAGCTGCTGGCGGGCGTTGTGAAAGAAGAAGAGGCCGAAATCGAAAAGGCTGCCGGAAATCGGCCGGCCGTCGACGAGGACGTGTTTTTCCGCCAGGTGCCACCCCCGTGGACGCATGATGAGGGTGGCAACGCGGTCGGCCAGACGATAGGATTTCCCCT
The DNA here is from genome assembly GCA_041299015.1 of Deltaproteobacteria bacterium. GTDB lineage: Bacteria > Desulfobacterota > Desulfobacteria > Desulfobacterales > SG8-13 > JARFQH01. The sequence continues at coordinate 55,105 of JBFYWB010000109.1, forward strand.
CCGGGCTGAAGAAGGCAATGTTGCCATCGACCGCATCGCGGAGGTTGATCTGCCCCTGGATGGTGGCTTCCCAGGTAGGGGCGTGGGAATCCTCGAAATCGGCCATATAGGTGGCGGCTCCGGAATTGAGTGCATTGATGACCATTTTGCGGTCGACCGGACCGGTGATTTCCACCCGTCGGTCTCTCAGATCGTCGGGGACCGGTTCGATCTTCCAGTCACCTTCGCGGATGGGCCGTGTTTCCGGTAGAAAATCCGGCAGCTTGCCGGCGTTGATCTCGGACTGGACCTGCTGGCGACGTTCGAGCAGTTCCCTGCGGCGGGCGTCGAACTGGCGGGCCAGGCCGCCGACAAAGGCCAGGGCCTCGGGAGTAAGAATCCGGTAAAACTCTGCCGACACGGGGGCGGTGACTTCGATTCCGGCGACGGCGCCTTGCTTGTTCATCTGAACCTCCCGTTTTCAAAATTTCGATTTAACCTTAAATATTTTTTCACCAATGTAAAGACAATTCAGCGCATCTGTCTCGACCGCAACCGCCGCCGCTATGGGCAGAGCAAAAGTGCGTCAAAGATCCCTAAAGAAAAGGGCGGTGCCGGAAAGCCAAATTGCCGGGTGCCCTTATGCCAATCCGCTTGAGAAACACCGCCCGGAATATTTCCTTTTGGAAGGCTCACGCCAGGCGGTAGGGCGGCAGGTAGGGCAAGACATCGATGATCTCTCCGCTGCGGATGGCCGCTTGGGTCTTTTGCCAGAATTCCAAGCCGAAGAGATCGGCGTGGTGCTTGGTGAACACGCCCTGCAAATGGGGCGCCAAACCCAGAAATCGCGGGAACTCTTCGGGGAAGACGTCGTTGTCGTCGACGAAAAACCAGGGCTCACTGTCCAGCTCATCTTCGACGGAGCGCGCGCGGGGCAGTTTCCTAAAATGACAGTCGAGCAGCGGACACAATTCATCGTAGTCGTAGAAAACGACCCGCCCGTGGCGGGTCACCCCGAAATTCTTAAGCAGCATGTCGCCCGGGAAAATGTTGCTGACGGCCAGATCCTTGACGGCGTTGCCGTAGTCGATGACGGCAGCCTCGGCTGCTTGCGGCTCGGCTTCCGGCAGGTAAATGTCCAGGGGAGTGACCCGCCGTTCCACATAGGCATGCCGGAGAATAACCTCATCCTGAACGACCCGCACGGTTTCAGCGGCCTCGCGCAGCAGTTCATCGAGCAGTTCGTCTGAAAACCAGCAACGGTCGAACTTAAGGTATTCGAAAGCATGGGCCTCTACCAGACGACCGGCGCGATCGTGTTTGAACACGAGATCATATTTTTCCATCACCGCGCGGCGCGTGGTGTTTTTCGGATTGCGGAAACGGTCCCGGATCAATTTGATCACCAGATCATCCTGCGCCATGTTGAAGACGATCATGACCATGCCGCGCTGACCCGGGGAAAATACGAACCGCTCATTGGTGCACTCTTGAGTGTAACGGACGATGTCGCGGTAAAGCTCGGTCTTGCCGTGCTTGTTGTAGCCGATTGCGGTGTAGAGTTCGGCTCTGCGCTTGTGCGGGAGGATGCTCTTCAAAAAATGGGCCAGATCACAAGGCCGATCGGCGTAGACCAGAAAATAGGAACGGGTGAAGGAGAACAGGATGCTCAGGCTTTCCTCATCCAAAAGCACGGCATCGACGACGATGCCCCCCGACGGGTGATGCAGTGCGATCGCCAGCGGCAGAGTGCCGGACGCCGTGACGATGCGGCCGACCCGGTAGGCGCCCTTGTTGCGGTAGAAGAGACTGTCGAACACGTCGATGCGTTCGATCGTGACCCCCGCGCCCCGGGCTTCGAGCAGCGAGCGCAGGCGACGTGTGACCGCGATCGCCTGGGTGGCGGCATCCTTTAGCCGCGATCCGAAACCGCAGTCTTCCAAGACGGCACGAATCAAATCGACGGGTTTACCGTCCGGTAAATAGCTGCGGCACGCCTCCGGGGTGAACGCTGCGGGCGGCGTGTCGAAATCGGAGTCGACAAATTCGATCCGCGGATCGACACCGACCGTGGAAAAGATCCGGCGGGTAACGGAGTTGAAGAAGGTTTCGGCCAGTTCGCGATCATTCTGGCGGGAGATGCGCTCGGAGTAGACCGCCTTCATACCGGCCCAGGTCAGTTTGTCTTTAACGCCTTCTCCGAGCAGTCGCCGCGTGAAGGCCTCAGCCGTGTCCACCGACTGACGGTAAAGGTCCAATCGGTCGGTCGCATCGTCCTGGAGACCATGCCAATCCCGGATGAGGAACCGCTCCGCGGCGCGGCGGGTGATGTCCTTGAATGCGGCGTGAAAGACGTTGAATCTTTCCAGGATCGCCCGTGCCGCTGAATCGACAAGGCAACTATCGGAGAGAGGTGGTTTCATCCCGATTCCCGTGGGACCGTGTCGTAAAACGCCAAATTAAAAAATTGCGTCCGGTGCGATTCCCGTGCCTTCCGGCGTATTCGGAAATCACCGGCCATCCGCGAGTGCCGCCCGGTCAACAAGCGCCGTGCTTGCCGCCGCATCCGCAATCGCATCCGCATTCAGCGGCCGCTGCCATGGCGGTGATGATTTCGCGACCCTCGGACGCTTCAATTTTCTCGACACGCATCCTGAGATGAACCGCGGCCGTGTCATCGGTTGCCGTCCCGAAGGGCGGCCTCAGGTGTCCGAATGTCCGCGTCAGTTCGCCGCACCGGATGCTGATCAGGACCTCATCGCCGGCAGACTTGTCGGCCAATGCGTACTCAAAGGGCGTCAGGCCCGCGGTTCCCAGGCCGTAGACGAATGTCATGAGCTGCGGTCGTACCGTGATGTTCATCTCGGCCGCAGAGGTGCCTGCCTCGATGGCCAAGGTCACTTTTTTCAGGTGGTCGATCTTTGGAGATGCCGCCGATTTATGCATGTCGATACCTCGTGTGTCAGTTGACGTTGTCGCATTTTAAACCGCAAAATAGGGCGGCGGCCCTGGTTTGGCAACCCAGGAGACCTTCTGCGGTGTACGGGAAAGCTCAAGGCTGCGGCGCCGATTGACCGGCTTGCAGGGTCACGAGCGCCATGAGCGGCGCCGAAGATCCGCAAACACCTCCAATACCCGCTTGCGGGTGACGGACGGGTTGGCGCTGTTGTCGATGACAACCGTGGCGCGCCTCTTTTTCTCTTCGATCGGCATCTGCGAACGGATACGGGAGAGGCCTTCGGCCGCAGTGAGCCCATCCCGGCGCATCAGCCGCTCGAGCTGCACGGCTTCCGGGACATACACCACCATCACTTCATCCAGACCGCGGTCCATGCCCGCTTCGATCAACAGCGGCACATCCAGAATCACGACGGCGCGGGGGCGGGTTTTTTCGATTTCTTCGCGCCGGCGTTTGATTTCCGCCATCACGCACGGATGAACGATTCGATCGAGGTGCGCCCTCTGCCGCGCGTCGTTGAAAATGATCGTCCCCAGCTTCTTGCGGTCGATGTCGCCGTTCGGCAGCAGAACGTCCCTGCCGAAATGCGCCACAATCCGACACCAGGCCGGGCGCTCCTTGGCGACCATATTGCGGGCGATTTCGTCCGCATCGATCACCGCGGCCCCGGCTTCCGCGAAAATGGCGCCAACCGTCGACTTGCCGGTCCCGATTCCACCTGTCAGCCCCGCAACAATCATCCGCTTCTCCGATACGCGCTGCCCGAGAGCTTTTGATTTTCTTCAGCGCCCGGCCGCGGCCTGTTCGTTCAAATCGATTGTGGGTCGACTTCCGGAAAGCCGAGCTTAACGATTCGGATGAAAAAGGACAACCCCTATCTGAGCCGTCCGATTATGCTTGACAGCGGGCGGACATGTTTTTAGATAATCCACCCAAAGGGCTCACTCAAAAAAGGCGTGATTCATTTTTTACGTGACCCGGTGGACTGCACCGATCACCGGTCGAGGGAGGATTGAGAATGCCGGGATTCGCCTACCAGGAGATGTTTCCATTGGCTCAAGACACCGCCGAATACCGCCGGTTGACCGCCGATCATGTCGCCGGAGCGACTTTCGAAGGACAAGAAATACTGAAAATCGCTCCGGCCGGTTTGACGCTGCTGGCCGAGCGGGCCTTCACCGATGTGGCCCACCTGCTAAGGCCGACGCATCTGAAACTGCTGGCGAAGATTCTGAAGGATCCGGAAGCGTCGGACAACGACCGCTACGTGGCCCTGGAAATGATCAAAAATGCCGTGATATCCGCCGACGGCATCTTTCCCATGTGCCAGGACACCGGCACCGCCGTCATCATCGGGAAAAAAGGGCAACAGGTCTGGACCGGCGGTGATGATGAGCGGGCTCTTGCCGAAGGCGTGTTCAACGCCTACACCCGCAACAACTTGCGCTACTCCCAGAACGCAGCGCTCAGCATGTTCGAAGAGAAGAATACCGGCTGCAACCTGCCGGCCCAAATCGAGCTTTACGCCGTGCCGGGCAAGGCCTGCAAATTCCTGTTCATCGCCAAGGGCGGCGGTTCGGCCAACAAGACCTATCTCTACCAGGAAACCAAGGCGACGCTGACCCCGGAGAAACTGGTCGACTTTCTGCAGGCCAAGATGAAGTCGCTCGGTACGGCCGCCTGTCCGCCTTATCACCTGGCGTTCGCGGTCGGCGGGACTTCGGCCGAAGCCAATTTGAAGACCGTGAAGTTGGCTTCGGCCGGATACCTGGACGGTCTGCCCGCAGCCGGCAGCCCCACCGGACATGCCTTTCGCGACACAGCGCTTGAGGCGCGGTTGCTGCAATTGTCGCGCGAGCTGGGCATCGGCGCCCAGTTCGGTGGCAAGTATTTCTGTCATGACGTGCGCGTCGTTCGCCTGCCGCGGCACGGTGCGTCCTGTCCCATCGGCATGGGGGTCAGCTGCAGCGCCGACCGCAACATCAAGGCCAGGATAACCGCAGAAGGGATATATCTGGAGCGGTTGGAGACCGATCCGGCGCGCTATCTTCCGGAACCCGCCGCAACGGTCACCGATGGGGTGCGGATCGATCTGGACCGACCCATGGATGAGATCCGGGCCGATTTGAGCCGATATCCCGTGTCCACACGGCTGCTTCTGAACGGCAAGATCGTTGTGGCCCGGGATATTGCGCATGCGCGGCTCAGCGAACGGCTTCGAAAAGGGGAAGGGCTGCCGCAGTACCTCAAGGACCGCATCATTTACTATGCCGGCCCGGCCAAGACGCCGCCGGGTCATGCATCGGGTTCCTTCGGGCCGACCACCGCCGGTCGCATGGATTCTTACGTGCCGGTGTTCCAGGAACAGGGGGCTTCCCTGGTGATGTTGGCCAAGGGTAACCGGTCGAAAGTGGTAACCGAGTCGAGCAAAAAATACGGCGGCTACTACCTCGGGTCGATCGGCGGCCCGGCGGCGCGGTTGGGCAAGGAGTGCATTACGGCGGTTGACATCATCGCCTACCCGGAACTCGGCATGGAAGCCGTTTATCAGATCTCCGTCAAAGATTTTCCGGCGTTTATCATCGTGGACGACAAAGGCAATGATTTTTTCGAGGGGCTGCTTTAGGCGGCAGAACCCGTTGTCCTTCCTGAGGCGGCCGGCTCAGCCGAGCCGCGCGCGTCCTTACCCGTCCAGCATCGTTTGACCCGACATGGAATTGAACCATTCCCACAACTCCGCCATTTCCTTTTTGTGGTCTTTTTCCACCTGCTGGAAATAGCGGGCGTTCTGGATGGCAATGCCCCCCTGTTCGGCCAAGGCGGTGATGAACTCCACTTCCCGGTAACTGAACTCACGGGGTTTGCCGTCGTACAGACGCAGAATACCGATGAGTTCGTTGCGCAGCACAATCGGCACGGAGAGGATGGCCTTGATGCCCTCTTTTTTACAGGCCTCCGGATATTGCAGCTGACATTCGTCTTCAATGTTCTCGATGATCGCCGGGTGCTTGGTCTCCACGGCGTCGGGCATGCTCTTGTCGGCCAGGATGGGTCCCTTGTTGATGAATTCATCGCTCAGATTGCGATGCGCAATGACTTCCAGCCGGTTGGCCTTCTTGTTGAGCAGGCTGATGACGCCGGCTTTCAACTTGAGGGCTTCGATCGAGTTTTTCAAGATCAGGTCCAGGACTTCCTTGAGGTCCAAACTGGAGCTGATGGTCTTGCTGACTTTGACAAATGTTGAAAAGAAACTGTCTTCGCGTGCCATAACGCCCTCCTTTCGTCGGCAATGGAGATATTCCACCGCCGTAAATGGGTATGTCACCCTGATTTATGATCCCGGGGCAAGGATCTCTTGCAGGCGTGCGATCCGGCAAGGAAGCGTAAGACGATCAGGCGCCGTCCAGATGGGGCTTCTCCATTTTCTGAAACCAGCCCTCGGGGTCTTTGAAGTATGCGAAGGTTTCTTCCAGTGACAACCGGTGTTCGCGCTCGATGCTCTCGAGCATGCCGTAAAATGTTTTTTCTTGCGGGTCTTCGACGTTTTGACGAAGTTTCTTGTAGAAGGCTTCGCCCTTGGCCTCGAACTCTATGGCGAATTTAACCGCTTCCAGGTCGTCCATATCGGTCTCGGTGGCGGTGTCGATCCCCTCGACCACCGATTTGAGGACATCCTTGACCACTGTGTCCTTGACTTTCAAGGGCAGAGTTGCGGGCCACTTGCCCTCGCTGCTGAGCTTTTTGTGAAGCTCCTGGATCCGGCTGTAATGTTCGGCTTCTTCGTCGGCCAGGGTCTGGAACATCTTGCGTCCCAGCGGGTCCTTGGTCCGTTGCGCATGTTTGCGATAGAACTCGCCTTCCCTTTTCTCATTGGTCAGCGCGACCTCCAAGGCTTCAATACGGTCTTCGGTCTTGGCACTCATGGTGAGGATCCTTTCCGTTGCAGGCTATTCAAGCAGGGTGACGACGAAGGTCGGACGGCGGCAATTGGCATGGATTGCCGCAGCGTGGGGGCATCCCCACGCCGTTTCGCGGGCCGCATCCCGGCAGTGGGAAGTCTCCCGCAGCCGCTACGCCGGTTGAACGGGACCAAGGGGCGGGACCGCGGTCCTTACGGGTGCTGTTCTTGCCCCGTCCCGCTGTCGCCAGGGGGCGGGTTGTCATCGGCTTGAAGGGCGTTTTCTTGAACTTGGCAATAAAAGGTGCATATGCGGTCGCCATGTCGCCATCGCGACCGTTTCCGGGCATGTTGCCCGATGATCAATGATCAGCGGCAGTGTACACAGCTTTTCGTCAAATCGTCAAGAGACTGATCGGTGATTTTGGCGAAATGCTCGAGCTGGCGTTGCGGTGCGATGGTTCGGCCGCAGGACTGGCATTTGAGCATCGGGAAATCGGTCTTCCAGATGGTTCGCACGCCGTCTTTTTCTTTGAGCGGTATCACGTCAACTGGGCAGATGTACGCGCACGAACCGCAGGCAATACACTCCGCCGGCGACTCGTTGAAGGGCGTGGCCACTCGGCGGGTGGTGCCCCGGCCTTCGAACCCGATGGCCGAAACGCCGACCACCTCGCGGCAGGTTCGCACGCACTGTCCGCAGAGGATGCAGCCCCTGACATCCACCTCGAAGCGGGTTCCTTCCACGCCATGCCGGCGGGCCAGTTCGAGTAAGGTGGGATGTTTGGGGTTGCGGGACAGCATCAGTTCGATGACCAGCCGCCGCACGTTGTTGACCCGCTCGGTGTCGGTTTTGACCTCCAGGCCTTCGCTGACCTCGTAAATGCAGGCCGCCACCAGGCGGGTGCGTTTGCCGTGGCGGATTTCCACCATGCACATGCGACAGGCGCCGTAAGGCTCGAGTTCCGGATTGCTGCAGAGGTTGGGGATGTAAATATTGGCGTCCCGGGCCGCTTCGATGACGGTGCTGCCGACGGGTGCCTGTATCTGCCGGCCGTCGATTTTCAGTGTTACCATTTCCGACATGTCGTAACTCCCTTGCTGGCAATCGAAAAACAAAATGCGATCATCGCATTCCGGATGGGTTATGCCACTGTCACCGCATCAAATTTGCAGGATTCGTAGCAGGCTCCGCACTTGATGCAGGTTTCCTGGTTGATGGTGTGAACCGCTTTCTTCTCGCCGGTGGCGGCCTGGGTCGGACAGATCCGGGCGCAGACATGGCAGCCGGTACAGGTTTCCGGGTCGATGCTGTAGGTGATCAGTGCCTTGCAGACGCCGGCGGGGCAGCGCTTTTCCTTTATGTGAGCTTCGTACTCGTCCCTGAAATAGCGGATGGTGGTCAAAACCGGGTTGGGGGCCGAGCCGCCCAGGGCGCACAGAGACCCGTCGGCGATGGCCTGGCCCATCCATTCGAGCGTGTCGATGTCGGCCAGGGTGCCGTTGCCTTCGCAAATCCGGTCCAGAATTTTGCGCATCTGCAGGACCCCTTCCCGGCAGGGGGTGCACTTGCCGCAGGATTCGCCTTCAAGGAACGAAAGGAAGTATTTGGCCACGTCCACCATGCAGTTGCGTTCGTCCATGACGATCATGCCGCCGGAGCCCATCATCGAGCCGAGTTCGGTCAACGCGTCGAAGTCCACCGGTATGTCCAGGTGCTCCTCAGGGATACAGCCGCCGGAGGGGCCACCGGTCTGGACCGCCTTGAACTTGCGCCCCTTGGGAATGCCGCCGCCGATCTCGTAGATGATCTCCCGCAGGGTGATGCCCATGGGGACTTCCACCAGGCCGGTGTTGTTGATTTTTCCGACCAGGGAGAAGATCTTGGTGCCCTTGCTCTTTGCGGTGCCGATGCCGGCATACCAGGCGGCGCCGTTGTTGATGATCAGCGGAACGTTGGCCCAGGTTTCAACGTTGTTGAGATTGGTGGGCTTGTTGTAGAGGCCGCGATCGGTGGCGTGGACGTATTTCGCCCGCGGTTCGCCGGACCGGCCCTCGATGGAGGCGAAAAGCGCTGAGGATTCCCCGCAGACGAAGGCCCCGCCGCCGCGGTTGATGAGAACGTCGAAACTGAAACCGGTGCCCAGGATGTTTTCACCCAGCAGGCCGAATTCGCGGGCCTTTTCGATGGCCAGGGTGATGTTCTTGACGGCCAGGGGATACTCGTTGCGTACATAGATGTAGCCATGGCTGGAGCCGATGGCATAGGCCCCGATGACCATTCCCTCCAGAACGCAGTGGGGATTGCCTTCCAGCAGGCTGCGGTCCATGTAAGCGCCCGGGTCGCCTTCATCGGCGTTGCAGATGACGTACTTGGGATCGCCTTGGGCCTTGCGGGTGGCATCCCATTTCCAGCCGGCGGGGAATCCGCCGCCGCCGCGTCCCCGCAGGTTGGCGGCGATCACCTCGTCGACCACTTGCTGGGGCTTCATCCGGCTCAACGCCTTGGCAAGGGCGCTGTAACCGCCGATCGCCAGGTAGTCGTCTATGCTGGTGGGTTCGATCAGTCCGTTCATGCCGAAGACGAGGCGCATCTGCTTCTTGTAAAAAGGCACATCGTCTTCTTTGACGATCTTGGTTTTGGTCACGGGATCCTCGTAGAGGAGCCGGTCGATGACGTCACCCGCGAGCACGGTCTTTTCGATAATTTCCGACACGTCCTCCGGCTTTATATGCTGGTAGAAGATCTTCTGGGGGTAAATGACGGCCATCGGTCCGCGTTCGCAGAACCCATGGCAACCGGTGTTGCGAACATACAGAGAATCACCGAGATGACGCTTTTCAATTTCTTGCTTGAACAAATCCACCAATTTCTGCGTTCCATAGGCCAGACATCCGGTGCCGGTGCAAAAGGCGATACAGGGTTTTTCCGGATCGATGCGCCGTTTGGCCACTTCCTGCAGTTTTTCGAGGTCTGCGGGTGACTTAATCTTCTTGATCATCGGTCGCTACCTTTTTCCCAAGCTTCTTTAGAATCTTGTTGGTTTTGGAAAGGGTTACCTGTCCCTGATACTCTTCATCCACCACCAGGATCGGCCCCAGTGCGCAGGCCCCCAGGCAATTGACGGTCTCGAAGGTGAACTCCAGGTCGTCACTGGTCTCGCCGGCCTTGATGTTCAGGCCCCGTTCGATACTTTCCTGCAGCAGGGTCGCGCCGCGCACGTGGCAGGCCGTTCCCACACAGAGACTGAGCTGGTGCCGGCCCCGGGGCCTCAGGCTGAAGGCCTTGTAAAAGGTGGCCAACTCGTAGATGCGGCTGAGGGGGAGATTTAGGATCGTGCCAACCGCATTCAAGGCTTCCCTGGGGAGATAATTGAACTCCTTTTGAACATCCTGGAGAATCGGCACCAGGAACCCCTTGTCCGAATTATACTTCTGGATGATTTCGGTTACCTTCTCTTTCATGTGTCTCAACCTCGATGGGAACTGGAACCCGCCCGCCGATCCGTTCGGCAGCGACGTCCCGGAGTGGGTCTTACAATCGGGTCTTGGCCACGAGCTTGTCGTATTCCGCGGCAACCCGTTTCTGGATGTGGGCGATCATCTCGGCGGTCAGGTGGCGAAAACGCCCCTGGGGCCGCAGGTATTCCTCCACCGGTTTCAGTTCCGCGGTCTCGTGGGTCATCCGGTATTTGCCGTCGACAACTTCGAAAAGCGGGAACACGCCCGTCTCCACGGCCAGCCGTCCGATCCAGATCGCCTTGTTGGGCGGCATGCGCCAGCCGGTGGGGCACACCGACAGGATGTGAACATAGGCCGGCCCGGGTGTTCGGGCGGCTTTCTGAACCTTTTCCATCAGGTCGAACGGATAGCTGGCGCAGGCCGTGGCAACGTAGGGAACGTCGTGCGCCACGACGATCTCGGCCATGTTCTTCTTCCACGTCCGCTGCCCGGGACTGAATTTGCCGGACGGCGAGGTGGTGGTGGAGGCGCCGAAGGGCGTGGAGGACGACCGCTGAATGCCGGTGTTCATGTAGGCCTCGTTGTCGTAACAGACATACAGGAAATTGTGCCCCCGTTCGAGTGCGCCGGACAAGGCTTGAAAGCCGATGTCGGTGGTGGCGCCGTCTCCGCCCATGGCCAGAAAGACGGTCCCTTTTTCGGGCCGCTTGCCTTTGCGCACCAGCGCCCGGTAGCCGGCTTCGGCGCCGGAGAGCACGGCGGCGGCGTTTTCAAAGGCCACGTGCAGCCATGGCACCTTCCAGTTGGTGAACGGCAGCGGCGAGGAGATGATTTCCATGC
>JBFYWB010000012.1:0-5368 GCA_041299015.1 Deltaproteobacteria bacterium
CTTCGGCCGTTCAACCGCTGGTGTTGTCTTTGGCGTAGAAGAAGATGACGGTCCATTGGCCCTTGTGATCTTTGAGGCAAACCTTGTCCTTTGCGGCCGATGGCAGACAAAAATCGGGTGCTATTTTTCCAACGTCGACCATTTTAGATCCCTCCTGTCCGGCGTATTGATGAACGTGAGACATGACCGCTGCACGGGTGTAAAAACATTATGTCCGGATAAATCTACGGCCGAAAAGTAAAAATTTAAGGGGAAAATGAGGGTCATCTCGAATGACGATTCGCGCGATAAAAATTGTTCTCGACTTGGCCGAGGCCGTGCAATTATCATCAGGCGTCTTCGACCACACGGACTGGTAAAAAAGATTGGCCACTGCTATACATATCATCTGACCAGCAAATGAGATGTTTCACTATGGCCAAACAAAATAAAAAACAAAAGCGCGAACAGAAACGCAAAGTCCGCGTCAAACAGGAACGGAGCCGCCGGCAGGCGCAGCCGGCCCTGCTGCGCAAAGATCCTTTGCTGCGTGAGGCCCTCAATCATCGGCACCCCCTTTCGGACTGCCGCATCAACGAGGATTGGCGGGAAGCGAAATCGGCGATGGTTCATGTGGTGCGCGAGGCACCCACCGGCAAGGTCCTGGCTGCATTTTTGGTCGATCTGCTCGAATTTGGGCTCAAGGATGTCTGGGGCGAGGCCGAAGTGGCGCAGAGCGACCTGGAAGAACTGTGGGATGAATTACAAAGGCGCGGTTCCAAGATGGTGCCTTGCGATTACGCCCTTGCCCACCAGCTTGTCCATGGCGGCATCCTGTGGGCACGGAACAGCGGCTTGTGCCTGCCGAAGGAACTGCAAATCTGGATCCGGCTGATGGAACCGACCGACGCCGAAGAAATGACCCTGGAGCTGTTCGGTGACCATGGTCGGCCGCTCGAAATAGGCAAAAAAAACGTCATCATCGATTTGGGGGTCCTGCAGGAGCCGCTGGCGCTGGATGGTGAAGATCTGCCCCCGGAGACCTTGGCACGCATCGGTGATATCAAAGCGGCGCTGGTTGATTACTCTGGACGGCCCGAATTCCGGCAGGCAGCGGAAGACGCCCTGATCGAGCAATACGGCCCGGATTGGGAATCGCGCAAGGACGTGGACTGGACCGACTTAACCGACAAACTAGTGCTGGAGAGGCCTCTTGCCGACGGCAAATCGATTGCCCGGCAGTTTGTGGAGAATTATTCCGGGATCATGAGCGACGACGTGCGTCGTATGGTACTGGGATGGCATGACGTCATCCAGGGTTTGTTCGAGATCGAGGGGCAGACCGGTGACCGGCTCGACATGCTCAACCTCATCAACGAACGGCGCTACCGGGTCTACGCCACGGCTCCCCGGGCGATGGCGGGGGTAGGCATCGGCGATTTTATCATGGCGCGAATCGTCCCGGCCGGGCGCTTTCACTTATTTTCAGGCAGTGCCGGCATTTACAAGTGGGACGGGTCGCGACGACACCGCGCAGCAATGTATCGGGCAGCGGTCGACATGCAGATGCGGTTTCCGAATCTCGCTTTCCGCGACAACGAGGAAAAACTGATGAAGAGCCGAAAGACCGTCCGGGAACAGCACGAAGTTTTCATGGAGGTTTTCGGCAGCGATGAAATCGTCGCCCCGGGATTGGAGCTGGAAGAAAAGTACCGTCAATTTTTGGATCACTGGAACCGGCATCATGCAGGAAAAGATGCCGGCGGCCCGTCATCACCGCCGGAACTCGATCTGCCGACCTCCTTTCGGCGTGATCCGGCGGCCGGGCTGCTCAGCGATCCGATCGAAGGGTTCCTGTTCTTAGGAAATTACGGCGGCTTCCTTGATATGTTCGCAAGGCCGCAGGAACATATCGGCCGGCCGGAGACCGTTGAATTCCTGGTCGCTTACCTCGAAGACCCGGTCATCTCCGACGTTCCGTTCCGACGCGTCCAGAAGCGCTTTCCGGAGGCCTTCGATAAGGTGTTGACCTACTACCAGGATGAATTCGATGCGACCGTAACAAATGTGGACGATTTAATGCGGGTTTTCAAGCCGAAGACCTTCGACAAACTACCGGGTACCGTGGTGGTGCTGGATTCCGAAATCACCCGCATCGCTTCTCAAGAGACGGAAAAGCCCAAAGGGATCACCGGCTCTCTGAAGGGGGTTTTTCCTAATCTTACAAACAGATAGTGCCCACACGCGATCTTTTAATGGATCTTCCCTGCGACACTTGAGTGAGCCCTTAGTGCTTGACCGCCGCCGGAAATCGATTTATGTTTATTTGAAACAACATATAAAACCTATAAGATATATAAAATAAACATGTCGCAGGTCAGTAAAATTGCCAAATCTCCTCCGGCGGCTGTCGGGGATGCCCTCGGCCGACTGGGTCGAAATATCCGCACCGCGCGTCTGAGACGCAGGCTTTCCATGGAGGCACTTGCCGAACGCATTGGCATTTCACGCTATGTGATGGCCGATATCGAGAACGGCAAACCCACCACCGCTATTGCTGCATACCTGGGTGCCTTGTGGGCGCTCGGCCTTCTGAAAGATGTGCTGCTGTTGGCCGATCCGGATCGCGATGAGGAAGGCAAGCTTCTAGAACGAGCCAGAAGCCCGAAGACGGCGCCGAAGCGGAGGGTGATCGACGATGATTTCTGAGCGTGAGTGCTACGTTTATATCGTTCTGCCCGGTACTACGGAGTTTATTACCGCAGGCCGCTTCCGCGTATCCCCCACACCGGAAGGCGAGCCGGTCGGGCAGTTCGTTTACGGGCGACGTTATCTCGAACGCGGCGATGCCGTTGAATTCGATCCCGTTGAGCTGCGGCTGCGCCGGGGGGTGTATGAAACCGCCCGCATGGAGGGCTTTTTCGGCGCGATCCGCGATTCCATGCCGGATTATTGGGGCCGGCGGGTCATCGAACGAAACACCGGTTACACGCAGCTTGAAGAATTCGATTACCTGATGTACGGCCCGGACGACCGGGCCGGCGCGCTGGGGTTTGGCGATACGTTAAAACCGCCGCCTACGAAGCGTATTTTCAATCGTACTCTTGACCTGCAGCGCCTGCAGGCCGCCGCTGACGCCATCATCAATGAAGATCCAAATCTTGCAGGGTCAGCCGCCGGTCAGGTCGAGGAGCTCATGCTACTTGGCACCTCCATGGGCGGTGCCCGACCCAAAACGGTGGTGCAACACGGCAATGACCTGTGGATGGCCAAGTTTCCCCGCTTCGACGATCGCTGGAGTCATCCTCGCGTGGAGCATGGCCTGTTGAGATTGGCCCAGGCCTGCGGCTTAAGTACGGCTGAAAGCGAACTCGCTGCCGTTGGCGGTCGAGACGTTCTGCTGGTACGCCGGTTCGACCGCGACCGGGCCGAGGGCGGTTTCCGGAGGCACCGAATGGTCAGTGCGCTGACGCTGCTGCGCAGCGAGGATGATACGGTATCGCGGCGGGCCTGGTCTTACATCCTGCTGGCGGATGAGATCAGGCGCATTAGTGCAGCACCGGAAGCCGACCTGCGTGAACTCTTCGGAAGAATGTGCTTCAACGCGGCGGTATCCAACCTGGACGACCACCCGCGTAACCATGCCGTGCTCGCTGTCGGTCGGAACTGGCGCCTGAGCCCGGCTTTCGACTTGACGCCTGCCCCCGTAATATCCCATGATCGGCGTGACCTCGCCATGTTCTGCGGCGACGCCGGACGCTTTGCCAACCGTAAAAACCTGTTGAGCCAATATGGTCGTTTTCTACTGGCCGAAGAAGAAGCCGCCGGCATCGTCGATGGAATTATCGCCACCGTGCGCAGTTCATGGCGGCCGACCATGCGGCAAGCAGGCGTCAGCGCGGCCGACTGCGACGCGATTGCCGGCGCGTTCCTGTACGAGGGATTCTTTTTATGATTCATGCAATCCTTGGAAAAGAATTGACAAGGTGTACGCCTTGTTGTACGTTTACATGAACGCGACTTTAGACTTTCATTAAAAGGATTTATTTGGGGGATCTATCGATGCAAAAAATACCCATAACTGAGGCTAGAAATAAATTTATGAAACTCCCAGACCAGGCCGAAAAGAGTCAGATCCTTGCCGTAACAAGGAGAAACAAGGAAGTAATGGCAGTCATGAGTTGGGAATTATACGAAGGGTTGCTGGAAACAATAGAGGTTTTGTCAGACCCCGAGCTCATCAAGCATTTGAAAATGGCTATAGACGATGTCGATGCCGGCCGAACCCGTTCACTGTCAGACGCTTACGAAAGGCTTGGGCTTTGAAATATGAGATTTTAATCACCGACACCTGTCTTGCCCTGATTGAGAAAATTCCAGACAAAAAAACCCAGCGCACAATTATCAATCGAATAGAAGGGTTGTCGGATGAGCCGGACAAACAGGGCAAAATACTTGTCAAGGACCTATCCGGCTTTCGTTCAATACATGCTGCTGGTAGATATCGAGTCATTTACAAGATTGTCAAACAAAAAGTGATCATCCATATACTTGCAGTGGGTATAAGAAAACAAGGCGACAAGAAGGACATCTATAAGATTACAAAAAAGCTTTTAAAAGCGGGCCTGCTGGATTTAGAAACAGACGACACCTGATTCAATATAGTTCATGATAATGTTGTCCCACGCGATCCATCTTCCTACTCCTTTTGTAGAACCATGGTTTGATCGCGAAGAACAAGGCCCGGAAGCAATAATATTTATAGCGAGATAGGGGGATATTGATGGATGTTGAATTCATCGCTCACAAACGTGAATCCGACGGAAAGATACAAACTGTTTACGAACATTTAAATGAAGTTGCAGCCATCTGCAGCCTGTTGACCAGCAAGATAGATTTGCCTGAGGTAGTGGAAACTCAGGGGTCGCATCTTAATTATTCATTATTGACAGGTTTGGTGCATTCTGATTACAGATACCCGATCAGGGCGGATAGGCTGCCCGGTGGTTTCATTCGTCCCAAAGGTTCCCTACCATGGCCAGGCCGTTGCGCGTAGAATTTCCAGGCTCCTTTTACCACGCTGGAAGATCCTGGCAAATCGCCAGTGGGGGGCTTCATCATTGGCAGTCGGGATTTTTGTCAATTGGGTTTGCTCAACAGCTGCAGCATTATTGGGATCTGACCGAGAAGGTCATCTCGCAAACCGAGCGGCGTGTGATCGCCGGAGAAAAGGTGCCGGCGGCCGAGAAAATCTTCTCGATCTTCGAACCGCACACCGACATCATCATTAAAGATCGCCGTGACGAGTTCTACGGCCATAAGATCTGTCTGACCGGCGGCGGCTCGAACCTGATTCTGGACTGTCTGATCACCGAGGGCAATCCGGCCG